>JBBRCO010000029.1:0-29670 GCA_038204755.1 Verrucomicrobiales bacterium
CAGGTGCAGCGGGATTTGAAGGCGGCGGGCAAGGATTTCCGCGCCTTCGAGGTGCTGAACCTCGGCCGCTACGAGCGCCAGGCCTATCTGAATGTTTCCAACCGCCTCACCGGGAAAAAGAAGACGGAGGCGCTGGCGAAGAAGGAGCAGGATTTCCGCGATCTCATCCTCCGCGCCTACAAGGCCCAGCCGCTGGAGGGTGAGGCGTTTTTCCACGGCAAGATGAACGGCCGCCTCGTCGCCATCGGCCCGATCAATCTGCCGGTCGGCCGGCTGTTCGTGGAGGAAATCATCACCGAGTGCCGCAAGCGCGGAGCCAGCCGCGCGGACATCCTCGCCTTCGAGTTCGAGATGGGCTTGTTTCCCGCCGTGCTGGACGAGGCGAAGCGCAAGGGCATCGACCGCCTCAAAAATCATCCCGCCGGAAGTCTTCGACAAACGCGCCGTGGACAAGGGTCAGGTCCGCTTCGCCGATGTGGCCTACGTGGAGGCGAAGGTCATCGACATTTTCGGCAACGACACGATGGCGCTCATCGCGGTGAGCGTGGGGTGAGGCATCGCCATAGAGATTCGTATTCCCCAGAGGCTTCTGGCTTGACCCAAGAGGCATGGTGAAACATCGTTGTTTCACCATGAGCACAGTCTCCATCCGCGATCTTCGCACTTCTTTTCCCAAAGTGGAGGCCTTGTTGAATGCTGGAGAGGAAGTTTGGATCTCCAAAAGAGGGAAGCCATTTGCGCGTATCACGTTAGATTCCCCGCCTCCGCTTGAGCCGCCGAATTTCAAAATGAGATTCGGCCCCGGCACCACCATCAAGCCAATCCTAACAAAATCAGGCAAACCTTTACAGGATTTTCTCTCCTGGAGGAATGAAGAGAGATGATCTACTGCGATTCTAGTTTCTTGTTGCCGTTGTATGTCCATGAGGATGTTAAATCCGAAAAGGCGGCTAAAATAGCCAGCGCGTGGAAAGAAGCTGGCTGGATTTCCCCGCTGGGTGATTTGGAACTTACGAATGCCATTTGCAGAAAAATTTTCGAAAATGAGATCAGTCTCGATGCCGGGCACGGCGCGATCAGGGATTTCCATCAAGACGTAAAGGCGGGGCTATTTCGTTGGTCCGGTTTGAATCTAGCTGTCATGTTCCGTGATGCTGCGAAATTGAGTTTGCAGCACACACCCACCGGCGGGCATCGTTCCTTGGATATTCTGCACGTTTCTGCGGCGAAACTCATCGGTGTCAAACAGTTTCTTTCTTTCGATATTCGTTTGAACCAGTTAGCCAAAGCAGAGGGGATGCGATTGCTTCGTTAGAGATTTTTACCGCCCCTATGCGTCTCGCCGTCATCAATCTCGTCGGGCTTTCCCAATCATTCCTGGGGGAGCACATGCCGGGTTTGGCGAAGTTCGCGGAGAAACACGGGGCGCAAAGTTATAAGCCCGCATTCCCGGCGGTGACGTGTACGGCGCAGTCGTCGATCATCACCGGAACGTCTCCGGCCAAACATGGAGTCGTCGCGAACGGCTGGTATGACCGGGAGAACGCGGAAGTTAGATTTTGGAAACAGAGCAACCACATCGTCCACGGCGAAAAACTTTGGGACAAGCTGCGGCGCGAGGTTCCCGGCTTCACCTGCGCCAAGTTGTTCTGGTGGTATAACATGCACTCCACGGCGGATTTTTCGATCACGCCGCGCCCGCTCTATCCGGCGGACGGGCGCAAGGTGTTCGATGTGCACACGCAGCCGATGGGGATGCGGGAGGAATTGAAAAACGCTCTCGGACCGTTTCCGTTTCCCGCGTTCTGGGGGCCGGCGGCGGGGATTGCATCGTCGGAATGGATCGCCGCATCCGCGAAATGGGTGGAGGAAAAACACTCGCCGACGCTGAGCCTGGTTTACCTGCCGCATCTGGACTATCCGCTGCAGAAGGACGGGCCGCTGGCGGCTAACATTCCGGAGGAGCTGCGGAAAATCGACAAGGTGGCGACGGAGTTGATTGAGTTTTACGAGGCGAGAAACGTCCGCGTGCTTGTTCTATCGGAGTATGGGATTTCACCGGTGAGCCAGCCGATCCATTTGAACCGTCTCTTCCGCAAAAAAGGCTGGATCCAGGTGAAGGACGAGCTGGGTCTGGAAACTCTGGATTGCGGAGCGTCGCGGGCTTTTGCCATCGCGGATCATCAGGTGGCGCATGTTTATGTAAACGATGCGTCCATTAGAGACGAGGTCCGAAAGTTGTTGGAAAACACGCCGGGCGTGGACGAGGTTCGCGAAGCGAAAGACATCTGGGAAACCGGCGTGGCCACCGAGAGGGCGGGGGATCTCATCGCCATTTCAAAACCGGACGGATGGTTCACCTATTACTTCTGGGAGAACGATGAAGTCGCTCCCGACTATGCGCGGACCATCGATATCCACCGCAAGCCGGGCTACGATCCGTGCGAGCTTTTCATCGATCCGGCCATCGCGTTTCCGAAGCTGAAGATTGCGAAATTCCTGTTGAAGAAAAAGCTCGGCCTGCGCGGCTTGTTGGATGTGATCCCGTTGGACGCGTCGTTAGTGAAAGGTTCGCACGGACGCGATGGGGTGGAGGAAAACGAGCGGCCGGTGCTGCTAGGATCGGGTTTTCCCGTGGCGACGGCGGAAGATGTTCATGAGGCGATCCTTGCGTGTTTCTAAACCGCGGACCCAGCGGCGTGATACAGACATTCCTGTCTGTTCTTTCACAAGCCACCGCCAGCCATCACGAAGAACAGGCAGGAATGCCTGTGTCACGCCGGATCACTGCACTTGCGGGCGCAGGGACTTTCCCAGCTCGCAACGCCGATATTCACTTTGGCGAGACCACCACGGCGTGCTCGTCGTAGCGGGCTTTGGCGTTGGCCGAATCCATGAGGTATTTCATCACGGCTTTGGACGGCATGTTTTTCAGATTGAGGCTGATTTTCTGCGAGACGAGCAGGCCTTTCGGATCTTCGATGACAAAGTTCGGGGTGATGGTGTCCTTCGACTGCTTTTCGATGATCAGGCTGAACGCCACGAGAGCTTCCTGCAGGTTGGCGCCGTCGAGTTGGAAGACGGGGATCATGACCGCGCCGAATTTTGTCTCACGGCCTTGGGCGGCGAGGGTGGCCGAGGTGAGTTTGAGCTGGCCGATGCTGTAGCGGGCGTTGGCGTTGTTCGGGTCCGCTTTGAGGGCTTGGGTATAGTTGTCTTTGGCGGTGACCGGATCACCAGCCTTTTCGGCGGTTTGGCCTTTTTGATAGAGCGTTTGGGCGAGCTGGGCCGGGGTTTCCGCGAGGACAAGGGATGTCAGGGAACCGACGATGGCGAGTGTGATGATTTTGGACATGATGGTTAAGGTTTTTGACCAGCCATATTTCTATCATGAAATTCCGCTTGTTCAACTGGGAAATCCGATCATTTCACGTAAGCGATTCCCTGGTAGAAAATGCCCGACGTTTCGCCGATCCGTGCGCGGGCCATGCCATCGCAGCGTCGGAGCGAGCGGTAAACCACTTGCACGCAAGGTGAATTCCGATATTTTCCGTGAAAACGATGCCGACGAATCAAACTTTCCGCCGCCTGCTCGCCGCTGGCATACTTCTTCCCGCATTTATGGGCTGCGCGCCGGTGGGTCCCAATCACGAGGTTCCAGGCATGGAGCTTCCGCCCTCATTTTCCGATGGCGGGGTGAAATGGAAACGCCAGGCGCCGGACACGCTGCCCACGCCGCGCGCCTGGTGGAAACTTTATAACGATCCGACGCTGACCTCGCTGGTAGAGCGTTCGCTGGACTCCAACCAGGACCTCGCCGCTGCCTCGGCCCGCCTCCGCCAGGCCCGTGAAATCAGCAAGGCCACGCGCTCTCAGTATTTCCCGAATGTGAACATCGGCGTGCAGGCAGACCGCTCGAAAAGCCGCAACAAAGGCAATGATGGTGGCGGATCACAAATTGAAAACGACTTCTCCGTTCCCGTTGATTTCAGCTACGAACTCGACGTTTGGGGCAAACTCAGCCGCCAGGTGGAATCTTCCGATGCCAAGGAAGCGGCGACGTTAGAAAGCCTCAATTCCCTGCGCCTCAGCGTGGCTGGCGAGGTGGCGCAAACCTACTGGGCGCTGCGGGCCGTGGACGCGGACCGGGCGATGCTCGACCGCACCCTGGAACTCCGCCGCCGCGCGCTCAAGCTGCTCACCGGGCAACGCAACGCCGGTGCCATCAGCGGCCTCGACCTCTCGCGCGCTGAAACCGAAGTGGCGACCGCCGAGTCGGACCGGATCAGCCTGGATCGCGACCGGATCCAACTGGTGAACGCCCTCGCTGTTTTAAATGGTGCCGCCGCCACCGGATCTTCGGTGCCCGAGCGTGCCGATCTACCGCAGCCGCCGTCGATTCCTGTTTCGGTGCCGTCCGAATTGTTGCGCCAGCGCCCGGACATCCGCGCTGCCGAGCGGACCGTGGCTGCCGCGGATGCGGACATCGGCGTGGCGACCGCTGCTTTCTATCCATCCTTCACCATCAACGCCGGAGGGGGGTTGAGCTCGAAGACGCTCAGCAATTTGTTCCAATCCAGCGCGCTCATTTGGTCGCTAGGAACCAACATCACCGCTCCGATCACCGGCCAGCATTACCTCAAGTCTCAGAAAGCAGCGGCAGTCGCGGCCCATGAAGCGGCGAGCGCGGACTATCGCCAGACGGTATTGCAATCGATGGGTGAGGTGGAAAATGCGCTGCAGGGATCGGAGATTCTCTCCCGGCGGTTAGCCGCCCAGCAGCAGGCGCAGGCGGCCGCCGAAAAGACGCTCGATCTTTCCACCAAGCGCTTCAAAGCCGGCCTTGTTAGTTTTTTCGATGTGGTGGACGCCGAGCGCACCCGCGTCGATGCCGAACGCGCCACCAACGCGATCCGTGCTGAGCGGCTCGCGGTTTCCGTGGCGCTGATCAAAGCAGTCGGCGGCGAGTGGAAGTGAGGCGGACCGCGAAATTCATTTCGCAAGTCAATGATGGGTGAAAGGAAAGTGCCGCGGCAGCAAATGCTTCGTGTTGCCGATGGACTTTGAAATTGAGGTGTCTGGCGACTGGTCTTTCGCTATTCATTGACGGGCGAAATAAATTTCGCGGTCCGTGAAGATCACTCTTCGATCGGCTGCGCTTTGGGAATTTCCTGAGCGCGGGGGATTTGTTCCTCGATCTCCACCGGGCTGGCACGGAGAACGGGAGGAGCGGGCGCTTCCTCTATCGGTTGGGCCTTGGGCGGTGTCGGCTCTGGCGGTAATTCTTCCACGGGGAGAGCGCGGTTGGGCTTCACCAGCACTGCTTTCGGCGGTGGTGTTGGTTCGGGCGGTGCTTCTTCGACGATGGCCGCTTTCTGCGGAGCGATCCGCCGTTGCTCGCTCGTCGGCGGGGTTTTGCGCATGCGGATTTCCACGCGGCGGTTCACGCCTTGTTCCTCGGTGGTGCCGGTGATGACCAGCGGTTCGTAGCGGCCGAATCCGCGGGTGATGATTTTCAAGGCGTCCATCCGCATCGACTTGACGAGGTATTGTTTGACGGACTCCGCGCGTTTGATCGAGAGGTCGAGGTTGAATTCATCGCCGCCGACGAGGTCGGTATGGCCCTCGATCCAGCAGAAAAGGCCCGGGTTGCGGTCCATCAGCAGGGCGAGTTTCATCAGGCCGACTTTAGCGCTTTCGCGGAGTTCGGAGCTGTTGAATTCGAAAAGCAGGTCGCTGGGCAGCATGGTTTTTTTGCTGAGCAGGATGTTGGCGGGAAGGTCGAGCAGTTCGTCGAGTGACTTGATGCCGTCGAGCGCGCCGTTGTCCACCTTGCCGTTGGCGCCTTTTTTGATGAGGTCGTCGGTGAATTTCCCGAGATTCAGGTCGTCCATCTGCGGCGAGCCGGGATCGACGGTGACCTGGCCGATTTCCGCCGGGCGGATGCTGGTCGGTTCGCGGCCGAGTTCGGGGAGATCGGCGGTCATTTCGAGGCCGGATGCGGCTTCGAGGGCGATTGCCTCGGGATCGCCGGTCATGGCGGGTTTCTGCATCTGCAGCGCGTATTCGGCTTGGGTGACGTCCGGCTTGATGTCGATTTCCGAATTTTTCGGCAGTTCTGCGAGGAGCTCGATGTCCTCCATCAGTTTCGCCGCATCCGTCGGTGGTTTGACGATGTCTTCGGCGGGCTGCGTCTGCTCCGGCTCGATCGGGCGGATCTCTACCTGCTGGATATTGATCGGCTGGGTGCTGAGTTCCTTGGCCTGCTCGAAACCGATGGCGATTTTCATCCGGTCGAGCGCGAAAAACACAACGACGTGAAGCAGGATGGACACCAGCATGGCCACCGCCGCCCACCACCCAAGGTGCTCCTGGCCGGGCAACCGGTAAGTCGCTCCGCCTCGTTGTTCCCGCCATGAATAGCCCTCGGCCACGGGCTCACTATACGCCGCTCCATTGTGCTGGCAATCACCAGTGCGGGTGATTATTGTTCGCTTGGAACCTCTCGTGCTGAAATCAACTGCAACTTTAAAAAAACATGGCTGCTAAAAAGACTGCGAAAAAAACCACGGAACCTGCCGCCCCCGCCGCTGCGGAAACTCCCAAGCCAGCGGCCAAGAAGGCTGCCAAAAAAGCCGCGCCGACCGCGAAGAAGGTCGCTGCTAAAAAAACGGCCGCTGCGGCTGCCGCTCCCGCTGCCAAGAAGGCCGCCGCCAAGCCTACCCTCGATTCCGTCGCCCGCGCCGCCTATCTGAACTACCGCCGCCGCGTCGAGCAAGGCCTGCCGGGCGATTCCCATGGTGACTGGCTGGAAGCCGAGCGCCAGTTTTCCGGTCCAAGCTGAGCCCCGTTTTTTCGATTCTTCCGGCTTGGAGAAAGCGCGGCGCACGGTCACAGTCCGCCGCGTGAACCCCTGCTCATCCATCGGCATCGGCCTGGCCGGATTCGGAACCGTCGGCTCCGGCGTCTGGAACACCCTTCAACGCAATGGTGAACTCATCGCCGCCCGCACCGGCGGCGGGGTGACTCTGCACCTTGCGAAAATCCTCGTCCGCGATCTTTCCAAAGCCCGCGCTACGACCGGCGATGCGCCTGCGGAAATTTTCACCACCGATTGGCAAGCGCTCGTCGCAGATCCGGCGGTGGATATCGTCGTCGAGTTGATCGGCGGGACGACCGATGCTTTTGAAATCGTCGCTGCCGCCTTGCGTGCGAAAAAACCGGTCGTCACCGGTAACAAGGCGTTGCTCGCCGAGCGCGGCGTGAAGCTTTTCGCGCTATCGAAGGAAATGGACACGCCGATCCACTTCGAGGCCGCCGTCGCCGGGGGCATCCCGATCATCCGCACCGTGCAGGATTCCTTCATCGGCAACCGCATCCATTCGTTTTCCGGAATCATCAACGGCACTTCGAACTACATTCTCGGCCGCATGACCGACGCCGGACTCACCTTCGAGGCCGCGCTCGGTGAAGCCCAGAAACTCGGCTACGCAGAGGCCGATCCTGCGCTCGACGTGAACGGCTGGGACGCCGCCCACAAGGCGATTTTGTTAGCGACGCTCGCCTACGGATTTCCCATCGCTCCGGCGTCCATCCACGTCTCCGGCATCGAGCAGGTCCGCCCGGCGGACATTAATTTCGCGAAAAGCCTCGGCTACATCGTCAAGCTCCTCGCCGTCATCCGCGAGCATGCGGACGGCTCCGTCGAGCTGCGCATCCAGCCGTCGTTCATCGCGAAAACTAACATTCTCGCCTCCGTGCACGGTGTTTTCAATGCCGTCGCCGTCCATGGCGATGCTGCCGGCGAGTCGCTTTTCTACGGCCGCGGTGCCGGCCAGGATCCCACCGCCTCATCCGTCGTCGCCGACCTAGTCGAAGCCGCACGCGGACTGCGCCAGGCCAGCGGCCACCGCGGGTTCCTGCCTTACCGGGAAAGCGGCCACATCCTTCCTGTTGGAGAAACCTCGACGGCGTATTACGTGCGCTTCGACGTCACTGACCGCCCCGGCGTGGTCGCTGAAATCGCGCGCGTCCTCGCGGACCATCGCATCGGCATTTCCGGCACGCACTCGCCCGTGAATCCATCCAACCCGGACGCCGAGTTCGTGGACATGGTTTTCCTGCTCCACACCTGCCCGTTCGGAAAACTCCAGGCCGCGCTAACGGAAATCGAGGCGCTCGACTGTATCAATAGCGCGCCCGTCGTTTTCCGCATCGAGAACCTGATCTGAAAAGCGCCCTGCGTCCCGCCCGTTTTCCGAAAGATCTGGCCAGAATCAGCCGCAGCCTGCGCCTTGTCAGCAAGATCTCGGACCCCGAGGTCATCACCGACGCGATCAGGAGGCTGCTAGGCATCAGGCAGTGCCGGTCTCGTGCTCTATCGGAGCGTCTGCTGCCAGCGGCACCTCATTGCCCGTCCTGAGCCGGATATCTGAAATGGCGCTCGATGTTGAAGTCAAACAGGATATTCTCCCATTTCACGCCAGCACCCATGTTATCGACGACCCATGGTTCGTTCGCGTGGTCGCCGGGACCGGGGACGATGATGCCGATGTGTTTCTCGGCGTTGGCGAGCGTCCAGACGACGATGTCACCGGGGCGGTATTCCATCGGATTGCGGGAATGGGTGATGGTTTGCCCCTTGCGTTCGAAGAAGCGCTGGAGATTGGCGACGCGGCGGTGGTCGATGTTCGTATCCGGTCCGGAAAGGTTCCAGAGCTGCGGATAGAGCCGGAAGTGTTCCGCCATGTCCTCGTGGACCTCGACCTGGAGATCGATTCCCAGCTTGCGGTAGCAACGGATGACCACGTCTGCAGCGACGCCCTTGTTGGACGGGATGTCACCGTTCGGGTAGGCGATCTTGTAATAGGAGAGGTCGTTGACGACGGTGTCTCCAGAGTGGAAAAGGGCGACGGCGGCGAGCTTGCTGCCGAATTCCTTGGACTGCTGGAGCGAGGCGATCTGGATCGCCGCTTGCTCGGTCGAGGCACCGACATTGGCACCCTTGAGGAAGGGGATGAGTGGCTTTCCAAACCAGAAACCCATCCCGACGGCGATCACCACAATCACCCAGCCGCCAAAGAAGTTCGGGCGCTTTGGCTTTTGCGGGCGAGGGCCGATGTATTCAATCGTGCTGTAAAATCCTGAGCGAGAGCGAGGCATGAATGGTAGGTCCTGAGCGATTAGTTACCAGATCGCGGGCCAACTGGCGATGAATTTTCAACAATTTTTCGCAAATGTGTAATTTCCACCTTGGATCTCCATCCTCGACAGCGAATGGCGGAGGCGGAAAAGTTCCGGCATGACGATTTTCACGAGTGCCGTTCTGTTGCAATGGGGCGAACTGGAGGTGCCGATGTTCGGGCTGGGGAAGGACTGGCATGGTGCGGATTTCCAATCGCCGGCGGGGTTTTCGCTAGTGATGGACCGTCAGCGGTTGTGGTTTCTCGCGAATCACAGGAAGCCCGCGGAGCTGCACCCGAAATCACGACCGGGAGCGTTCCAGGCCGAGCTCTGGCGTTATGACGTGGCGGAGCTTTTCATCGCAGATCCGAAAAGCGGACGCTATTTTGAATTCAACCTCGCCCCGAACGGCGCGTGGTGGACCTGCGAATTCACCGCGCCCCGGGTGCGGGCGGAGGAGGTGGAAATCGCGATGCCGGAGATCGCGACCTTCGCCGAGCTCGCACCCGACGGCTCGTGGCTGGCAGCGATGGCGATTCCGCTCGATTTGCTAAGGGCGCGTCTGAATTTCGGCCCGGAAACAACCGCGAACGTGACGATGATTCTGGAAACTCCGCAGCAGAAATTCCTCAGTGCGACAAAGCTCGGCGGCACGGAGCCGGATTTCCATCAACCGCAGGCATTTTCGCAGATCAGTTTCGCGCCGATTCCGAAATGAACGGCGTTTCCTCGTTAGGGCGCATCACCGCTTGGCCGATTCCATTCCTTGTGCTAAAGCCAATCAAGTGACGCAGCGTTTCCAAATCGAGGATCTCATCGCCCAGGACGCGTCCGGAGTGGTTTTCCGGGCCATTGACAAGGAAACGGACGCGGTGGTGGCCGTGCGCCGGTTTTTCCCATTCGGCGCGGACGGCGGCGGACTGAACGAGGACCAGCAGACCGCCTATAACATCGCGGTTGATCGCTTGGTCGGGCTGCACCACCCGAGCATGCGCGCCGTCATCTACGGCGGCTGCGATGATATCGACGGCATGCCCTACATCGTCACCGAGTGGATCCTGGGAAAACCTCTGGGGACCTTTCTGGAAAAACAGCCGCTCAAGCCCGTCGAGGCGATCAACGTGATCACCCGCGCCTTGGAAGTTTCCGAACTGCTCTCCCGCATCCTCGCCGAGGAGGGGATCTGGGTGGAAACGGACGCGCAGACCATCGTCGTCGGCGACGAAGGGAGCGGCCGTGGAGTCACATTCTGGATCGCCCCTTTGAAATGGCTGAGTCGCAATGACCAGTCTGGCAGCTTTGACTCCATCATCGCCCTCACCGAGGAAATCATGGACTGGAAAGGCCAGAAAACCGTGGGCGACAACGCAGGCCGCGGGCTCGGCGGCTGGCTGAAATGGCTTCGACACGCCTCAAAAACCACCACCCTGCGCGAAGCACGCGAAATGCTCGCCGCATCCACCGGGATGGAACCGCCCACCCCCAGTAAACAACTCGTCCGTCAGGCAGCCGCCCGGCCCAGCGTCCCGCTCAAGTCCATCAAACCTCGCAAAAAATCGATGGTTAGCGGCATGCTGGTCACCATCATCCTGCTGTTTTTGATCGCAGGAGGCCTCGCCGGCTGGGCAATCTATCGGAAGGATCCGCTCGAACCGAAAAGCAGCGGCGGTCTGGCGGAACTCGCCGCCCAAATGGCTAGGGAAGATGCCAAAAAGTTGTCCGATGGCACCGCTCCCGCCGCCACGGCTCCTTCTCCGACCAAAAGCAGCGGCCGCGTTTTCTCACCCAATGACCCCCGGATTCTCCAACAGGAAAAGCAGGAAGTCATCGTCGAAGGCGTGGTGGCAAAGTTGGACTATTCGACGGAACGAAAAACCCTGTATGTGCTCTTTTCTGAAGAACCAAGGACTGAGGAAGCCCGCGGCGCGATAATCCTCAGCAAGGCCGATCCGGATCTGAACGAAACGACACTCACACCACTGCGCTGGAAAAAAGTCCGGATTTCCGGGAAGTTGTCGCTCCGCGCGGTTTCCAACAGCCACCGGCCGGAAGTCTCCCTCTCCAGCCTGGCGGACATCAAGGAGATCCCATGAACGACTGGGTCCAGCCGGATGTTCCGACCTTCGCCGTCGTCGGACGGGTGAACATGGGGAAATCCGCCGTGATCGCAACTCTGTTGGAAATCGACGATAACGAGGTCGTCCGCGTCAGCCCGACGCCCGGGGAAACCACGCGCTGCCAGACCCACCGCGTGGTGTTCAGCGACCGCGAGTGCCTGCGTTTCATCGACACGCCCGGCTTCTCGCGCCCAGTCGAAGCGATGCGGGCGATCCAGCGCATCCACGGCGAAGGCACGCCAGGACTGGAGGCACTGACAAAATTCGTGGCGGAAGCGGGCGAGGAATTCGGCGACGAGAAGCGCCTGCTAGAGCCGCTCATCCAAGGCGCGGGCGTGCTCTACGTGGTCGATCCCGCGAAGCCCCTGCGCGATGATTTTCTAGCGGAAATGGAAATCCTGCGCTGGACCGGCAGACCGCGGCTGGCCTTGCTGAACCGCCGTGAAAACGTCACAGGCCCTGACGAGGAAACCTGGAAAACCCGGCTCGGCGGCGCGTTCAATCTCGTCCGCACCTTCGACGCCCATCACGCCCGCTACGGCGAGCGGCTGCGGCTTTTGAAAGCGCTGTTGGAGATCGAGGAAACCCACCGCGCGCGGCTGGAGGAAACGATCCATCTGGTGGAGAACGAGTGGCAGGGACGCCGCGAGGAAGCGGTGGAGGTGATGATCGGGTTTCTTGAGGACGCCCTTTGTCTGCGGGTGAGCGCGACGCTGGAGGAAAGAGATTTGTTAGTTCCATCGCGGCGTGGGAAAAAAACCGAAGAGCTCTCGAAGCGCTATTTCCTCAAACTCGCCGATGCCGAGCGCGCCTGTTTCAGCGGGTTGTTGAGAATCCACCGTCACCATCTGCTTAAGGCGGACAGCCAGCCGGACGCGTTCCGCGGCATTGATTTGGAAAGCCAGGAAACGTGGAGTAAATTTGGCCTCAGCCGGACCCAGCTCGTCGCGGTTTCCGCCGCGCTCGGGGCATCGGCAGGAATGGTGATCGATGCGGGTACGGCCTTTTTCTCCCACGGTGCCGGCACAGCGCTCGGTGCGCTGATAGGCGGTGGCGCGGCGTGGTTCAAGGGCGGCAGCCTGCCCGACCTGCGGATTTCGCTAACGGGTGGGGTGAAGCTCGGCACCGGCGAGGGCCGGGCGCTGGCGATGGGCCCGCCGAAGAATCCGAATTTTCCGTGGATCCTGTTGGACGGAGCGATCACCCGTTATCAGCGAATCCTCGCCCGCGCCCACGGCCGGCGTGACGAGGAGCTGTTGGAAAGCGGCGAAAGCGGATTCACGCGGTCATTTCCGGGCGGGCGGCGAGCGTTGTTAGCAAAGTGGTTTGCCTCATGTCTCAAGGGAAGTCCGAACCGCGCGCTGGAGCCGGAGGTGTTCGAAGCGCTGCTAGCCACGCTGGAGGAAGTCGGCCTAGCGGATTCAAGTTGATGGCTCAGCTTTGGACCGCAGTGGGTATCGCCGCTTGGTGGTCCAAAAGTCCGGACGTGGTCCGCACAGTCCTCTGTGCGGCTCTTCTTGGTGGCAGCGCGTGGTTCCGAAGACCGCACAGGGACTGTGCGGACCACGTTTTTTCCGTTAGGATCATGCCGGATTGTCACAGCAGCGCTTCGAGTTTTTTCACGTCGGTGTTGCCCATCAAGATGTAAACCTTGTTGCCATCCTGCCATTGCGCGGAGGCCCAGTTGCCATTCTGTTGCATCAGCGCTTTCGCCCGTTCCGGGAAATTTCCCTCCATGTCGTCGCGTTTGAAAATCACCAGATGGGTCACGCCCGTCCCGCTGACATTGAAGCAGATCACCGAACCGCGCGTGCCGTCGATCAAGAGTTCGCGGCAGCCGATGGCGTCCACATTCTCAAGCCCCTGTGGCAGGTCCGAAGGGCACGGCAGCTTGCGATTCCGCAGGTGTTGTACGAGCAAGACGTGGTCCGTCTGTTTTTTCTCAAGATCGAAATTCGGTGCCTCGAAGGTCTTGATAAAACCCGCCTGCACCAGATTCGCAGTTACGTGCCCGGAGTGCGCCAGTGGGGAAACTTCGCCGGAGCGGGTGAAGACGAACGCCAGAGCGATGCCCGCCGCTGCCGCAAGCGGAATTCCGGCTTTCCGCCAGAACGACCTGCCGCCGGGATTCACGATCACGTTGTGATCCTTCGCCGCCGTGCGGTCCATCGCGGCGATGAGTTCGTCACGCAGGAATGGTGGTGGCTGGATGGACGCGAACGCGCCAATCAGCAGTGAATCGCTGGAGTCCTCCGCTTGCGGAAAATCGCCGCGTTCGCCGGCGAGGCAGGCGATGATGTCTTCCCGCAGGTTTTCCGGCAGATCAATGGAGCCGAGCGCTTTCGCGAATGCGGCGTCGCACGCGCGCTCCTTGGCCAGCCACTCGCCGAGCTCACGGTTCTCCATCGCCAGGGCGAGTGCCTCGGCGAAATCCGCATCGTTCACATCCGCCCCATCGGGACGGAAGCTGCGTAATACAAAGCGTGCCTGTTCCTTATCCATGGCGGTTCTGCCCTCCTTGTTCGATTTGCAAAATATTCTTCGGTGCGCTCGAAGGCTCGGCGGTCATCCGTTTCCTGAGCATCTCCTTGCCCCTTGATAGACGCGACATCACGGTGCCGATCGGCACGTCAAGGATCTCGGCGATTTCCTTATAACTGTGCTGTTGGAGATAAAACAACGCGAGCGGTGCCCGGTAAGTTTCCTCCAACATGCCTAGCAGCTCCATCGCCCGCTGGCCGTCCATCTGGCGTTCCGCTCCGTCCTGCGAATCTTCCACGGCTCCCACCGCCTCCTCGTCTATCGGTTCATCGGAAAATTTCGACGCCCGGCGGCGCTGGCTGAGAAACTCGCGGTGGAGTGTGGTGAAGAGCCAGGTTTTCGCCTTCGAGCGGTCGCGGAGCTGCTCGTTTTTCGCGGCCCAGATGCAGAATGTTTCCTGCACCAGATCGGACGCCCGGTCCACATTGCGGGTCAATGACATCCCGAAGCGAAATAACGCTTGGTAATGGGCATCGACTAATTCCGCGAATTCACTCATGGGCACACATGGGAGCAAGTGGGCCGGAGCTTATTCCAGAAAAATTTCAGACTTCCTGTTGCCAGGTCACTTCCTTGGCGTCCTTCCAGAGTTCTTCGAGACCGTAGAAGTCGCGGAGTTCCTGATCCATCACATGGACCATCACGTCGATGTAGTCGAGCACGACCCAGCGGGTGTCCGCTTTGCCCTCGCTGTTCACCGCTTTTACACCGTGGATTTCGTCCACATTGCCGGCCACGTCGCGCAGGATCGCGCGCAGTTGCGGCATTGATGTTCCCGAGCAGACCACCATGTAGTCCGTCAGGTTCGAGACCCCGCGCATGTCCCAGACGCGGATGTTCTCCGCCTTGATATCGTCTGCCGCCTTCGCGCAAGCCAGCGCCAGTTCTTCTCCTTGTATCGCCATAATTTCCCCTCGGGGGGCGGCACCCTAGGACAATCCACCTTCCACTCCAACCTAAAATTGCACCTGAAAATCCCCTGAACGTATCTCCTGAAAACCGCGCCTCATCCTAAAGCATCAATTTTCGTCCGAACGGGTGGCAGGCGCTTCTGCCTGATGAACCGTGATCTGGGTGAATGGAATCTCCCACCGGTTCCCATTGCTGACATCCACGCAGACGCGCTGCATCAGGCGTTCGATGTATTTCATCCGGTGTGCGAGCTCGCCGGTGAGATCCGCAAATATCAGATAGTCCAGCGAGGAATCCGCTGCCGCGGCGAACTCGACCTTGACCGCCCGGACCGATTCCCTGCCGAATTCCGAGGCGAGTGCGTCCGATATGGCCTTCTGGAACACCGGCGCAACCTCCGTGGTGGCGATGGACTGGTTTGCGTAGTCGATCCCGAAGGTGGTGGAAACCCGGAAGCCTTTCATCAGGTTCTCCGGCGTCTGTGTTAGGAAATCCCCGGTTTGATAGGTTCTGAGCGCCCCGCCCAGGCGGAGCAGGACCACCTGCTCGGGCGTCTGGCGGATCACCTTGCCGTAGGTGCCATCGAGGAGGATCGTCCAATCGTCGCGGTGGGTGGGGAACCACGGCTCCTTGCCACCGGTAGGCCGGGAAATCATGCCCATGACATCGCGAAGCGGGATGCGCAGCACGCCGCCTTCCAGCGCCGGATTGGTGAAAACCGAGTAGAAACCGAGCGAGGTCACCTGCCATGGAAGGCCCTGATAGAGGAGCCTTTCCCCTTCCCGGACGGTGCCTAGATTCAGCAGCATTTTGATTTGTTCCACGTAGGGCGGCACGGCACCCTTGCCCGCCCAGATCAAGGCGAGGAGAAGGACGACCACCAAGGTGAGCAAAAGCCAGTCCCCCCGCAGGAAAAACACCAGGAGAACCGCCGCCAGCGCGGCGAGGCCGGCTGCGGCGATGGCGAGAATGGAACCCAGCTTGCCGATGAAAGTGCCCTGCCTGCGCAAAGCGGGGCTGGCCCTGCGGATCGTTTCATAGCCCTTCTTGGAAAGGAACCAGGCCGTCACCGCAGCAGCTAGGGCGAGCACGACGTTGAGCCCCCGCGTCGCCCAGAAATTGCGGAACATGCGGGATATGGACTCCCAGACAGAGGGGGTGGATTTCTCCCGCTCTTCCACGCGGAGCCGCAGCACCTCGATGCTGCCGATGGCATCGGACCTGCGGCTCTCCCACAATCGCTTGGCTCTGGCCAATTCGTTCTGCAACCGCTCCTCTTGGGTCTGTTTCGAAAGAACGTCGATACGCTCAAGGACGCGGCCTGCCTCTTCGAAGCGCCCCCGCCACATCGCCAGATCCTTCCGTAGCTGCTCGGTCCGCCGGAGCTCTTCTGTCGGCTCCCGGAGCGCGCCCACCAAGGGATCCAGCAGATCCGAAAACTGGTCCTGAAGTGTGCGTTCCGCTTGTTTCACCTCATCGTAGCTGGCGGACTCGGCACCGCCGACGATTTCCAAGAAGTTTCCCCGCAACTGGGCCACCCTTTCCTGCTCAGCCTTGATCCGGCTTCCTATTTCCGTTTTCCGGGATTCCGTTTCCGCGGCATTGGCCTCCGCAGCAAGGCGATCCACCTCCCCGATGGCGGCCGACAGCGGTTCCGCCACACCCTTCAGGGCAGAGAGATTCCTCTCCACCGGCGGCGTGGTTTCCCCCGTGGCAGGCTGGCCGGAGACGGTAGCCAGACAGGCCAAGCCGAAGATGAGGAGAAAACGCCCGGACATTTCGGACAGAACCATAAGCTCCGGAGGATTCAACCTGAAATGCCCGTTTGCCAGATCAAATCAACGGCTCGGATGAATCGCCGATGCGTTCGATCTTTTTCCGCTCGCGGGCCTCGCGGAAGAAACTCTGGATCATGAACAGGCATTCCTCGCCGAGCACGCCGGACGTGACATCGCAGCGGTGGTTGAGCGGGGGATTCGCTTCTAGCAGATTAATCCAGCCACCGGCGGCTCCGGCTTTGGGGTCCGGGCAACCGAAGACGACGCGCTCCGGCCGACAGTGGACGATGGCTCCGGCGCACATCGGGCACGGTTCCTTGGTCACGTAGAGTGTGCATTTTTCCAGCCGCCAGTCGCCGACGGATACCTGTGCTGCGGTGAGCGCCAGCATTTCCGCGTGGGCGGTGGCGTCCTTCAGGGTTTCCACCTGGTTCCAGGCGCGGGCAATAATGCGGCCTTCGCGCACGACCACCGCGCCGACCGGCACTTCCCCGGCGGCATACGCCTTGCGCGCTTCACGCAGCGCCTGGCCCATGAAATAGCTGTCGCTGTGCAAATCGATGATCGGTGATTCGTCGGCCACGGCCGATGGGTAACGGAACGGCGGGACTGATGCACGCGGTTTTCTCGTCATTTCAGCGCAGGATCGAAGTCCGGGCCGAACGGGTTACGGATCTGCAAACCTTCGATTTCCCAAGCTTTTGAAAAAGTCTCCCCGGAAGGAGCCAGCGGCTGCCACGCAAACAGGGCGGTGATGTCATCTCCCGCTCCATGCGTTCGGTGAGCATCCGGCCGAGGAATTGCGACACGCGGGTGTCCGCATCCACCGCCCAGACGCGGGCCTGCCGGGCCTCATGATCAGGCAACGGGATGCTGACGTTTTTCATGACACGAATTTCGTGTGACACAGATTGGGTGTCAATTGGACAACACGGCGTTTCTGATGGCCGGGGAAAATTTTCCGTGCATCCCCGGTGGATCGCGGCTCGTATTCCGTCCGTGATCCCTAAAATTTACAAGGACCGTGTCATCGCCCCGTCGCTGCTGGCGGCGGATTTTTCGCGCATCGGCGAGGAAGTCAGCCGCGCGATCCACGCCGGGGCGGACTGGCTGCACCTCGACGTGATGGACGGAAACTTCGTGGATAACATTTCCTTCGGTCCCGCCGTCGTCCAGACCGTGCACGAGTCGAACGACATCTACCTCGATGTCCACCTGATGATCGCGCGGCCGGACCATTATTTGCAGCGCTTCGTCGCCGCCGGGGCGGACATGATCACCGTCCACATCGAGGCCGATCATGATGTCGCGGAAACTCTGCGCCGCATCCGCGAGGCCGGATGCGAGGCTGGACTCGCGCTAAATCCTGCCACGCCGCTGAGCGCGGTGGAGCCGTATCTCGATCAGATCGATCTCCTGCTTTGCATGACCGTGGTCCCCGGCTTCGGCGGGCAGGCATTCATACCGGAAGTGTTGGAGAAAATCACCGCCGCCGCCAAAATCAGACAGACAAAAAACCTCTCTTTCCACGTTGAAGTGGATGGAGGCATCGACGCCGTCACGGCCGCGCGTTGTTTCACTGCCGGAGCGAACGTGATGGTCGCCGGATCCTCCACCTTCCGCGCGTCCGACATGGCCGCCGCGATTTCCGCCATCCGCAACGCATGAAAAACCAGTTTCTCCTTCCCGCCGCCACCGCACTGATCGGATTTTCCATCGCCTGGGTGGCCAAGCCAAGCGCCCCCGCCACCTCCGCGCCGGCACCAGCGGCAGAGACTCCGCAGACGAAATCCACCCACGCCACCAGGTCACAATCCCGCAACACGACGGCCGACGGTAAGCGCCCGAAGGAAGTCACCGCCGGTGATTTCCCGCTCGTCGATCAGGCGGAAAAGGGCCCGAAAACCCGCGAGGAAGCCAAGATGCTCCGCCTCACCGAAGCCCTCGGCCTAACTATTGACCAACAGGGAGAAATCATCCGCCTCGTCGAGGAAAGCCACGCCAGCGCCACCGACACAGTGCCCGTCATCGAGGATCTCACCATCCGCGGCAAGGTGATCGAGGAGGCCCTCGCTAAACTTCTCAGCCCCGGTCAGCTCGTGAAATTCAACGAATTCCGCGTCCGCGAGCGCGAAAATCAGATCGAATCCCGCGCCCAGAAGGCCCTCACCACGGCGATCGAGGAGATCGATCTTTCCCCGCAGCAGCGTGAGGACGTGATGGAGCGTCTCCGCCAGTCGGCGAAAGCCGAACTGCAGTCCATCCCGGCCTCCGCCACCCTGTTATTTGATAAATCCGTGCTGCCCACCGGCAAGTCCGAGCTTTCTGTCGATGGCATCCTGCTCCTCGCCAAAATGGGCGAGCCACTCATCGCGGACAACCCGATGGCCGCCCACGAAAAGGTCCTCCAAACCCAACGCCAGGAACTCGAGGAAAAGCTCCAATGCTACGACGGCATCCTCACCTCCGGGCAAATGGGCCAATATTACGCCGCCCTCTCCGAACAGAAGGAGATCATGAGAAATTTCCCCACTCGTCCCGCACCCATCGTGGGCGACACCACCCCCCCGACCGAACCGCCGATCACCATCGAACCCGACCAGGAACCGGACCCGGAGCCCGAGTGAAATTTCATGGCGGAGGTGCGAATTTCTGATTAGCCTCCCAGGCAGGATTAATTCACGCCTTCCCACATGCCACTCATCGACCACCTGTTCTCCATTGGCCCCATCCGCAAGGCCATCTGGCAATACTGGTATCCCTTCCTCACCCGCCGTCTTCAGGACGAAGGTGTTATTTTCCTCAACTACGCGTTCGAGACCGATCCGCCAATGGACATTCCCCTCGGGCCGGAGGACGAGCCGAACCGCGCGTGCATCCAGCTCTATCACCACGTCGGCACGCGGGTGAATTTCCGCCGGCAGAATGTGCTGGAAGTCAGTTGCGGCCACGGCGGCGGCGCATCCTACCTCGCCCGTACCCAAGAACCCGAGAAATACACCGGGCTCGACCTCAATCCGACCGGCATCGAGTTCTGCAAAAAGCGCCACCGCGTGCCCGGCCTCGATTTCGTCCAGGGCGATGCGCAGAACCTGCCGTTTCCTAACGACACCTTCGATGTCGTCATCAACGTCGAAGCCTCGCACTGCTATCCGAATTTCCCGAAATTCCTATCCGAAGTCGCCCGCGTCCTCAAGCCCGGCGGCTTTTTCCTCTATGCGGACTTCCGTTTCAGCGACGGCATCAGTAAATGGGAAAACGCGATGGAGGACGCCCTGCTCAAGCTCCAGGAGTCCCATGAAATCAGCTCCAAGGTCCTCCGCGGCATGGATGCGAACTCCGCCCGCTCCATCGAGCTGCTGGACAAAAAGCTGCCGAAATTTCTCCACAGCCTCGGCCGCGACTTCGCCGGCGTGCAGGGCTCGCGGGTCTATAGCGCCCTGCAGGACGGCTCACTTTCCTACCGCTCCTACTGCTTCCGGAAACCGGTCTGACCGCGCCATCTTCGCTCGTAGTCCAGCCCTTCATGGCTGAACTACGAACAAAGACAACCCGTTCCGAAATATACTGCCGCGCATCAGGATCGGTGGATTTGAGGTGAGCGAAATGCCCAGCGCATGAGAGCATGGGCCCGGAGCCGAACGGGCGGCTGCGGGACCCCAAAGATGCGTCAATTTCCCCGGTTTTCGCGGTTGGTGGTATGGCGGGACACCCGCGCCTTCATCGGGTAAACCAAAGAAACGCCTCGCAGCAGCGGACTATTCCAAGGCCGCCGCTAGATCCATCGTTCTGACTACGCCCCGTTCCGCACCACCAAGTTTCAACCTCAAGGAGCGCGGGCGTCTCGCCCACGAGTCAAAAACACCACGAAACCTTCACTGAATCCCAAAAACAAATCTCCCGGAAAAAACCCGTTTTTCCTCTTCTTTTCAGCTTTTACCCATCGCCACCAATCTTCGCTTCCGCATATTTTCTGCTTCCCACGCCAGCACCGGAACATAGCCTGCCCGCCATCGTGATGGCTGTAGGAAATCACGGATTCCGCCCCACCATGCGAAACTCTTCCACATTCCACTCTCTTCCCTTCGACGATGTTGGGCGTTCGATACACCTTCTACTCTATCTCAATCCTGAATCGGCAATCTCGCCGCCTGGTGGGTCGACGACCCCATCCCCGAGCCATAAGACAAACTCACCAGCGTATGAAGCCGGAAACCACTATCACCGCTTCGTCCGTTGCCGCGACCAGGATCAGCGCTACATTGGCAACTGCCCGGCCCTCTGCTTCGGCGCACTCGAACCACGACTTCGCCGCTGATTAATTGTTGAAATGCGACACCTGACCCAAATTACCCTTATGAAACCACGCTGATGGCAGGCAGCGCTTCGTGGATCGGTGCGGGAACCGTTACCGAATCGGGAGGAGGGGCCACGCGAATGGTCAAGCTGACCGATTCCGAAATGATCACTTCGCCAAAGAATCGTTTCCTTCGGCTGCGAGTCAGCGTATCGTCTGCTAGCCCCGAGTAGCTTCCCTTCCCCATAACCCAATCCCCGCCTACCGCGCCAGCGGGCCGGTGAACCGATATTTTCCCGACTCCACTGAAAACACGCTTCGCCCGCCTTCCGTGCGGAGGAACTTCACGCCGTCGGCCTTGGCGGCGGGTTGGCTTCCTTCTAGCACGTTGCCAGCGATGGGCAATGATAGGGTTGTGGTGGTATTGGCCGGTATGATCAGGGTCAGGCAAAATTCGCCGTTCAACAGTTGCCAGTCGCTCACGATTTTCCCGCGGATAGAATCGTATTCGCCGCGGGCGCTGGTGAGATCACCGACGACGTGAGGGGTGACGAAAAAATGTTTGAAACCCGGCGATTGCGGGTCGGGTTGGATGCCGGCCAGGGCCTTGTAGAACCATGCGCTCACGTCGCCGTACATGATATGGTTGCGACTTTCGCTGCCGTTCCATTGCTCCCAAAGCGTGGTGCCACCTTGCTCCAGCCACCATCCCCAACTCGGCTGGTCTTTTTGCGCGACCATGCGGTAGGCCACATCGGCGCGACCGTTTTCGAGGAGCGCGTTGAGCAGATATTTCGCGCCGAGGATACCGGTGTCGATATGGTTATTCGCCTTCTCGACGGAGGCGACGAGGTTCTCCAGCACGCGGGCTTTGTTCTCCGGAGCCACGAGGCCCTGGTAAAGCGCGCAACTGAGCGCGGTTTGGCTGCCTTGGTCGTACGTGGCGGTGTCGGCGTGATAAAACTGCTTGTTGAAGGCCGCATGGATGCTGGCGGCAAGTTCGTTATATTTCTGCGCGTCGTCCCTCTTGCCTAGCAGTTCGGCGGCGTGGGCGACAATCTTGGTATCGACATAATAATAGGCGGTATCCGTGATCCCGGCTTCCGTCTTGGTCTTCCACGGTGCCCAGTCGTTCAGGCCGATGTTTACAATGCCGTTCTTGGAGCGGGTGGTTAGATAATCCACGTATCGCTTCATGCCGTCGTAATGGCGGCGGAAGATCCCGGTGTCGCCATAGTAGAGATACTCGTACCACGGGATGAGCAGAAAGGCGCTGTCGTACGCCGGGCCGTTGCCCCATGAGTAGCCCCAACCGCTCGTTGGCACGATGCCGGGCAACTGACCGGCCGGCTTCTGTTCGTCAGCAAGGTCGCCGATCCATTTCTGATGGACCGAGACGGGGAAAAAATTGAATTGCGCCTGCTCGCACGCCAGTTGCGCGTCGCCGGTCCAGCCGTTCTTCTCGCGATGTGGGCAGTCGGTGGGGAGTCCCTGCAAGTTGCTGAGGAAAGCCCAATCGGCGGCACGGTTGATCCGGTTGAGCAGCGGGTTCGAGCAGGTAAACTCGCCGGCTTTGGGAACGGCGGAGTGGATGAACCGGATGCGGAAGTTGTCCAACGTGGGCTTACCCGGAAAGCCGGTGACTTCGACATACTGGAAGCCGTGATAGGTAAACCGTGAAGCGTAGGATTCCTTCCGGCCGCCGCCCTTTAAGATATAGGTGTCGGTCTGGTGTGACTGCTCTTTTCCGAGTTTCTTGACGTGTTGCTCGATGTCACGGGTGTCGAGCGTGCCGTCTGCGGAAAGGCGCTCGCCGTAGCGCATCCGCACGCGGGTGCCAGCCGGGCCTTCGACGTGAAGCTCGGCCATACCGGCTAGGTTCTGGCCCACATCCACGATGAAAACGCCGGGATTCGGCTCGGTGATCTTCGCGGGTTTGAGCGTCTGGGCGATCTTGATAGGCGGCATCATCTGGGCCGAGAGCTGGCCTGCCGGGGCCTCGACGATTTTCACATCCTCCCATTTGGAAAGGTCGTAGCTGGCAGTAGCCCAGTCCGGTTTTTCAAGGCGGGCGTCGTAGGTTTCGCCGCCGTAGATACTATCGAACACGATGGGGCCGGTGGAGCACTTCCATGATGCATCGCTCACGATGGTTTCGCTGCGACCATCGATATAATCGACGCGCAAATGCAAGAGTAGCTTGGGCGCGGCGCGCCATGGGGCCTCGTGAAAATTCCAGACGGCCTTGGTGTGGCAGTTGAACCAGCCATTTCCAAGGATCACACCAACGGCATTGGCACCGCTCCGGAGCTGGTCGGTGACATCATAAGTCACGTAAAGCGCGCGGCGGTCATAACGCGTGAAGCCGGGGTCAAGCAGGTGGTCGCCGACTTTCTCGCCATTCAAATAAAGCTCGTAGTAGCCGAGACCGCAAATATAGGCGCGGGCCTGCTTGATCTTGCCGGCAACTTGGAAGGCGCGGCCTAGCAGCGGAGCAGGATTGGAATTTGTATCGGTCGTGCGGGCGATCCACTTGGCCTGCCAGTCGCCCGGCTGGAGCAGCCCCATTTCCCAACGGGCTGGGGAACTCTCGCTAGGCTGGCCCGCTTGATCCCAGACGCGGACTTTCCAAAAGCACGACTGGCGCGAGATCGGCGGCGGGCCGGCGTAACGGATCTGAGCCGTCTCGTCGGAGGCGACCTTGCCGGTATCCCAGAAGTCAGCTTGACCCGTTTTCAAGGCGGCTTCGCTGCTGGCGACGAGGATTTGAAACGCCGCCTGCTTGGCCCCGCGCTCGTCCGACGTGAGAATCCAGCTCAGCCGCGGCTGCGGAGTGTCGATGCCGAGCGGGTTGTCGAGATATTCACAGCGGAGTTGCTCCACCCGGACCCCGGCCTGGGCGGCGGCACTCAAGAGACAACCCGCGGTGAATATCGCGAGCCACAAAACAGACATGCCTACGGCTAATTTGATCTTCATGCGCGTCTTTTAGCGCTTTGGAAATCGCAGATCAAGCACGCGTGCCATCACTCTGATAGATCCGGGGCCATTCCGAAATAACAGACAATCACGCTGAAAATTGCACGCTCATTCCTGATTTCTACCTGATTGCTCCTCGCTGGAGCGGATGATCGGCAGATAGCCAGCCTGTGTGTGTTTTCACGGATCTGATTCTTTTCAGATGCTGGGGAATGTCTCCACGCTTGCTGTGCGCGTGCCTGTGGATTTCACTTCATCCATGACACGACCCGACGGCCGCCAGAACGACCAGCTCCGCCCGATTTCCTTCATCCCCAACGTCGCCCCGAACGCCACTGGCTCGGTGCTCGTTTCCTTCGGCGATACCAAGGTCATCTGCGCCGCCACCATTGAGGACGACATCCCGCGCTGGATGCGTGCCCAACGCGTGGAAGGTGGCTGGCTGACTGCGGAGTATTCCATGCTGCCCTACTCCACTCTGGAGCGGAAACCGCGCGACATCTCACGCGGCAAGCTTGACGGCCGTTCATCCGAGATCCAGCGACTCATCGGCCGCGCGCTGCGGGCTGTGGTGGATTTGAAAAAGATCGGCCAGCGCACCATCTGGATCGATTGCGACGTCCTCCAAGCCGACGGCGGCACCCGCACCGCCTCGATTACCGGCGGCTGCGTCGCCATGGCCATCGCGCTCAACAAGCTGATGTCCGATGGAAAATTGAAGAACTTCCCGATCAAAAAGCTCGTCGCCGCCGTTTCTGCCGGAGTCTATCAGGGTGTGCCCGTGCTCGATCTGAATTACCCGGAAGACAAGGACGCCTCCGTGGATTTCAACGTCGTCATGACCGAGGCCTCCGAGTTCGTGGAAATCCAAGGCAGCGGCGAGGAAGCGGTTTTCTCTTCCGAGGAAATGACCGCCATGCTCGATCTCTCACGGAAAGGCATCGCCGAAATCATCTCCTTGCAAAAAGCCGCCATCCTCACCGCCGACCGCGCCGCGCCTGCGGATCTGGCCTCGCTGGTGGCGTCGTTCACCCGGTGATTCGCAAAGTGGTCCGCACAGTCCTCTGTGCGACTCTTCCGCCGGGAGACTGAGCTGCGTTGGCGACTGGCGGAATAAATTCCACGCTCCAATTGAAGGGTTGCCGAAACCAGCCTCCGCCTTTACAACGCGTGCGCCATGACCCGCTCTTCCATCGAAGCCGCAACCAAGATTTTCCTCGTCGCGCTGATCCTCACGTTCCTCTGGACCGTGACGAAGGTGCTGCATCAGATGGGTTTCATGTGAGCCGCTGCGGCTGTTATTTCCAAGCTACCGGGACTTCGGCGATGCGGCCGCTTTTGTCGTCGTATTTGAGGAGGCCGTGTTCGAGGGCGTATTCGTGGACGCATTTGGTGACTTTGACGTCGTAGGCGCAGTATTCAGCGATTTTCCGGAGGGGCTCAAATTCGCCGTTTTTTTTGTGCTCCTGCCACCAGCGCAGTGCGTCCAGACCGTCGGCGGTTTTGCCGGTGCCGAGTGAGGCGGAAGCGACGGAATCGAGCTTGAGGCGGAAACCGAGGATGGTTTCGAGCTCGAGCATCATGTCGAGATTGATGGTCTGCTCGGTGAGCGTGTGGAAAACGTAGGGCTGGAGGACGGGGTAATCGAACTGCATGTGGTTCCAGCCGACGACGAGATCGGCGCGGACGAGTTCCTCACCGAGCTTTTCCATCTCGTTCTCGCCGTAGATTTCGTAGGTGCCACGGGCGGTGCTGTAGGTGACGGCGATGGAGACGCCCATCTTGGATTTGTTCGAAAATCCCCCGACGTCGCCGAAGCTGCGCTGTGTTTCCAAATCGAAATAGACGATGTTTTTTCCGGCCACGGGCGTTTCTAGTCGAGGGTCCGCCCGGCCCGCAAGTATTGGGTGGGCGGCGGGCGAAGTATCTGGAGACTCGCCAAGTGCGATCGGCGTGTGGCAACGTCATTTCAACACTCATGACCGAATCCGTCCGTGCTGACAAATGGCTGTGGGCCACGCGCTTTTTCAAAACCCGCGGCCTCGCGGCGGACGGGTGCGCCACGGGAAAAGTGAAACGTGGCGCGCACCCGCTGAAGGCATCCTCAATGATCCATCCAGGCGATCTGTTGGAAATCCCGTTTCCGGAAGGGCCGGGTGTGCGGACGATTTTCGTGAATGCGGTGATCAGCCTGCGGGTGGGCGCACCGGAAGCGCGGGCATGCTATGAGGAACGGACGCCGGAGGCCGTTTTCGCGCATCTGAAGGAATGGCAGAAGGCGAAACGCGAGGCGGCGAAGGGCCGGCCGACGAAGCGCGACCGCCGGGAAATCGACAAGATCCATGGTTTCTGGGACCGGCCGCCGGAGGTGTATTAGCTTCTGAAAAAAATCCCGCTCCGGCGCGGGAGGCTGGAGCGGGACAAACCATGATCGGGAGCGGATGGGTTTATTCTACGGCATTCTCGTCGTTTGGCGGATGCGGGTTTTTCGGGCCGCGCCCATCTCCGGGTAGTGGGAAAGAGAGGATTTTCGTTTTTGGAAGCCGGGCAGCTTGATCTCAAACCGTTTTCCGAAATCGAGAGGGAATCCCGCCCTGCGGAAAATTTCCGGGGCGGGACGGGTAAGGTCGATCAGGTGCCTTCGACTTTGGGTGGCTTGCCCGGGCGGAGTTCCTTGCGGGACAGGGTGCCGTCGTTGTCCATGTCGAGGATCAGGAGCGACTCGGAGGCCATTTCGATTTCCTCGGCGGAGAGGCTGTGGTCCTTGTCGAGGTCGAGCGCTTTGATGATCGGCGGTGGCGGGCCATTTTTATCGGGTGGCGGTGGAGCGGCTTCACCGGTTTTTTTCTTGGGTGGTTTGCCTTTGATTTCCTTCGGGGAGAGCGCGCCATCGCCATCCTTGTCGAGCGCGTCGAGGGCGGTAGGGGCGTTGTCGATTTCATCAGGTGAGAGCTCGCCGTTGCGGTTCGTGTCGAACGCCACGAGGAGCGGCTGCGGCGGCGGTGGGCGGCGGTCAACGGGTGGTTTCGGCTCGGCGGCGTTCGCCGTGACGGTGGCGAGCACGGCGAGGATGAGGTGGATGCGGGTTGGTTTCATGATTTTAGCAGGTTGGTGTTTTGATTTCGTTCCGTCGGGAACTGTGACGATGAAACCGGACGCATGTGAACGCTGTGTGTGGAATTTGCCCAAAATTGTTAATTTTGTGTAAAACCTGTGGGCGAGGGTGCCCTACTCCTGCTAATAAGAGCCTAACGATGGAAATCCAAGCCAATCCCCGCATCCTCGTTGTGGATGACGACCGCAAGCTCGCCGGGCTCATCCGCGACTATCTCACGCCGAAGGGATACGAGGTGGAACTCCGCCATAACGGGCCGGACGGGCTCGCCGAAGCGCTGGCCGCGCCCTATCTGGCGGTGATCCTGGACGTGATGATGCCCGGCATGGACGGCTTCGCGGTGCTGCGTGAACTGCGGAAAACATCCGACGTCCCGGTGCTGATGCTCACGGCGCTGGGCGAGGAGGCGGACCGCATCGTGGGTCTCGAAATCGGTGCGGATGACTACCTGCCGAAGACATTTTCCTCACGCGAGCTGCTGGCCCGTCTGCGCGCGGTCACCCGCCGTTCGCGCGTGGAACAGATCGGCAACGGGGCGGTCCGCGAGCTGGTCGCCGGCACCCTCAGGATCTGTGAGGAGACGCACACGGTGATCCTTGGCGACGTGCCGCTCGATCTAACTACGCTGGAGTTTGCGATTCTCGCGGCGCTGCTGAAATCGAAGGGCCGCGTGAAAACCCGCGAGCGACTGATAGAAGAGGTGTCGGAGCGGCGGTTCGATATTTTTGACCGGTCCATCGATGTGCACGTTTCCTCGCTGCGGAAAAAACTGGGAGACGACGCGAAGAACCCGCGTTTCATCCGCACCATCCGCGGGATCGGCTACTCGCTCCACGAGCCTGAAACTCCCGACCTCGCGCGGTCATGAAAGGGCGACCGTATTTTCCGCTGCTGGCGAAAGTGTTAGGCTGGCTGTTGCTGCACCTTTTGATCCTAGCAATCGCTTTCGCAGTCTTTGTCGGCTGGCAGTTGCGGCTTGGTCTGGACTCGCTGCTCAGCGGAGCGGCAGGTGAGCGGCTGCAGGCATTCGGCGAGGCGGCGCGCGAGGAGATTCTCCTGCAGCCGCGTTATAAATGGGACGCTTCGGTCAAAGCGCTCGCGGACCGGAAGAAGGTGGCGGCGGCGGTGTTTGACTACAACGATCCCAAGTCATTTGCGATCCGGCTTCCGGCGAATGTACAACAGCGCGCTCTATCATCCCGGCCGCCGCCAGGCCCGCCGCCCCACCGTGGTCCGCCACCCGGCCGTTTGGGAGGTGGTCCGGATGGCCCCGGGTTTCCGGACGGCCTGGGAATGCCTATCGATGGATTTCCGGGAGATCGTCCTCCCCCCAGGGCTGGCCGTCGTGATAGAAACGGAGGCGAGCGGCCCCCGCCTCAAAACGTGCCGGTCAGCCGTCCGGTTTTCCTGCTGAGAGGAGAGGGTGGTGACGGCTACTGGGCGGGGGTCCACATCTTGCTGCCGGGGCCTTTCAGTCAACCGTTCCGCCAGCATCTCCTCCTCGTCCGGGCGGACAAACTGGATGGATCGGGCATGTTTTTTGATTTCAAGCCGTGGCTATGGGGCGGACTGGCGGTGCTGGCGTTGAGTCTGGCGTTTTGGACGCCTTTTGTGTGGGGCATCACGCGCTATCTCCATCGGCTGACGATCACCACGGACCGGATCGCTGCCGGGGATTTTAAGATCAACCTGCCGCTTCGGGGAAATGACGAGTTGGGGAATCTGGGCAAGGCGATCGAAACGATGGCGGTCAGGCTTGATCACTTGGTTTCCGGGCAGAAACGATTTCTTGGGGACGCGGCGCACGAGCTTTGCGCGCCGCTGGCGAGAGTGCGCACCGGCCTGGGTATTCTGGAAATGAAACTGGGCGAATCCGGGCGGAACCATCTTGTTTCCATCGAATCCGATACACAGGAGCTGGCGACGCTGGTCGAGGAAATCCTGGCATTTTCGCGTGCTGGCAACCGCATACCGCGCCGTGAGTGCGTGCGGATCGAGCCACTTGTTCGCGAAGTCGCAGCTCGTGAAGCGGGAGATCTGGCTCTTGAAATCAACGTGCCACCGGATCTGGTGGCGGTCGCCGATCCGTCGTTGTTCAGTCGCGCTCTCGGTAATCTCATCCGTAACGCCGGTGTCCATGCCGGTCTGACGGCGCGGGTTACAATTTCCGCAATGGAAAGTGGCGATTGCGTTACTATCTCGGTCACGGACGACGGCCCGGGCGTCCCAGCCGAGGAGCTCCCAAGGCTTTTCGAGCCATTCTACCGTCCGGATCGTTCCCGCAGCCGTGATACCGGAGGCAGCGGCCTCGGACTTGCCATCGTCCGCACCGCCATTGAAGCCTGCGAAGGGGAAGCATTCGCCTCGCTACCTGCGAGCGGTGGGTTCGCGGTGACGATCCGCCTGCGCAAGGGACTGCCGGAAGGGAATTGAATTACGGGAGTTATCGTAGTTTCACGGAAAGTGGCTGTTTTGTCACAGGATTATACTCGAAATTGAAGAAACCCAAACCAGCTTTCCTAACAAATTCCGGCTTTGTCGAATGTTTTTCAGAAAAACAAGGCTGCTAATCCCTTATTCTATATAGGTTCCCACCCCTTTGCAAAAAAAACGTAGAAACCGTCACAAAATGGGTTGACCCGTGGGTCTGGGTTGGCCTAGGTTCCGCCCGTCGCCACGACGGAGGGCGACCGAGAGACAGGATGTCGATCGCGGTGCTCAGGCGAGTGAAAGCTCAATGACCCACCC
>JBBRCO010000030.1:0-29618 GCA_038204755.1 Verrucomicrobiales bacterium
CTGGGACCGCCTGCGCCCGGACGTTTCATGACATGCAGGTAGATCATGGTGGTTTGGACGGATGAGTGACCCAGCAGGGACTGGACGGTACGAATGTCGGTTCCGGATTCCAGCAGGTGTGTCGCAAAACTATGGCGCATGACTGCGGGACAGTCCGTTTGTCGCAAGTAATGGATATCGTTTCGTGGAGACCGAGATTCGAGGCAGTTGGTTGAAAGAGGCGTTGCCCGTGATGACCGACTTGATCAACGACAGGACGAAACCGGAAGCTGAAAATCCCTTGGTCTTGCGGCCGATGAACCCGGATTTCCGGGCCAGCGGCCCGAGGTGGTTGCAGAAGGATTTGGCAGAGGCTAACAGCGCGGAAAAAACATTAGCTTTTGACATGCCGAGCTTGCCGGGGAGCGGCACATGTCAATCAAAAAATCATGATAATTTCACTTATATCACTGATAGCCAGCATTTTACGATGCCAAGTTGACGTGAATGCGCCAGCGGGCTAACTCTACCTGACGGTAGCGGTCGTGCACTCCGCCTGCGCCTCACCCGGAGAGCGCAAATCAGCGTGAGCATCAACGACTCCACGGGCGACTCGTATGTCGAACTTACTCCCACAAATGCCTCAAATTTGAGGGAATTAAACTTGCTCGCCCCCAAGGCCTAAACGAGGTCGTTTAGTGAGGGTTGAGAGTTCCACCAGCGTCACCAGCATCACCAGCACGCCACCAAGCACGGCGGAGGAACCGATGGTGCCGAAATTCAAACCTCCCTTTTCATGCCCTTTCGTCAGCACATCACCCAGCGTCGCGCCGAAGGGCCTCGTCAGCACGAAGGCGATCCAGAACAGCAGAACTCTTGAAATGCTGGTGAAAAACGTCAGCGCCACCACCGCAGCCAGCAACCCGCCGATCAGCATTGCGCCACCGGCAAAGCCGAGGCCCGAATCATCCGCGAGAAAGTCTCCCAGCGCCGTGCCCAGTGTGTTGGAAAACAGGATCGCCGTCCAATAGAGGATCTCCACTTTCGGCGTGTGGACCTTTTCCACCGAGAGCGAGCTGCCCGTCGAGCGCCAGTAAGCGAAGATGGCGATAAGGATCAGTAGCAGGATTGCACTGCCCTTCGCGTAACCCAGCCCCAGCGTGCGGTCCATGTAGTCGGACATGGTAGTGCCCGCCGTGCTGGTGGATAGAATGACGGCCCAGTAGAGGAACGGGTGAAGCGTTTCGATAGAAGCTGGGCCGCCACCGTGACGAGGAAGATGCCCATCAGGATGATGGTGCTCGTCGCGTAGCCCACGTTCATCGTCATGGAAAGCAGGTCGTCCGCCGTTTCGCCCAGCGTGGTGGCGCAGATTTTCATCACCCAGAAGGCGAAAAGGATTTCGGGAAGTTTTTTCATGTTGGAAAGCCGCAACCTGACCGACCGGTCATGAGAATCCAATGAGTGCGTCCCTCACCCGATCAGCTTTGCTAACAGCTCTTCGAGATCCACACTCGCAATGGCGGTGAACTTGTCGCTCATCGCATACGGCAGGATCAGTTTGTCGCCGTGCAGCAGCGAGCCGCAGCTATAGACCACGTTCGGCACGTAGCCCTCGCGCTCCACGCCTTCCGGGCAGATCAGCGGATCCTTCAGACGGCCGATGACTTTGGTGGGATCCTTCAAATCCAACAGCACCGCGCCGATGCAGTATTCCCTCATCGGTCCAACGCCGTGGGTGATCACCAGCCAGCCAGCCCTCGTCTCTATCGGAGAACCACAGTTTCCGATTTTCACCGATTCCCACACTTCTACCGGGCGCATGAGGATCTTGGGATCGCTCCAGTAGTGAAGATTATCGGAAAACATGATAAAGAGATTCTCATCATCCTGGCGGGACAGCATCACATACCGGCCGTCGATGCGGCGTGGAAAGAGCGCCATGCCTTTGTTCTGCACTGCGCCGCCGTTGAGTGTCAGCACCCGGAAGTGCAGGAAATCCTGAGTCTCGATGAACTGCGGCAGGATTGCTTTTCCGTTATACGCCGTATAGGTCGCGTAATACATTGCCGTGCCATCGTCCTCCATGAAGCGGACGAACCGCGCATCCTCGATGCCGTTACTTTCGTTAGGCGATGTCGGGAAAATGATCCGTTCGCTGACGCTGCGCTTGGAGGAAAAGCGCACTTCGTAGTTGGAATCCGCGAGCCACTGGACGCAGTCGAGTGTGCGCTTGAGTTCGTGGGTGTCGGGGTGATTCTCGTGGCGCACCGTTCCCACGCTCTTGTTCAGATCGTCGCGGGTGAATTCCTTTTCCAGCGGGGCCAATACGGCGTTCGCGAATTCGTTGTCGAAGCCCATCTCATGGAACTTCAGGATGAAGCTTTTTTTCCGATAGGTCGGATTCGGCACCATCTGCGGCATCGCCACATAGCGTGATACCGGGTCGAGCCCGATAGTACCATCCGGCGCGATTTTTCCCGAGCGGAATTCGATTGATGAAATGTGCCCCTCGCCGGTGGCGCGCAGGCTCATGATGAACCGCAGCCCGCCTTCTGGCACGTCGTGCTGGTCGGGGTGGGGCACGATGGAGGGATTGAACAATGCCGCAGACTCCAGCGAATATTCTCCAGAGAACATTGCGCCTATCAGAAGCTCCCGCGGCAGGGAAAGCGGACGCTGGGTGAAGATCAGTGGATGGACTTTGGCATACTGCTCCAGCAGCAGCGCCTCGATGTCGTAGTGACGGGATTCGAAATCCTTGTGCACTGCCGCCAGTTCTGTCTCCACCTCTTCTTCGGTCAGAGCCAGAGCCCGTCCGAGGATGGCGGTGACGCGGTCGGGGTTCGATGGGATGAACGGACGGATGACGACCCGGGAGCTGTCCGGCATCAGCATGATCTCGTAGCGTTTGATGGAAATTTTACTCATGATGGGAAATCGGGTGAATGTGGCGGTTAGTGCGCGGCGCGGGACATTTCTGCGAGAGCGATTTGAAATGCCAGCGACGATTCCGCGCCTTGGTTGGCGTTGACGCGATCAGGATGCAGGCCATCGCCGCAGCCGCCACTGGTGGAATCGTAGAGTGCCTGGCCGAGGTCGTTGCGGCCGAGAAACCACTCGAACGCCCGCTTCGCCTCGCTCGTCCAGAACGCCTCGCCGGTCACCCGGAATGCGTCGAGACAGGCGGAAACCATCGCTTGGGCTTCCACCGGCTGCTGGTCGAAATCGGCGCGGGCACCGTCCTTCACATAAAATCCGTCACTGCCGATCGGCCGGAAATGCCCGGCTTGCGTCTTCTGGATGGACGCCAGCCAGCGGAGCGATTTCAGACCTGTTTCGAGAACCACCTCATCCTTCATCGACTTTCCTGATAGAACCAGTGCTTGGGAAAGCCGAGCGTTGTCGTAGGTGGCGGAAGTTTCAAACCACGGCCAGTCCTCGGTCGCGCAGCGGTTCCAGAGGTCCATCAGCTTCGCGACCAGCACTTCGCGCGCCGCCAGCACCTTGGTTTTCGTCGGATAGGCCCGCAGGTATTCGTGAATCCCCAGCAGCGTGAATGCCCAGGCCCGTGGCGAGGTGAAAGTGTCCACCGCCGGCAGCCCGAGCTCGAACAGATAGACGGAAAGCCGCTGGTGCCCGTCGTTCACCGAGCGCCCGGCTCCCACGCCCAGCGCCCATAGCGCCCGCGCGTGGCTGTCCTCGCTGCCCGCTTCTTCCAGCCATTGCCGGCCGTGGCTCATGAAGTTCCGGAAGCGTCCGGTTTCGTGATTCAGCGCCGCCGTCAGCAGAGCGAGATAGCTTGTTGCCAGATGATCCAGCAGACTCGGCTCCTCCAATAGATTGCAAAGGATGAACGCACGGGCGTTGTCATCCGTGCAGTAGCCTTCGTGGAAATTCGGGACGTTGAAAGTGGCATGTTGGAAAATGCCGGTGCCATCGCTCATGCGCACGATGTGGTCCAGCCGCAGCGGTGGTAGATTGTAGGGACGGCTGCCCAGCGCCCATCCGGCGAATGATCCGCGCGGCGTGGCCTTGCGGTCGATCCGCGCGCGCTGGAAGGAATCCAGATAGAGCTGCGCCACCGCCGGCCAGATCATTTCGCGCCCCAGCCGGTAGGCCTCGGCACGGGTGCGCTCCAGCAGCTCTGGATCGTCCAGATAGGCGCAAACCCCGTCGGCGATCGCCTTCGGATCGCGGAATGGCACGAGGATGCCGCGGCCATCTGCCAGCAGTTCCTTCGCATGCCAATACGGTGTTGAAACCACCGCCTTGCCTGCGCCGAAGACGTAGGCCAGCGTGCCGGAGGTGATCTGCGCCTCGTTCAAATACGGCGTCAGATAGATGTCCGTCGCGCCGATGAACTCGGTGAGATCCTTCAGCGAGACGAAGCGGTTGTAGAAAATCACATGATCCTTCACCCCGCGGTCCTCGGCCAGTCGTTCCAGTCCGAGCCGATAGCTCTCGCCCTCCCGCGCCATCAGGTGCGGATGAGTCGCTCCGAGAATGAGATAGACCGCGTCCGGATGGCGTCTGACGATTTCCGGCAGTGCCTCGATCACCTGCTCGATGCCTTTTCCCGGCCCTAACAATCCAAAAGTCAGCAGGACCTTCCGCCCGTCCAGCCCGAAGCGGAATTTGTAATCTTCTGAATCCGCAAAAGGAATATCCGGGATGCCGTGGGGGATGATGTCGATCTGCTCCTCGGGCACGCCATACGTTTCCAACAGAATTTCCCTGCCCTTGCGCGCCATCACCACCATCCGGTCGCTGCGCAGGATCAGCTCTTCCATCACCTTGCGCTGCGCGGGATTTGGATCCTGGAGGACGGTGTGCAGGGTCGTCACCACCGGCATCCGCACCTCCTTGAGCAGGGCGATCAGATGGCTTCCCGCCGTGCCTCCGTAAATGCCGAACTCATGCTGCACGCAGAGCACCTCGGTTTTGTTGAAATTGAGGAAATCCGCTGCCCGGCGATAGGAATCGAGGTCTTTTTCCAGAATTTCGAAGCGCACCCGCGGAGGATATTTGTAGCCCTCCGCGCGATCATTCACCGCCCCGGCGATGCATTCGGCATCCGGGATTTCCCCGGCCACCGCCTCGCAAATGTCATGGGTGAAAGTCGCAATCCCGCAGCGCCGTGGCTCGAATCCGCCGACAAAGGCGATCCGGGTGGGCAATTGGACCGCATTCAAGCGACTCCTTCCGTAATGTGCGAAACCGTCATCCCCCACAAGACCGCTCTCGGGGCCAAGTGCAACCTAAAGTTTTTTTCGGTGATGATTGTGCTCGTCCCCGTCTTGGAGGCGGATTCCTAACTTCCTATCTCGCTCGGAACCGGAGTCGTGGGCGGATAGGTGATGATGCGGGCTTCCGGGGTATTGACCAGATAGGCGTAGGCCCAGCCTAGCAGGACGGAGAGCTTGTTGCGGAAACCGATGAGGAAGGCGATGTGGATGAACAGCCACATGAGCCAGGCGACAAAGCCTTGCAGGCGGAGTTTGTCCGCTTTCACGACAGCGTAGTTTTTTCCGATGATGGCCATCATACCCTTGTCGAAGTAGCGGAATGGCGGGCGTGGTGTGTGGTGGCCGGATGCCTCGCTTTTCAAAATGCCTGCGATGTGTTTTCCCATCTGGGTGGCCGCCGGGGCGACGCCTGGGACCATCTTGTCAGCGCTGTCTTTCATGCCCACGAGGTCGCCGGCGACGAAGATGTCCGGGTGGCGGGGAACGGATAGATCTGGCAAGGGAGTGACGCGTCCGCCGCGGTCTAGCGGGACTCCGAGCGATGCGGTGAGAGGGCTGGCGGCGACCCCGGCGGCCCAGATGATGGCGGCGGCTTCGAGCGTGGTGCCGTCCTTGAAATCGAGCGCGCCGGGGCGGACGTCGGTGACGCGGGTGTTGTTTCTCACTTCCACGCCGAGTTTTTCCAGACGCTTGCGGGCGTAGAGGCTTTGCTCGGTGTCGTAGGCTTCGAGAATGAGCTCGGAACCCTCGATGAGGATGATGCGGAGCTTGCCGGTGTCGATGTTGCGGAAATTCGATTTCAGGGAGCGATGGACGAGATCGGCGAAGGCACCGGCGAGCTCGACGCCGGTGGGACCGCCGCCGACGATGGCGATGGTCATGAGGCGGTTGCGCTCGGCCTCGTCGCGGGTGAGTTCGGCGCGTTCGAGATTGGAAAGGACGGTGCGGCGGATGTTCTGGGCGTCGGCGAGGGACTTGAGGCCGAGGCTGTTTTTCGACCATTCGTCGTGGCCGAAATAACCGGTGCGCGCGCCGGCAGCGAGGATGAGGGTTTCGTATGGATAGACCGCGCCGGAGCTGCCGGTGGCCTGTTTCGCGGCGGTGTCGATGGAGGAAATCTCGTCCATCAGGACGGTGACGTTTTTCGCATCGGCGAGGATCTGGCGGATGGAGCGGGCGATGTCCGGCGCCGCGAGCGAGGCGCTGGCTACTTGATAGAGCAGCGGCTGGAAGAGATGGTGGTTGGTGCGATCAACGAGGGTGATCTCGAAATGTTCGTCGTTGGCAAGGCGGCTGGCGCACCCGAGCCCGGCGAATCCGCCGCCGATGATGAGAAGTTTGCGTGGACTTTGTTGGGACATGGGAAGGAAGAGTTTTTCAACCGCAGATGAACGCAGATGGACGCGGATGGAAGAGGAGATGAAGAGGAGGAAGGGAGTTAGGGATCAATTCAATGATCTTTCTCTTATCCGTGTTCATCTGCGTTCAAATTTTCTTTCCCTATCTCCTGCACTTCTCCAGCAGTCCGGCGAGGAACCAGGTGATCTGCGCCAGGGCGTCTGAATGCACGGATTCTCCAAGCGATGCGAGGTCCTCGCGGCTTTCCGCGAGGAGTCCGAGCGCGGTGTCCACGGCGCTTTCGATGGCTCCCTCGTATTCGGCGATGCCTAGCAGGACCGGGAGGTCGAGCGGCTCCTGATCGAGGATGCGTTTGTTTAGCTTCATGCGCTGTGCCTCGGAGGCGGTTTCCAGCAGATTGAGGATGGGGAGGGTGAGCTTACCCTTGATGAGATCGGTGCGGAGCGTTTTTCCAACGATTTCTTCGGAGCCGACGAGGTCGAGACAGTCGTCGTAGATCTGGTAGGCGGTGCCGAGTTTCATGCCGTAGCTGTAGAGGCGGGCTTCGGTTTCGGCATCAAGGCCGGATAGATTGGCGGAAAGTCCGGTGGCGGCGGCGAAGAGCGCGCCTGTTTTCATTTCGATGATTCGGAAATACTCGGCCTTGGTGAAGGTGAGATCGAAACGGCGCTGCGTCTGGATGATTTCCCCCTGGCAGACCTCGCGCGCGGCGTTGCCGACCTTGCGGCAGATGTCGATGCTGTTGAAATCGGTGGCGAGCGTGAGAGCGTGGGAGAAAAGCGCGTCTCCTAGCAGGACGGAGAGGGCGTTGCCCCATTTCGCGTTGGCGGTGGGGACCATGCGGCGGGTATTCGCGCCGTCCATGATATCGTCGTGGACGAGCGTGGCCATGTGGATAAGCTCGAGGATGACGCCGATTTTCAAATGATCATCGGTGAATCCCCCTGCCGCGCCGCCGACGAGGATGGCGAGGGCCGGGCGGATGCGTTTGCCGGAAGTATTGCAGATGTAGGAGACGTAGGGCTCGACGGCCGGATCAAACATACGGACCTGCTCGCGGATGGAGATTTCAACCCGCTCCAGCTCGGGGCGGACGAGTTCGAATGGAAAAAGATCGTTGCGGGGAATCTGAGGAGTGGTGGCGGCCATGGTCGTGGGGCTGGGGTAAGGAGTCACAGACTGGAGTTTCCCGCAACCCGGATGTGGCTGATGATGAAAGAAAGCGGGTTGCGAGGCGATTCGGGCATCAGGTGGCCGCGCATTTTTCAGGAAAATTTCGGCCAATCTGCTTGCTAGGTCGCTTCCGGAAACTTTAGCTTGCGGCCTCCATGAAAAATCGAGCGAACTGGCTGATCATCTCCGCTGTGGCCCTGGGCCTCGGTGCCTGCAACAAAAAGGAAGAGGCGAAGGTGCCTGAAGCCCCGGCAGCCATCGCGGAGACACCTGCGAAACCGACGCCCGCGCCTGCTCCCGAGGTTCCCAAAGTTCCGGCCGTCACCCCTGAGCAGCGTGCGGCAAAGCTCGGATTCGCGAAACTCCTGCCGCAGGGTACTGAGGTTGTCCTCTCGTTTTACAACGGCACGAAAACGGCCGACCGCGTGAAATCCACCAAGGTCTGGAAACTCGTCCAGTCGCAGATGGGCGGCGGCATGACCGATCTCGATGACGAGGAGAAAAAGCCGGACGCCGCTGCGGAGGAGCCCACCGGCCCGGCGATGCTTTTCGGCACGGAATTCACCATCGCGATGGGCAAGACCACCGGCGAACAAACCGGCAACCTGCTCACGCTCAACCGCCGCATGAGCTATTTCCAATTCCGCGGAATCGCCAAGGCACTCGTCGCCGCTGCGAAAAAGGGTGATGTTTCCGACATCGAAAGCGCATTTTCCAGTGGTTACAGCGAGGAGCTTTTCAGCAACCTACTGAAAGACCCGGAATCCGGCATTCCGCTGATCGAGAAGTCGAAAATGCCGCCGATGTATTTCGCATTCCGCACCTCGGAAGCGAAGAACGCCGAGGCCGCCCAGCTTCTTGCCAGCACCGTCGCCAATCTTGGAATGATGCGCGACATGGTGGAGGCCGTGGAAGTCGAGAAGGCCGGCCAGAAGTTTTCCGGCTACAAGATTTCCGGTGCGAAAATTTCCGCTAACATGGCGGAGGAGCGTGAGGACATGGACAAGCAGTTAGGGTCCGCCACGGTCGATCAACTGATCGCCGCAGTCGCCAAGAAGGACATCATCGTTCTCAGCGGCACCATCGGTGAATACGCGCTGATGTTCATCGGCGGTTCGCTGGATGACCTGAATTTCGCTGCGGACACGGGCAGCTCGCTCGTCGGCTCCGATGCGCTCGCCTTCTCGGACGCCTACCAGTCCAAGGATCTCGCCGCTCTCGTTTACGGGCAGAAAGCTGCGTTAGAAACGCTCTACGCCTCCGTCGGCGGACTGGCGGATATGACGAACGGACTGCGCGACGGTCTGTCAGGAGCGGATGGACTCGGCGAAACCCGCGATCTGGAAGCGCTGCTGCAGATCGTTGCCGAACGGGAAGCCGCACTGCGCAAGATGGTCAGCCACGAAGCGCTCGGCACCATCGCCTTCTTCGAGGACGGTTTGAAAATCGAGTCCTACGGTGGAGCCGACAACGGCGCGATCGACTGGAAGGTGCCTAACAAACTTGCCCATCTTGGCAACTCGCCGGACGTCGTGCTCTTCGCCGACATGACCGTGGAAGCCGCCTACGACGAAAAGGCCCGCGCCTATTTCGAGTCTCTGTTGGAAACCGCCTATGCGATGGCCTTGAAGGTGACCGAAATCCCCGCAGAAAACGACGACGTCACCAAGTTCAAGGAAATGGCGAAGATGTTCGACTCGAAATTCCGCCCGGACGCGATTGCGCTTTGGGACACTTTCAACGGTGATTTCGGCGACAGCCTCGGCGGCGAAAGCGCCATGGTCGTCGATCTCAAGGGCTCCGCTCCCGCCATCCCCGGCATCCCACAGCTCGTTGTGGATAAGGCGAAGGTCCCGCGGATCTCGTTCATCGCCCCGGTCACCGACCGCGCGAAGCTCGCCGGTTCCTGGGACAAAATGAACACCACCACCACCACGCTGCTCGGCAAAGTGAGTGAAATGGTTGGTCAGGACATCCCGATGCAGAAACCTATCAGCTCCGAGAAAAACGGACTCACCACCTGGTTTTTCCCGATGCCGTTTTTTAACGACGATTTCCTACCATCCGTCACCGTCGGGGACCAGTGGTTCGCCGCCTCCACCTCGAAAAATCAGGCTCTCGACCTCATCGCGCAGGCCACCGCCGGAGGCGAGACCCGCACCGGTCTATGGTTCAGCATGAATTTCCGGGCGCTCCAGACTTTCGCCGACGAGACCTTCAAAATCGCCGACGAAAACGCCGAGGCCATCATGGGTGCTGCCCTAACTACCGAGCAGAAGAAACAAGCCAAGGACGCCATCGCCACCCTCAGCGACCTGGATAAACTCACCATCCACTCCCGCCGCGAAGGATCCATGCTGCGTTCCAGCATCCACTTCAAGACACGGTGAACCCATCAATCGGCTTGCAAAAGAGGAGCAGGGTATTACGGTATTATCCGTGAAGACCATTACCTTCAAGGTCAGTGACGACGAGGCGCGGATGATCCGCTCTCTCGCGAAGGCGGAACGGACGAGTCTGTCTGAATACCTCCGCCGAAAGGCCACTGGCAAGACGCCTTCGACCGAAACCCTGCGGCGCGTCCGTTGTGAGTTTACCGGGGCAATGATCTTCGACAGCTCACCCGGCCTTCCTCCGCTGACCACGCAAGGGATAAGTGAAATTCTCGCGGATTTTCCCTGATTCGAATACCACGGACGCCCACCTTTTTGCTCTAGCGGAAAAACACCGGTTGCGTCTGGCCACTCTCGACCTCGGAATTCCCGGAGCACTTTTGATTCCTCCATAATTCCCCTCCCTTGAATCCAGTTTCGAAATGACCATCGACCCCATCGCCACCGTCCGGTCCTGCTTTGGCGGGAAATTCGGGGTGCCGCGGCAGCCGGGTTTGTGTCCGAGCGCGTGGGGGCGGCTGGTGTTTCATGACGCCTATCGGAGTCCGGAGGCGGTGCGGGGGATCGAGGGGTTTTCGCATTTGTGGCTGGTTTTCGGATTTCACGAAACAATGGAGCAGGGCTGGAAACCGACGGTGCGCCCGCCGCGGCTGGGCGGGAATCAGCGGGTGGGGGTTTTCGCAAGCCGCTCGACTTTCCGACCGAACGGACTGGGGCTTTCGTTGGTGAAACTGGAGGGCGTGGAGATGGCGGCTGCTGATTCGCCGGTGCTTTTGTTGGGGGGATTGGACTTGCTGGACGGCACACCGGTTTACGATGTGAAGCCGTATCTGCCTTATGCGGAGGCGCTTCCAGATGCGACTGCCGGTTTCGCCGGGGAGGACATCCCGAGGCTGCCGGTGGAAGTGGACATCGCCGCTGCGGAAAATTTTTCGAAACTCCCCGAACGCGCGCGGGCGGTGCTGAGCGAGGTGCTTTCGCTCGATCCACGGCCGGCGACGCAGGTGGCGGACGCCGGACGCGAGTTCGGCGCGGCGCTTTGCGGCCACAACGTGCGGTTCATGGTGCGCGGGGGAGTCTGCCGGATTTTGCGAATCGATGCAGCCGAAGGTTCAGGGTTGAATGCTTAAGGAAACCAAAGTAACGTGACCCTCATGCAATGGTTTTCGAAACGCCCGGCAGCCTTCGTTTGGCTTGCCATTTCCTTGGTGGGCTTGCCCTCCTGCCGGAAACAGGTGGAAACCGTGAAGTCCGATCTCAGCGAGGCGGGCTACAAGCTCACGCCGGAAGACTGGTTCCGCGCCAGCCGCGAGAATGATGCGGCGGCTTTGAGAAAGTTCATTTCCGCAGGATTCAAGCCGGATATCCGTAATCCGGACGGGGATTCGGCGCTGCACATTGCGGCTTCAGCCGGTGCGGAGAGTTCGGCGAAATTTCTGCTCGATCGCGGCCTGTCGGTGGATGTCCGTGGCGGTTCCGAGCGCACGCCTCTGATGTCCGCAGTGATGGCGGATCAAACGCCGATGGTGCGTTGGCTCCTGCGCCAAGGGGCCGATCCCCGGGCGAAGGATAAGGAGGGTTTCATGCCGCTGATGCTTGCCGTCCGCGAGGGCAGCGGCGGTTCGGTAGTCGAACTGGCATCCTACAACCGCGAGAATCTTGATGCCGCCCTGTTGTTGGCGGCGCTGGTCGGGCGGGCGGATGTGATTGATTCCCTGACAAATTATGGCGCATCCGTCTATGCCCGGATGGAGGACGGACGGACGCCCTTGATGATCGCTGCGGAAAATGGCAATACGGCCGCCGTGAAGCTGCTTCTCGAACTGGGTGCCAGCCGCTACACCGCCGATCCCGATGGCCGGACGGCGGCGGATCTGGCGACCGCTGCGGGACATGCGGAAATTTCCTCACTCATTCTGCGTGAGCCACTTCCCGAGGAGCTGGCGCTCGAATCAACGGAGAAAATTGCGCAAAAGATGGACTCGTTCGTCGATGCGGCTGCGGGCAAGGAGCCTGCGGGAAACAAAGCGGATTCGGCGAAGAACCCGCCAATTTTCAATCTTCCCAGCCGCTCGCTGGCAAAGCGCGGACCTTCGAAGCCGATCAATGGCGAGACTCTCAGCACCCCGGTGGCGATCATCCAGTCCGAGCCCGGACTGCGCGCCGCGACGACGCCGGCAGCGGTGACAAACCCACCATTTGCCATGCCCCCCTTGGTCATGCGCCTCTACAGCGAGCGTGAACTGCCGATCAATGTGCAATCCGTGCAAGGTGATACCGCCACCGTCAGCATCGCCGGATCCTCGCCAAAGCAGATGAAAGTGCGGACCGGTGAGACGATTCCCGGTTCGCGGTTGGCCGTGGTCAGCGTCAAGCGCCGGATGGAGGACAGCAAGTTCAGCCAAGGCAGGAAGATGGAAATTTCCGTGATGGACGTGCGGGATACCGCCACTGGCACGACCCGCGAGTGGACGTCCGGGATTTCCGCCGAGGCGCACGATCCGGTGGCCTTGGTCGAGGATTCTGCGACGGGAAAACGCTATGTCGCCAGCCAAGGACAGCATTTCAAGGCGGCCGACGGCACGGAATACCGGATTTCCGACGTGAGGCCGAATCAACTGGTCATCGAAGAAGTCGCTACCGGCGCTGTGCAAACCATCCCGCTGCGCGGGCCACGCGGATGATTGAAGATCAACTACATATGGAATCAGAAACAATTATCGACCATGGCGAACCCGTCCGCCAGTTTTCCGTCCTGCTGCCAAACCGGGTTGGCGCACTGGCCGCCTTGGTGAAGCTGTTGCGGGCCTCGGGCATCGAAGTCGTCGGCCTCAGCATGCAGGATTCGCGGGATGCGACGGTGGCGCGGCTGGTGGTGTCCGATCCTGATACGGCGGAGCAACTTTTCATGGAAAAGGGAATCCCCCACACGACTTGTGAACTGGTCGTCATCGCCATGCGCGAGTCCGGTCCCGGTCTGCTCCAGTCGCTCGACACCTTGATGATCGCCGAGACTAACATCGATTTCGCCTACGCCCTGATGCCCAGCCCGGAAGGCCAGTCGATGCTGGCGATGCACGTGGAAGACTATGAATTCGCAGTAGCAATCCTCCATCAGAGTGGCTTCAAGCTGATGTACCAGGCGGATCTGAGCCGCTAGGCCGGGTTCATCCGGAAATAAATTTTTCACGGATCTGCCTATCCTGATTGCCGCCCGCAGGGTTGGGGCATGATGGGTGTTAGCTTGGTTTTTCCAAGGCTGGAGCGGAAGTCATTAAGGTTTCCTTATTTTTAGGGATTCCTTAACATGCTAAAAAACAGATGGTTATGTAGTGGGTTTGTTCACATTTTTTGAACGAATGCCCCGATGAAGGGTCCGATAGTAAGGAACCCTATGAAATTTTTAACAACTGATTATCCATCCGAGGGAACAGTAGGTCACTACCGGATTGACTCGGATCGCAGGATGCGGATCGAGGAATATCAGGGCAAGACAGGGTTGTCGGATTTGAAGTCGATCATGCACTCGATGGCTTCCGATCCGTGCTGGTCACCGGATTTTCACGGTCTGATCGATTTCAGTGATGCCGAGTTGGACCTGAGCGCGAATGACATCCTCCGTCTGGCGCTGGTGCTCAAGCATGAGGAGAACAGGACGCGCGGCTGGCTCGCCTACGTGGCGAACAATTCAACCGTGTTTGGGATCGTTCGCATGTTAGGTTACTGGTCGCGGAACAACGACCGCATCCGGATTTTCGGTACCCGCGAGGAGGCGGAGGCGTGGCTAGAGGTGAATGTGGACCAGATCCCGCCGAACTGCCGCGAATTCGATCTTTCCGAAGCAAATGCGCTCCGCAACGTGGTTTGATTTCTCATCCAGGCGCTTCAAATCCAGCGAATCCCGATCAACAGCGTTTCTGCCCATTGTTCCGTTGATCTGCCGGATGATTTGTTGGATTCGAAGTGCCGCCCTGTTTTTTATCGGGAGTTGCTTCGGCGGATGGCAGGGCGTATCGCTCCGCGCGGGAGAATCTCATCTTGGAACCAATTTCTAACGCACCTGCCGGCATCCTGATTCGCGTTTCGGAAGTCTTCGCGGATTTCATTGATGAAATCATCCGCGGACTCGGCGGGACATCGTCCAAAAAACTCGGCAGCGAGTATTTCCTGATCCGCACGGACGATCCTCGGGCGATGAGCGAGTCAGATGCGGCGAAGTTCGTGCGCTGGAATTTGCCGGTACACCATAGTTGGCCGTGCAATCCAGAGCAGATGGACGGCTTTGTGGAAAAGGCGGCGCAGGCCCTGTTCCGGAAATTCGGCGCGCTGCGGCCGCAGGCGTTGTTCATCGGCCAGCTCGATCCGGGAGTTTCTAACCGCTATTACAAGGCGCTCGCTTCCAATCTGCGGGGCCGGACGCTCCAGCTTTTTCCGCCCGAGGTCGCAGCGTTCAAGGAAATCGAAGCGCAGAAAAGCGCCGTGCCGACTTTGTTCTGCCTCGTCGGCAAGGAAGGGCTTTTCTGCGGCATGCAGAGCCCGAAAGAGGCTAACGGTTTCTATCCGGGAGGGACAAAATACATCAGCCAAGGTTCGCCCGACACGATCAGCCGCGCTGGCGCGAAAATCGCCGAGGCGCTGCATTACCTGCTGCTGCACCGCCAGGCACCGGCTGCGGGCGTGCATTGGCTGGAACTCGGAGCGAGTCCCGGGGGCATGACTTCGGAGCTGCTGAGCCGGGGCTATCAAGTAACGGCGCTCGACCGTGCGCCGCTCGACAAGCGGCTGGACCACAAGCGCGGGCTGCGTTTCATCCTCGCGGACGTGGCGGCGTATGAGCCGAAATCCGGCGTGCGGTTCGACGCGATTCTCTCGGATATGAACGGTGCTGCGGAGGAGGCAATTCGTCACGTCGGTCGTCTAACACTGCATCTCGCGCGGGGAGGGCTGGTGATTTTCACCCTGAAAACTCCGGGAGCGGTCACGTTCGCGGAAATCAACAATCTGTATGCATCCGTCACCGGGTCGGCCGCAGCGGCCGGTCTGGATTTGTTCGCCCGGACGCATCTGACTTACAATAGGCTGGAATTCACCTTGTTCTTTGAAAAGCGGGGAATGCCATGAACTGAAGTGATGCAACTTTCTGTAAATTACTCACATTGAATCGGTTCTGGGAATGTCGTTGACGCGGGAAGGGTTTTGGTTGTAGCTAACCGGGTCGGTCACGAGTCATTTCAGGCGGTGTGAGACCGGATATCATCCGCTCGGCGGGTAAATTTTTCCTCAGGCGCGCGGCGCGGCATTTCCACCCATGAGTTTTAACACACCGGTCAAAGGCAGAGAACGCTTTGCGAGGCTCCAGATCGTCACCCTGATTCTCTCGGTTTATGTGATCGGTGCGCTGTGCGCGGACCAGATTTTCACTCTATCTGAGAACACGAGAGGCATCCTGCAGTGGGTGGACTTCGGTGTGTGTCTGGTTTTCCTGACGGACTTTTTCATCCGTTTTTCCCGCGCGCCGTCGAAGCGGGCATTCATGAAATGGGGGTGGATTGATTTTGTGACCTCAATGCCGATGATGGGTGTGTTGCGCTTCGGGCGGGCGTTCAAAATCATCCGAATCTTACGGGCTGTGCGCTCGATCAAGCATCTGCTCAGGTATGCCATCGAGTGCGGTAAAATTTCGCCGCTCGGCACGGTGGGGATCGTTTCGGTGGGCTTGGTTTTCCTATCTGCGTTCGCGATCTTCCAGTTCGAGAATCCGGTGGACTCCCCGGATGGGAATATCAAGACAATCGGTGATGCCTTCTGGTGGGCGTATGTCACGATTACAACCGTCGGATATGGGGATAAATTTCCCGTAACCATTGGCGGGCGCATCGTCGCGATGGTGCTGATGACCGCCGGGGTCGGGCTTTTCGGTGCCTTCACGGGTTTTGTCGCCAGCCTCTTCATCGGCACGGACATCCGCAAAGAAGATGACGACATCGTCCTGCTCACTCGTGAGGTCCAGGCGTTGAAGAGCCATCTGCAGGCGATCAAAGCGAAGCTGGACGAGAGAAACTCCGATTCGTGATTTCGGTCGGGCTGCTTGACTCCGCACGGACTATCGACATCATTTCGCACGATGAAACGCATTCTACAAATAGCCGCTGTTCTCGGGATCGCGCTTTCCCTGAATTCCTGCGGCCTGCCCGGGGCCTTGGTGCGCTCCGCCGGCAACCTGGTGAACACCGCCAGCAGTCTGGGAGGCGGCTGATCCGCGTCAGCGCCGCTTGATCGTCCGGCTGCCGTCATTTCCGATGGAAAATTGGAGCCAGACCGTATCTGCGGGCAGGAGTTCCGGGAATTTGTCGCCCCACTCGGCGATGATCACTCCGCCGGTTTCAAGGTATTCATCCCAGCCTAACGCGATCAGCTCGTTTGCAGAGGTGAGGCGATAAAAATCAAAGTGAAATACCTCCATCGCACCACCGGAGTATTCATGGACAAGGCCGAATGTGGGACTCGTCACTTCCACAGCCGAGCCCAGGCCGGCCACGAAACCCTTGGTCCAGTGGGTTTTCCCCACGCCCAGCCCGCCGACGAGAGCGATTACGGATCCGCCCTCTGCCACTGCGGCGGCGGCGCGACCAAGGGCTTCCATGTCTTCTGGTGATTTCGCGACGCCATCCATCCGCCACCGTGGAAAGCCGAAAGCGTCCATGGAGTCGATAAAAAACTCATCCTGCGGCGAGTGTTTGCTTGTCATCCGCCGACATAACAGATAGGTGCGGGCATGATTATGAGGTTCACTGCCGCTTTCGTTCTATTTTCAGTCATTCATGCAGCCGAGCCTCAAGCGCTTTTCAATGGCAAGGACCTCGCTGGGTGGACCTTTGATTCGGTCGATCCCAAGATTGAAGCGAAATCCGTCTGGTCCGTTTTCGATGGAATCCTGATTTGCAAAGGCCGCCCGCCGGGGCTGATGCGCACGGAGAAGGAGTTTTCCAACTATGAGCTAACCGTCGAATGGCGCTGGACCCCCGGCGGTAAAACCGGCAACAGCGGCGTGCTGATCCACGCTTCGAAGCCGAAGGAGCTTTTCATCTGGCCGAAATCCATCGAAGTCCAACTCGGCACCGGCAACGCGGGCGATTTCTGGACCAACGGGGAAAAACTCACCGTCGCCGGCACCGAGCCGCTGGAGAAGGGACGCCGCTGGGTGAAAAAAGCAGCGAGCACCGAAAAACCTCCGGGCCAGTGGAATACCATTCGCATCCGCTGCAAAGGGGCGAAAGTCACCGCATGGGTCAACGGCACACTCATGAACGAAGCCACCGGCCTCAGCGCCACAAAAGGGGCGATCTGCCTCCAATGCGAGGACAAGGAAGTCCATTTCCGCAAAGTCGAGCTCAAGCCCATTGATTGAGCGTCCGAAGCGTTACAGGCATTCCTGCCTGTTCTTCAGTAGCAAAACGCCCCCATTTTCCCGTTGTCCCTTTCCCCCGTGCGCACCTTCGCGGAATTCGTTGAAAATTCGCGTTGATTCCTCACCCCATCGCCCGTGAGAGTCTCGCCGCCATGCTCGATATCCGCGTCATCCGCGACAACCCCGCAACCGTTCAGGAATGTCTCAAACTCCGCGGCGGAGACCACTGGAAACTGGTGGACGACGTGCTCGCCTGCGACGAATCCCGCCGCGCCGCCGAGACCACCAAGCAACAACTCCAAAGCTCACGGAAAACCATTTCCAAACAAATCGGCATTCTCAAGGGCAAGGGCGAGGACACGGCCACCATCGAAGCCGAGGTCCGCGGCATCAACGAGCGCATCGCCGAGCTCGACGCCGAGGCCGAGGCCGCCTCGCTCCGCCAGACGGAGCTGCTTCTTAATATTCCGAACTTGACGCACGACGCCTGCCCGATCGGCACCGACGAGGCATCAAACCCGGTCGTCCGCGAGTGGGGGACAAAGCCCGATCTCACCGAGCCGAAGGACCACGTCGAGCTCGCGCTGAAACACGGCCTGATCAATTGGGACGATGGCATCCGCACTGCGGGTTCCGGGTTCGTCGTCTATCGGGGGAAAGGCGCCCGGCTTGAGCGCGCTCTGATCAATTTCCTGTTGGATACCCAGAGCGACAACGGCTACGAGGAAGTAAACGTCCCGCTCCTTGTGAAACGCGAGTGCATGGAAGGCACCGGCCAGCTCCCGAAATTCGAGGACGACATGTATGGCACCGACGCCGACGAGAACGGAGTGAACAGCCTGTTCCTCGCACCCACCGCCGAGGTCCCTGTCACCAATCTCTATCGGGATACACTTCTGGCAGAAAATGACCTGCCGGTGAAAATGGTCGCCTGCACCCCGTGTTTCCGCCGCGAGGCCGGATCCGCCGGACGCGATAACAAGGGCATCATCCGCATGCACCAGTTCGACAAAGTGGAGCTCGTCCAGATCGTCCATCCGGACCACGGCTTCGAGGAACTGGAAAAACTAACTGCCCATGCGGAGTCCATCCTGCAAAAGCTCGGCCTCCACTATAGGACCATCGAACTCTGTACCGGCGATATCGGTTTCTCCTCGGCGAAGACCTACGACATCGAAGTCTGGGCACCCGGCCATGGCAAGTATCTCGAAGTTTCTAGCTGCTCCTGCTTTGCCGAATACCAGGCCCGCCGCATGAAGCTCCGTTTCAAGGACGCCGAGGGCAGGAACCGCTTCCCGCACACGCTCAATGGCTCCGGCACCGCGCTGCCCCGCCTCTACGTCGCCCTGTTGGAACAATATCAGCAACCCGACGGCTCCATCCGCATCCCGGATGCCCTCGTGCCCTACTTCGGCTCCGCCGAAATCTCTGATTCCAACACCCCATGATTGAAGGCTCGTCCCGCAGTCACGATAGGCGAACGGATTCATGATGACAGCGAAACGCGGAGACGCAGAGGCAGGGGAGAGACCCTCAGAGCTTGGAAACCGAATCGTCTTTGTCTCCGCGATTCTCTCCGCAGCTCCGCGACCTCCGCGACCTCCGCAGCTCCGCGTTTCGTTTCGGAAATGACTTTTGGCAAACCGTCCAAGTCCCCGGCATTTCCCCAAAAATACCTTGATCGTCGCCGGTGCAGACGAAGTCGCGGAGGGTGAAAGCGAAGGCGTTTTCTGAAACATCCTTGGCCGTTCTGCGCACGGGCGGCGTCGGCAGGGTGAAAGAACGCCTCCCGGGCAAGGGCGTCCTAACCGGGGGAAATCGTGACAAAAGGACTGTCTCGTGATCATGATACCCCCTCGATGCTGCCCTATGTCTGTTATCCGGGACTGGCCCCCAGAGACTGTCCCCAGAGAGGAATTTGCTTTTTGCGGGAGGCTCCTGAAACAGCCGTTGGGCGGACCGGCCTGCCGGTAGAAGCCTTCTTGACCTTCGTAGCCTCGGCGAAGTAGGTGGCGAAGACCGGAGGACGGGGAAAAGGGGGGTGTTCAATTTCAGGCGAAAAAGGTAAAGCGACTGCAATCCCTCTCGGCAGTTCGGGCATAAGAAAGGTTACGAAGGAAGTCCTCGTATTTTAGAGTCCGTCTGACTGATCAAAGACCGGCCGCGTCGGGCTACTTTTCTCACCTCTTCTCTCGGAGCACCTTCCCCAACACCTGACCAGCCGCCAGTGAGCTGATAGGTCGGTCTCCTGCCGCTTCCTGATTGGTCATCTGCAGCAGCGCGGTCCGAAGTTTTGGAACAATGAAAACGGTTGCAAATGAGTAGCCGTCACTGCCGTCGTGGGTCAGGACCTTCATGCCATCCAGCTTGACGATGATCCAGCCAAATCCGTATTGATACGAGACTGTCGTGCCGCTCTCGTCAATATCCCCGCCCACCGGGGTATGCAATTTGCCGAGCTGTGTCCGGGAGAGGTATCGATTACCCTGTTTGTCACGCCCGGTGAGATGCGCAGTGATGAACTTGTGCCAATCCCCAAGACTCATGCTGTAGTTACCCGCGGGATTATAGATACTTGGTATGGTGACCGCCGTCGGATCGAGCGCGATTCCATCCGCCCCATGCCCGCGTGGTTGCGTCACGCGATGCGGATTTTTCTCCTGCGGGTGTCCGACGATGACTCCAGTCATTCCAAGCGGGGAGAATACCTCGCGCCGCATGAGCTGCTCGTAACTGTTCCCCGTGACTCGCTCGGCAATCGCGCCGAGGAGCATATATCCCGCATTCGAGTAGTTGTAGTCCCCGCGAACGGCCTCCGTTTGCACGGTGAGGAGAGTCGGAAGGAGGGACGCCCGCTGTTCGGCGGCGCTCCCGGAAAGATTCGCCAGCAGCTGATTCAGATCCGGGATGGAGGCTGCCAATTGTTCATCGGTCGGCACGCCGCCGCGGTGGGAGGCGAGTTCCGCAACGGTCACTTTGCGATATTCCCCAAGCATCGTTTCCGCCTGTTCGGTAAAAACCTCAGCGAGAGTTGTATCCCAACGGACGAGCCCCTTTTGAATGAGCCGGGCAAACAGGGTGGAGGTCATCGCTTTGGTACACGAACCGATGAAAAACTTGTCAGTGACCTCGACCTTGGCAGCTGAGCCGCGGGCACGAATGCCGGAGGCCGCGCGGACAAATCCGTCCGGTGACATCAGTCCCGCCGCCATCCCTGGCACGCCCTGTGATCTCTGGGCGGCACCGACGAAGCGCGCCAGTTCGGACTGGGTGACTCTAGGCTCAGCAGCGCGCACTGCGGAAATGAGCAGAGCGGGAAGGAGCATGATGAGAGGCAAAAGGAACTTTTTCATGATATGATCAATTGGCTTGCTGCTAGGAATTTGCTTTTTGCGGGAGGCTCCTGAAACAGCCGCTGGGCCAGACCGGAGGACGGGGTATCAGGGGGTTGCCGCTCTTTTCGAGGCGGCTTGAACCGGTGTCTCAAAAACCAGAAGTTCCACTTTTTCAATCAAAGCGAGTTCGCTAGCCGTGGCTTTGGACTTGAGTTGTTCCAAAGCCATAAGCTTCTGGCACTTTTCAAGCGTTTTGTGGACGGCATTGCGACAAAAGATTTTGCGGTGGTGGAGATTCCATGGCCGAGGGAGGTGGCTACGCGGTGCCGCCATTCCTGATGGCGCTTTCACTGGTACCGTCGATGGCCCTATTTACTATTTGATGACCCTATTTCTGAGATCCCTCGCGGGATCGAGACACCACCCGGTGGTTTCATCCCAAGGCTAAAAGGCATTGGACTTCAGCGGCGTTGATAGACAAATCACATTGGGGAGCAAGCGAACGTCCCATGGAATCTGACAGAGCACTGGATGATCGTTCGCAGCGTGGCGCGGGGAATTCACGCTGCCCGAATGCCTCGCAACTCTGCCCGCCAGATCCCGGCCTGGCCTCACTCACTCACCCAGCTTCCCGCTCTACCGCCTGCTCTACCGCGCGCTCTACCGACCACTCCACCGCCCGGATCTCCGCGGCGATTTTCTCGGGGCTGCGGTACATTTTCTTGAGGAGGCCGGAGTAGTTTTCGATGTTGGTCTGCTCGTGCTGGAAAGGCGTGCCGTTGAGTTTCCGGTGGAGAAACATGATTTCCAACATGCGGCGGTAGAGTGGCTCTGCCTTGGCCAGCTTACCTTGGTCTTGCAGCAAGACCGCCAGGTTGTTGAGCCGGGTGGCGACCGCCGGGTGGTCCTTGCCCAGCGTTTCCTCACCGATGGCGAGGGCCCGGCGGTAGAGTGGCTCTGCCTTGGCCAGCTTTCCCTGGGCTCTCAGCAAGCCCGCCAGGTTGTTGAGGAAGGTTCCGACTTGGGGGTGGTCCTTACCCAGTGTGTACTCGCCGATGGCGATGGCCCGCTGACAGAGGGGCTCCGCCTCGGCCAGCTTACCCTGGTCTTGCAGCAGGCCTGCCAGGTTGTTGAGCCGGGTGGCGATGTCCGGGTGGTTCATGCCCAGCGTTTCCTCGCCGATGACGAGGGCCCGGCGGTAAAGCGGCTCGGCCTCGGCCAGCTTGCCTTGGTCTTGCAGCAGGTCCGCCAGATTGTTGAGCCGGGTGGCGATATCCGGGTGGTCCTCGCCCAGCTTATCCTCGCCGATGGCGATGGCCCGGCGGTAGAGCGGCTCCGCCTCCGCCAGATTGCCAAGGTCTTTCAGCAAGCTCGCCAGATTGTTAAGCCAGGTGGCGACAGCGGGGTGGTCTTGGCCCAGGGTTTCCTCGCCGATGGCGATGGCTCGGCGGCAGAGCAGCTCTGCCTCCTCCAGCTTGCCTTGGGCTTTCAGCAAGACTGCCAGGTTGTTGAGCCAAGTGGCGACCGCCGGGTGGTCCTTGCCCAGCGTTTCCTCGCCGCAGGTGATGGCCTGACGGAAGAGTGGCTCCGCCTCGGCCAGCTTGCCTTGGCCTTGCAGCAAGTCCGCGAGGTTGTTGAGCCGGGTGGCGACGGCCGGGTGATCCTTGCCGAGGGTTTCCTTACCGCTGGCGATTGCCCGGCGGAAGATCGGCTCCGCTTCCGCCAGCTTGCCTTGGGCTTTCAGCAAGACCGCCAGATTGTTGAGCCGGGTGGCGACATCCGGGTGGTCCTCGCCCAGCTTTTCCTCACCGATGGCGATGGCCCGGCGATAGAGCGGCTCCGCCTCTGTGAGTTTCCCTTGGTCATGCAGCAGGTCCGCCAGGTTGTTGAGCTGGGTGGCGACATCCGGGTGGTCGATGCCGAGTTTTTCCTCGCCGATGGCAATGGCGCGGCGGCAAAGCGTCTCCGTCAGATTGCCTTGTTCTTTCAGCAAGCCCGCCAGGTTATTGAGCCGGGTGGCGACGTCCGGATGGTGTTTGCCCAGCTTTTCCTCGCCGATGGCGATGGCCCGGCGGTAGAGCGGCTCCGCCTCTGCCAGCATGCCTTGGGCTCTCAGCAAGCTCGCCAAGTTATTGAGCCAGATGGCGACATCCGTGTGGTCCTTACCCAGCGTTTCCTCGCCGATGGCGATGGCCCGGCGATAGAGCGGCTCCGCTTCTGCCAGATCGCCGTGGACGCGCAGCAACTCTGCCAGATTGTTGAGGGAACTGGCGAGCGAGGGATCGTGCGGATCCAGGACGTGCTCCTTGATGGTTAAAACTTCCCGGAAGAGGGCCACGGCTTCGGTATGACGGGCCAAATGATACAGGATGAACGCCACGTTATGCTGGGCATCTGCCCATTTCAGAGGCTCGGCATCCCGGGCGATCAGGGCGGCGATGCGCTGGCGGGCGGCGAGGGCTGAGGGATACTCGGCCTTTTCGTAGTGGGCTTGGGCGATGATCTCGTCCGCCTCGATGAGCTGCTGGATGACTCCGGCGTGGATGTCCCGAACCTGCGTGGCGGTGGCCAGGCGGTGCTCCAAAGTGGATCCGCTCTGGCCAATGCGGGCCGCTGCCTTGGGCTGGAATCCCAAGGTGTCAGTGAGCATGTCCGCTTTTTCCATGTGTTGCGGTAGCTTTCTCAGAGCCGGCTGGGGATGGCTAGGCAGAAATGGCGGCGGATGTGCAAGATGCTTCAGGCGACATGGAGACGGCGGAGGCGAGGAAGGTGCGGTAGATTTCCGCGCCCATGTAGCGCTCCAGCATGGCGGTGGGGGCGGCGCGGAGATCGACGAGGACGAGGGCGTCCAGCACATCGGAGAATCCCGGATCGACATTGAACTCGAGGAGGGTGGCATTGAGGCGGAGGTATTGGCGGAGGAGGACGGGGACGCCCTTGCCGTCCGGCTCGGCGCGGGAGACGGCGGCGGAGACTTCGTCGATGGATCTAATCAGGGCGCTGACTCCGTCCGGGGAGGGCAGGGTGTCATAGGGATGGTGGGGCTGGACCCAGGCGGCGAGTTTCTCGTCGCGGCAGCGCTCGCGCATGAAGCCGACGATGAGGTCCCGGGAGAGGGCGGAGTAGTCCTTGGAAATGCTAACGGGACCGAACAGGCGGGCGTAGCGCGGGCGCTCGGCGACGAAGCGGCCGATGCCGCGCCAGAGGAGGCTGAGCGGGTGGATGGACTTCTGGTAGGCGGGGGTAACGAAGGATCTGCCGAGCTCGAGGGCGGGCTTGAGGAAATCCAGGAAGGGCTGCTCGAAGCGGAAGAGGGTGGAGGTGTAGATGGCCTCGGGGCCGCCAGCGGCGAGGAGGACATCCGAGCAGCCGATGCGGTAGGCTCCGGCGATCTGGCAGGCCTCGCGATCCCACAGGAAAAGGTGGAGGTAGCTGGCATCGAAGCGATCAAGATCGAGCGGGCGTCCGGTGCCCTCACCGACGCTGCGGAAGGTAATTTCCCGCAGGCGGCCGATCTCGTGGAGGACGGCGGGGATCTCCCAAGCGGCGGCGAGGAGGGCATCGAGCTTGCCCTGGGAGGCGAGGGGGCCGCGGAGCTGGAGGAAATTTACCTCTGCCCGCACTTCGGCAGGGTCTGCGGGATCAGCAATGGGTGCGGGGTGAGCCGACATTTGCGGGACGGATGGTGAAAGGTGAAACAGGGACTTCTTTTCCTCCGGGTGCGGCGCGAGGTCGAATTTAACTTTACGACAATATTGTCACACAAACTCACTCAGGATCGATGGCGAGAGTCGCGCGGCGGAGGAAAGCGGCGAATTCCTCCGGGCTGCTGCGGGCGTGATCCGAGGCGGCGATGGGGGTGCCGGCGCGGAATTCGACGCGCTTCCCGCGCGCGGCGAGCATGACTCTGGGAAGCAGGGCGGTGCGGAGGAGCGGATGAATGGCGCCCATGAGGTGGAGCCAGACGGGGGCTTTTCCGAAAAAACGCACGGGGATAACGGTGGCGCCAGTCCGCTGGGCGAGCGAGGCGATGTGGGGTGACCACGGGCCTTCCTCCACGCCGGCGCCCCTCCAGCGGGCGACTTCTCCGGCGGGAAATGCAGCGAGTGCGCCGCCGGATTTCAATAACTGCAGTGCCTGTCTGAGAGTGGTGGCGTTTTTCCGGGGTGCGTCCGCCGCGCCGAGGATGGAGAGGGGGAGGAGGTATTGGCTAATGCCGGGAAGCCGGCCAACGACTTCGTTCGCCAGCATGAGGGCGTGGGGGCGGGCGCGCATCGCTAACGATCCGAGAACCATGGCGTCTGCTCCGCCGAAGGGGTGGTTTGCCACAATAAGAAGAGGGCCGGCGGCGGGAAGATCGGGCCATGGCTCGTCGGTCAGAAGACCGAATGCCTGGCACGCGCCGTGGAAAACATCGCCGCCACGCTCCTCGGCCTGGCGGTATCCACAGCGGGTTTCCTCAAGTGCTAGCAGGGCATCGAGCAGTGCCCGCACGGATGCCCGCCAGCCGCCACCAGCCAGTGCGGGGAGCGCGGCGGAAAGGTCCAGGGCCTGCTGGGCGGCGGGTTTCAGCAGGGTTTCATTTTCCATCACACTTGAGGGCGGCAGCCAGCGGGGAGGGTGAAAGATCGTCCGGGGCGGCGTTTCTCAGGGCGTCCACGGTGCCCGTCGGATCGAGGTGGTTGAGGGGAAACATCGCATAACCGGCACCGATGTCCACGCCGTCGCTGGCTCGCATTTCGAAATGCAGGTGCGCCGGGTAGTAGCCATTCGCAGTGCCGACGGTGCCGATTTTTCCGCCCCGCGCGACGAGCGATCCGATGGAAACTCCGATCCTGTGCAAGTGCGCATACATTGAGTGCAGCGTGCGCCCGTCCGGCGTTTTGTGGGCGATGACGATGAGTTTCCCCCACCCCGGCGAGGGCTCACCGGCGTAGAGCACGAGGCCGTCCGCCGTGGAAAAGATGGGATCGCCGAGGTCGGTATTCATGCCGCCGATGCCGTTCAGGTCGTCGCCGGTGTGGTGGCCGCCGCGGTTCTTGTTCATCTCCCAGAATTTCTGGGCGTTGTAAACCAGTCCCGCGTGCTCCGTGCCGAGCGGCGGATCGAAGCGCGTGGCGGTGGGGATTTGCGCGGTCTGAAAGGCGGAGAGAAACTGGAAGCGCTGGTCCACATCGCCCTTTTCCGGCAGGGACAACGGCACGTCAGCGTCCTGAAGGCTGGCCGGTTTCGGAACTTTTCCCCAAATCACCAGCCCGGCGATCCCGACTACGGCGAGAACCGCAGCGAACGCGGCTTTGGGGGACGGCTTATGCACGCCGCGAATACTGCGAATGCACCGGGAAACATTCAAGACCCTCGTTTCATGGCTTTCCATCTTTGACAATCCCGCCCGGTGGCGACAGTTTCCCGCCGCAAACCTGCACATCCCTAATTTTATGGCCTACGATCTCATTGTCATCGGTGGCGGCCCTGCCGGCTACGTCGCCGCCATCCGCGCAGCTCAACTTGGAAAAAAAGTCGCTTGTGTCGAGTCCGACCGCGCCGGGGGCACCTGCCTCAACTGGGGCTGCCTTCCTACCAAGGCCCTCCTGAAAAACGCCGAACTCTATCACACGCTCGCCCATCGCGCCGCTGAGTTCGGTTTCAAAATCGAAGGGCTTTCCTACGATTGGTCCGCCGTGATCGGCCGCTCCCGCAAGGTTTCCGACAAACTAGCAGGTGGCATTGAGTTCCTTTTCAAGAAGAATAAAATCGACTACATCCGCGGCATCGGCTCCATCGAAGGCACGGGAAAAGTCGGCGTGATCGGCAATGACGGCAGCCGCACGCTTTGCGAATCCAAGGATATCCTCGTCGCCACCGGTTGCAAATCCCGGGGCCTGCCGAATCTCCCTTTCAACGGCACCAGCGTCGTCGGCTCGAAGGAAGCGATGATCCTCGCAGAGCAGCCGAAGGAGCTGATCATCATCGGAGCCGGCGCGATCGGCGTCGAGTTCGCCTACATTTACAATGCGTTCGGCACCAAGGTGACCCTCGTCGAAATGGCGCCGCGCATCCTCCCCGTCGAGGATGATGAAGTCGGCGATGCGTTGGAAAAATCGCTCATCAAACAAGGCATCCGCGTCCTGACTAACACCAAGATCACCAACGCGGTGGACAAGGGTTCGTCCGTCGAGCTCACTGTCGAGGGACCGAAGGAAAACGGCACGATCAGCGCGCCGATCTGCCTAGTCGCCATCGGCATCCAGCCCGTGCTTCCCGGCGGCCTGCAAATGGAACTTGATCGCGGCTACATCAAAGTGGGCGACCGTTACGAAACTTCCATCCCCGGCGTTTACGCAGCGGGCGATATCACCGGCCCGCCATGGCTCGCCCACGTTGCATCGTTCGAAGCCGTGCAATGCGTCGAAGGCCTCTACGTCGATGGCCACAAGCCGCGCAAGGTCACCAATTTCCCCGGCTGCACCTACTGCCACCCGCAGGTTGCTTCTGTTGGGAAAACCGAACGCGCCCTCAAGGCGGAAGGCATCGAATACACCGTCGGAAAAATCCCGTTCGTCGCCATCGGCAAGGCCATCGCCTCCGGTGAGCCCGATGGATTTGCAAAACTCCTCTATGGCAAAAAACACGGCGAGCTGCTAGGAGCCCACATCATCGGGGAGAACGCCACCGAACTCATCGCCGAAATGGGCCTCGCCCTCGATCAGGAACTCACCGCCGAGGACATCCACACCACCATCCACGCCCATCCGACGATGAGCGAGGTGATCCACGAAGCCACCCTCGCCGCCGGAGGCCACGCGATCCACTTCTGATCAAACGTGACACAGGCATTCCTGCTTGTTCTTCAAATTCCGGGCTCGTCCGCACCACCGCGGACGGGACCTTTTTTGTCCCTCTGACGGACCGCGAAATTCATTTCGCCAGTTGGGTGCAGGAACACCCCGCAAGAGTGAGCGTCCACGCTTTCACAGGACGAACCCAAGAGGCGGAATGAAATCCGCGGTCCAGTTCTCAAATTTCCCACAATTTCCTCAAAGGAACCGCCGAATGCCTCGATCCACCGATAGGCAGAACGTCCCACCCGTCGTAAAGCACGCAGCCGCCTTGGAAATCCTTCCCGCATTGATCCGCTAGACGATCCAGCCCGCGGCCGTCCTTGCTATCTACCGAGCGGCTCGCCTTCACTTCGATCCCCCACACTTTTTCGCCACGGGTGATCACCAGATCCACCTCCACCTGATCCTTATCCCGGTAGTGCCAGAAGCGCAGATCGGGATCCGTCCAGGCTGCTTGGGCGATGATCTGCTGGACCACGAACGATTCCAGCAAATGCCCCATGCGATCACGCCTTCCCAGCCAATCCCCGGCAGATAGATCCGAAAGCGTCGCTGCTAGACCGCTGTCCACCAGATGGACTTTCGGCGTTTTGACCAAGCGCTTCGCCGGGTGCCGATGCCAGCTTTGCAACGACCGGACGAGAAATAGCCGCTCAAGTATCGCGAGGTAATGATCCACCGTGCCGCGATGCAGGCCGAGTTCCTTGGAGAGGCTCGTCACGTTCAGTAACGAGCCCGTCCGCAACGCCAGCATTTCAAACAAGCGCCCCACTTCACGGCCATCCTTCACCTTCGCAATGTCCTGCACATCCCGGTCGATGATCGATTTCAAATACTGCCGATGCCACTGCCGCGCCCGCGCAGGAGAACGCGTGAGTGGCTCCGGATAACCGCCCCTCACCATCCGCACCGGAAGATCCGCCGACAAATCCACCCCCTCCCCCACCATCGGTAATGAACGGAGCCGACCATCGAGAAATTCCTTGAGGAAATCTCCCGCATTTCGCTCCTTTTCCGATTCCGTCAGCGGCTGCAAAGGAATCACTTCCATTCGCCCGGCCAATGACTCACTGACACCCGGCAGCAGCAGCAAATTCGCCGAGCCTGTGAGCAAAAACCGCCCCGGCCGGCGATCTCGATCCACCGCCCGCTTGATCGCAGTCAGCAAGGCTGGCACGCGCTGGACTTCATCCAGAATCACCCGCCCCGGCAGTCGCGCCACAAATCCGTCCGGGTCGTCGTTCGCCGCCCGGAAATAGCCTTCTTCATCCAGCGAAATGTAGCCACGCTCCGCCTCCAGCGACATCGCCAGCGTCGTCTTCCCACACTGCCGCGGCCCCAGTAGGCAAACCACCGGAGTATCCAGCATCGCCTCCCGCAACGCCCTGCCCAGCGACCGGTCATAGGGAAATGAAGGAATAAAGTCAGCGTCCATTTGTCGGTCAGCATAGCGTCCATTTGTCGGTTGTAAAGCCGTCTGATTGTACAATACAGCCTCGTCAAATTGTCGTTCACTACTTATGGAATGCATATGAGAGAATGGATTTCTCGAATTTTACTCCTTTATGAAATTGAACCACATTTTGTGAATCCGAAGCGGGAAAACTGCGAGCAAGCACCCGATCCGGATTTCGGCGCAATCAGGCTGGGCAATTCGGGTCACTCGATATTGGCGTTGTTTCGGGTGCCTTTCACCGAAAGCCGAAAAGCGACCGTCCACGCTCGCGCGGGACGAGCACAAGAACAGACAGGAATGTCTGTGTCAGTGCGTGCGCACATACATGAAATCAACCAGTGAAAGTCTGAGTCATCCCGAGACGAGCTACGGGAGAGCAGCCGGAGGCAACTGCGTCGTCGCGAGACGGGGTGGAGAGCAGCCC
>JBBRCO010000031.1:0-29439 GCA_038204755.1 Verrucomicrobiales bacterium
TTGGGTTGCTATTTTTGGCGCCCCCGGCCCCCCCCCCCCCCCCCCGCCGGCCGGGCCCCCACCACTCGTTCGCGTGCTCCCCAACACCGCACAGGGGACTGTGCGGACCACTCGTTCGCGTGCTCCCGAAGACCGCACAGGGGACTGTGCGGACCACTCGTCTGCGACCGGGAGGTGCCCGTCTGCGGGGTAGGGCGGAGGTTTCCGGTTGGGCGGCGATTGTGCATTTCATGGGAGTTCCCCGAAACGGGTGGCTGCTCTGTGTGGGCCAGCGGGAGGATTGTTGCCGCTCGCGTAAATGGGGTTATGGCTCACAGGTTTACTGCAAACCATCCTACCGCGGATCTGGATTTGTGAAATTAATTGGAAGGACGCTGACATGCAAAATGGCCAATGCGTGAGCAAACCCACAGTTCCGCCGTCCTCGCATGGACTGGCGAAATGAATTTCGCGGTCCGTTTGCTTGCGCCTCAATGTGATCTACCCGTCAATATAACCGTTTATTTTCCAGTCGCGGCGGGAGCTGTTTCCACTGCATCGCCTTCCTTGAGCATCGCGTTCGGATTCACGATGACGGCGGTCTCCGGCGTCAATGCGGCGGAGGTCATTTGCACGGAGGTGCCGAGGTTCCTGCCGGGGAGCACTTCCACGTAGTTCACTTTTCCCTCTTTCACCGTGGCGACGAGCGGCTTGCCCTGCCGGACGACGAGAGTATTGTTAGGAAGTGCGAAGGTGTCCTTGGCCGGCGGCAGTTTGAAACCAGCGGTTCCTGATAGTCCGGCGGGGAGGAGGAGGTCCTTGTTTTCGATCAGAAACTCCACGCGCATCGTGCCGGAGGCGATGTCGAAGATCTTGCTGGTGCGTGAGAGGCTGGCTTTGAAGGTCTGGCCGGGGAGTTCGTTGAAGCGGACCAAGGCCTCGCTGCCATTTGTTAGCCGCAGTGCGAGATCCGGTGTGGCGCTGATGACGAAGCGCAGGGTGTCGAGCCGCGCGAGCCGATAGAGCCAGCCTTCGGCGGTGGAGGAATCGCCGCGCATGCGGTCGCCACGGTCGAAGTTTCTGGCGGAAATGGTGCCAGCGAAGGGAGCGGTGACGGTGGCGAATTTCTGAAGTTCCTCGACGCGGGAGAGCTCGGCTTTCGCCAAGCGGAGCGCGGCTTCGGACTCGGTGGCACTGGAAACGCGCAGCTCGGATTCTTCTTGGGAAACGGCGCGGGTGGTGAGAAGCCCGGTGGATCGAGCGGCCACCTGGCGGGCGCTCTCGGCGCGGGCGGCGGCCTGCTCCACGGCGGCACGGGCGGCCTCCACCTGGCGGTCGATTTCCGGCGTGTCGATGAGGGCGAGGACCTCGCCGGTTTTCACGCGATCGCCGATGTCGAACTTCCGCTCGCGGACGATGCCGGTGGCGCGGGTGAAAATCGTGGCCTGCTCGACCGGCTCGGTGCGGCCGGGGAGTTCGTAGGTGCCCACCACGGTGCTGGCGGCCGGGAGCACCGTACGGACGGTGGTTTTCTCCTGCGCGACGAGCGGCGACGTTGCCGCTAACAGAGCGAGGAGGGTGCGGGAGATGATGGGAGAGTTCATGGATTCATGAGCGGGAGCGGAGTGCCGTCTCTTTCTAATTTTCCGAGGTGCATACGGTGGGTGAAACCACGGACGGCGGCGAAGGCGATGGGGACGAGGAACAGTGAGGCGAAGGTGCCGAAGACCAGCCCGCCGATGACCGCGCGGCCTAACGGAGCGTTCTGTTCGCCGCCTTCCGCGTGGCCGAGAGCCATCGGAATGACGCCGAGGATCATGGCGAGCGCGGTCATGATCACGGGCCGGAGACGGGTGGTGGCAGCCTCGACTGCGGCGTCGTGCGCGGTTTCCCCTTGGTCGAAGCGGTCGCGGGCGAAGCTGCTAACGAGCACGCTGTTCGCCGTGGAAACGCCGACGACCATGATGATCCCCATCAGCGCCGGAACGCTGAGCGGTGTGCCGGTGAGCCACAGCGCGAACAAGGCACCCGAGACGGAAACCGGCAGTCCTGCGATGGCGACGAAGGGCAGCGTCCAGGATTGGAAATTCACGACCATCACGAGAAACACCAGCACGGAGGCGAGTCCGAGGCCGCCGATGAGCTCGGAGTAGGCGGTTTCCATCAGCGCTGCCTGGCCGGAAAGCTCGATCTTGTTCGCGGGTTTGAGTTTTTTCCGCAGGTCGGTGAGGATGACTTCGAGGTCCCGGGTGATGCCGCCGATGTCGCGGCCCGAGGCGTTGGCAACGACGGTGAAGGTGGGCTGCAGCGAGGTCCGGCTGACGCTGGCGGGCGAGCGTTTTTCCAACACGGTGGCGAAGGAGCGCAGCGGAACGGGTGCGCCACCGGCGGCGGATGGGCGGATGGGGAGATTGAGCAACTGCTCGACCGCCTTGAGATCGGTGGGCGTGGCGATGATCTGCACGTCGTAGGCCGCGCCGGTGGCGGGGTCCGACCAGAAATTCGGCGCGACCGAGCCGCCGCTGCCGAGTGCGGCTAACAAAGCGCTCGCCGCGTCCTGCGCGTTGATGCCGAAGCTGCTGGCCCGCGCGCGGTCGATGCGGATGGCGTATCCCGGCTGGTCGAGCACCTCGCGCAGCGTGACATCCACGGCACCGCGGATCTTGGCGAAGCGCTCGCGGAGTTCCTTGGCGAGCGCGAGATTTCCCGGAATATCACGGCCTATCAGGCGGACCTCGAAGGTGGTGGGCGCGCCGGACGCGAGCGTCTGGCTGGTGGCGTCTGCAGGGCGGAAGAACGATTGAATGGTGGGAAACTTCGCCGCGAGCATGGCGCGGATTTTTTCCACGTAGCCTTCGCTCGGGCCGTGTTCGGGATCGAGCTGGACGAGGATTTCGCCATCAGAGGAGCTGATGGACGTGGTCTCGACCCAGGCTTGGTTGACGGAGCTGGGAGCGCCGATGTTTTCGACCACGAACCGCAGCTCGTTTTTCGGAATGATGGTGCGGATCTCGCGCTGGATGTCTGCCATGACCTGCGCGGTGTCGTCGATCCTGACGCCACTGGGGATGCGGACGAAAAGCCGGATCAGGCCGGCGTCGGTTTTCGGGAAAAACTCGCGACCGGAATTGAGCACGGCGAAGACTCCGAGCGCGGCGGCGAAGAGGACTGGTAGAAGGATGAGGACTTTCCGGCAGAGGAGAAAACGGAGGATTTTTCCCTGGATTTCTGCGAGTCGATCGACGCCTGCCTCGATGGCGTGGTGGATACGGAAGAGCCCGCCGGGTTTTCTATCACCACGCTTTTTCTCGGCGCGAAGTTCTGCGGGTAGAATGATGGAGGCGAGCGTCGGCACCAGTGTGCGGGCTAGCAGATAGCTGGCGATCATTGCAAACACCACTCCCAGCGCGAGGGGGCGGAAGACGAAGGACGAGGTGCCGCTGAGCAGGAAGATGGGCAGGAAGACGATGCAGATGGAGATGGTGGAAACAAACTCGGGGAAGGCAACCTCGCGCGCGCCATCGACGATGGCCTGTTGCACGTCTTTTCCCAATGCGATCTGGCGTTTGATGTTCTCGATTTCCACCAGCGAGTTGTCCACGAGGATGCCGATGGCGAGCGCGAGTCCGCCGAGGGTCATGAGATTGAAGGTGGCTCCTGTCAGATAGAGTCCGAGGATGGAGCAGAGGAGCGCGAGCGGGATGGAGGTGAGAACGATGAGCGTGGACCGCCATGAGCCGAGGAAAAGCAGCACCACGAGGGCGACGAGACCGCCGACGAGGAGGATTTCATGCTCCACGCCTTTTACGGCGGCGCGGACGAAGACGGATTGGTCGAAAATGGGCTCGATGCTCATGCCGGGAGGGGCGGAGGCGCGGATTTCCGGCAGGCGGGCGCGAATGCCGTCGATAATGTCCACGGTGGAGGCGCTGCCGAGTTTCAGGATGGAGATCATCACGGCGTTCTGGCCGTTGAGGCGGGCGATGTTGGTGGAGATCGCCTCGCCGTCACGGACGTTTGCGACGTCGCGCAGCAGGATCATTTTTCCATCCACCGAGCGCAGCGGGATGTCGAGAAAGCCTTGGATGTTTTCCGGGCTGGCGTTGATTTCCACGGGTAGCTCGCGGCCGCCCTCGCGGATGGTTCCTGATGGGAGCGTGAGGTTTTGGCGGCTGACGGCGGCACTAACCTCGGTGGCAGAAATGGAGAAGGCGTTGAGCGCGTCCGGGTTCAGATCCACCATCACCTGTCTCGCAGCGCCGCCGTAAGGCAGGGAAATCCGCATGCCGGGGATGCTCTGGAGCTGGCTGCGCAGCGCGAGGCGGGAGTAATCAAAAAGCTGGCCTCCGGTCATCGTGTCGGACGAGATGACGAGCTGGACGATGGGCACGCTCGATGGGCTGGTGCGCACGATCAACGGCGGTGTGGTGCCGGTGGGCATGCGGCGGAGGATGGTTTGGGAAACGCCGGTGGCCTGGGACATCGCGGTGTTGATGTTCACAAAGGGCTGGAACTTCAGCTTTACCAGCGCGATGCCGTTCGAGGTCTCGGAGCGGACTTCCAGCAGATCATCGACGTTGTTGAGCGTGACGATTTCGGAAAACGACGTGATTTTCGACGCCATCTCCGCTGCGTTCAGGCCGCCGTAGCTCCAGACGAGGGTGATTTCCGGGCTTTCCACGCGCGGCAGGATGTCGGTGGACATGCGCCTGCCGGCCATGATGCCGAAGAGCAGGATCAGAATGGCCAGAACCCCGATGGTGTATTTGTAGCGAAGGGCGAAGAGGACGATCCACATGGCGAAGAGGCGCTAAAACGGCAGAAGAGCCACTACATAGCATGGAATGCGCACTTGACAAAAGTTAGATCGGCCGTGGGCGGTCAGTTCGCCAGCAGATCCGCCACGACCATCCGATGATCGCTGCTGCGGATGGTGACGGCGCGGCAGCGGACTGGTGTGAAATGACGGGTGGCGTAGATGTGGTCGATGCGCAGGATGGGGAAACGGCGCTGGAAGGTGTCGCCCCAGCCGGTGCCGGCGCTGGCGAAGGAATCGACAAAATCACGGGTGAGCTGCCGGTGCATGACGTCCGTGGCGGGGGCGTTGAAGTCTCCGCCTAGAAGGGTGGGGATGTTGGGAAACTTGCTAGTGGACTGTTCGAGAATATTGCGGGTGAGCATGAGTTCCTGATCCCGCAGGATGCGGTTGTTGCGGTGGGCTTGCCAGGCGGAGCGTTCCCAGAATCGCAGATCGGTGGCGGCGGAGCGGAGGTGGACATTGACGACTTCAATGGTGGTTCCGGTGTCGGTTAGGATAGTGACCTGATGATCCCGCTGCGGGGGTGGAGGCCGGATTTCCCGTTGGATTCTCCAACGCGTGACGATGCCGTTGGTATCGTGGGCGCGATAGTCGCCCTTGCCGCCGTAGAGCACGTCCGCGATCTGGCGGACCTGCGGCGCGGAAATATCCTGGAGCAGCACGATGTCCGGCTGCCAGGCGGCGATTTCTTTTGCCGGATCGCGGTCACCATAAGTGAAGAACGCGCAGTTCAGGGTGGCGACGCGGATGACGCGTTTACCCTCATGGTCGGCCGCTTTGCCGGGCTGGGGAGCGGATTTCCCGAAATTCGCCAGCACCCGTGCCTCGTCCGCACCAACTAACAAGGTCACCGCCCATACTGCGGTCATCACCAGCGAAAGCGAGGCCCGCAGGAAATAGTAAGCGACGGTGGATAGAAAAAGTCCGACGCCGCCCCAGATCCAGATAGGCATCACGGTGTAGGCTGCGAAACGGTCCGGCTGCCGCGCGAAGCAGTAAACGGTGAAGATGTGCAGGAGCAGGGACAACCCCACAAGAATCCATCCCAAACGGCGGCGGAACATGGTGGGGGAGTTGGGGGTGTGGAGAGTGAATTTCAAATTTGAGATCTCAAATTTGAGATTTCACATTCCCGGAATGCCGAGGCCGCCGGTGAGTTTTTTCATTTCTGCTGCGGATTTTTCCTTGCCCTTGGCGATGGCTTCCTGGACGCCCTTGAGCACGAGCTCTTCGAGGAATTCCGCGTCCGATGGATCGATCACGGACGGGTCGATCTTGATGGAAAGCACGTCGCCCGCACAGGTGGCGATGACGTTCACCTTGCCGCCGCCGACGGAGGCGTCAACGGTCTGGATGGCGAGTTCTTCCTGCTTTGCAGCGAGCCCGGCCTGCATCTGCTGGGCTTGTTTCATGAGTTTCTGGATGTTCATAAGAAGTTGTTAGTATGCTGTTTGATGTTTTGAATTCGGGCGAAATGAATTTCGCGGTCCAGTTCAGGAGAGGACTTTACCGGCGAATTTTTCGAGGGCGGATTGGATGAGGGGGTCGCTGTGGAAGGTGTCGTCGGTGGGTGGGGCGGGAGCGGAGGCGGCGGGTTTGGGGGCCTCGGCGGGCGTTTCGTTTTTCCAAGGCGGCGGCTCGGCGGCGGGCATTTCGCTGACTTCCGGAGCGGCGTCGATGAGGGAATCAAACATCGACATTCCACCGCCGGTGGGGCGGGGGGCTGGCTTTTCCGCAGGCGGCGCGGGTTTTGGTTCGATGACGGCGGCGATGGGTTCCGGTGCAGGTGTGGGCGCTGGGATTTCTGCGGCGGGCTTAGGGGGCGGGGGGGGGGCGGCAGCTTGAGACTCGCCGGCTGAAGCCAGCGCTCCGGATGGGATGAGATCGGCTCCGCGGGTGAGGACTTTGATGACGTCGGTGATGCGGACTTCGCTGAGAGACTGGATGGCCTTGATGACGCCGAGTTCGAAATGAAGGCGCTTGTTGGTGGCCCATTTCATGCGGCCTTCGGTTTCGGCGAAGACGTCGATGGCGGCGAGGATGCGGTCTGGAGCGTATTCGTTAGCGGAGACGAGCAACGCTTCCCAGAGCGGTTTCGGAATGCCATCGCCGTCGGCGGAGGGATCGAGCTTGGCGACGAGCAGGGCGCGCAGGCAGCCGATGAGTTCACCGAGGAGCTGGGAGAGTTCGCGGCCGCTTTCGGCTTCTTTCTGGATCAGTGAGAGGGCGGCGGGGTTGTCGCGGGCGAGCAAGGTTTGCGTGAGCGACGCGACTTTTTCCCGCGAGGTGAAGCCGAAGACGTCGAGCACGTTGGCTTCATTGATGGAATCGCCGCAGAAGGAGACGAGCTGGTCGAGCATCGACTGGGCGTCACGCATGCCGCCGTCGGCACCTTTGGCGATGGCCCAGGCAGCGGTTTCGTCGAGGGCGATGCCTTCTTCCTTCGCGATGTGGAGGAGATGGGCGGCGATGGTTTCCGTGGGGATCGGGCGGAGGTCGAAGCGCTGGCAGCGGGAGAGGATGGTGGGGAGAATTTTGTTTGCCTCGGTGGTGGCGAAGATGAATTTCACATGCGGCGGCGGTTCTTCGAGTGTCTTGAGCAGCGCGTTGAAGGCGGCGTTCGAGAGCATGTGGACCTCGTCGATATAGAAAATTTTGAACTGCCCGCGCGCTGGGGCGAAGCGGACGGATTCGCGTAGATCGCGGACCTGTTCGACGCCGTTGTTCGAGGCACCGTCGATTTCCAAAACGTCGAGCGAGCGGCCTTCGGCGATCTCGATGCAGACGTCCTCATCGGGATCGAAATCCGCTTTCGGGCCGTCGGTGCAGTTGAGTGCTTTGGCGAGAATCCGCGCGGTGGAGGTCTTTCCGGTGCCGCGCGGGCCGACGAAAAGATAGGCGTGGGCCAGCCGCTTTTGGGCGATGGCGTTGCGTAGGGTCCTTACGACGTGGTCCTGACCGAGGACGTCGTCGAAGGTTTTGGGTCGGTATTTGCGGGCGAAGACCTGATAACTCACGGGCGGGAGTGTAGGGATGGAGACGGGTTTGTCATGGCCGAGTTTTGGCGAAATGGAAATTTCATGGAACGGCGTGGGGAAAACTTTCCGGGACAGGGATTGATGGCGGCGGGGAAAACGCTAGAGTGGCGGCGCATGGCAGCGGAAAACCCCTACAATCACCGGCGTTCGACAGGATTTTCATGGATCGGCGCGTTTTTCCTGCTGCTGGTCCTGGTGGCCGCAGGGCTGTGTTTCACAAGCGTGCCGGGCAAGGTGAAGCGCGGGCTGAAGGAGATTTTCGCCCCGAAGCCGACCGCCGCCGCCACCGACGAGAAGGACATTTACCGCCAAGCCGAAGCCCGCATCCGGGCGGACATGGAGGAGAAATACGAGCGCGACATCGCTGCTCTCAAAAAGTCCCTCGCAGACGCGAAAAAACAGGGTACCGAGGAAGCGGAGCCCGCAGCCGCTGCATCGAACGCCGAAATGGGCGATGTGACCGACGTCCGGAAATTGCGCTCCGGCATTCCCTTCAAGACCGAAGTGAAGGTGGAAAAAGGCCGCATTGCCTCCCGCGAACGGGTGGACGAGGCCAGCTACACCGCAAGCTACCAACTCACGTTCCGCCTGCCCGCTCCGGCGAAAACGCTGGCGGAGTTGCAAACATCGACGCCGGATCTGTCGAAAATCCTGCCCGGCCTGCCCGCGCTGATCGAAAAAGCAGAGGTTTCCACCTGGTTCACGAAAATCTACGAGGAAAAGGCCACCCGCATCCGCCGCGATGCGAACACGCTCAACGAGCTGCTCACAAAGCACAACCTCTACGACTGCGAGACGATCCTCCACCTCCGCTCCGCTGCCGGACGCCGCGTGTGTTTCATGCAGTCTGACATGGACGTGGTTTCCGACGGCTCGGACGGCGACCGCCTGGCGACCATGCCCGATGACATTGTGAACTCTCCGAACTATCAGCCCTTCACCAGTTATGCGTGGACTAAAAAATCCAAAGTCGCCAACCCGATGGTCGCCGGTTGGGAAGCTCGGGTGAAAGCGGCCGAAAAGGAACTCGCCGCCACCGGCACCACCGCCGCGCGCAAGGACTGGCTGCGCGACCGCATCAAATACCTGAAGCGCGGGATCGACGACCTGAAAGCCCGCAGTTTCCTCATCGCGGACTACGATCCGTTCATCGTCATCCCCGTGAGCATCCTCGGCTCCTCCGACACGTTCGCGCCAAAAGTGGGCGACTACTCGGTCATCATCTATAACGGAAAAATCTATCCGGCCATCGTCGGCGACGGCGGACCGACCTTCAAGGTGGGCGAGGCGTCGCTGCGGGTCGCCCGCGAGCTGAACCCTAAATCCTCGCCCTACAGCCGCCCGGTGTCCGATTTGAAAATCAGCTACGTCGTTTTCCCCGGCAGCCGTGATGCCGAGCGCGGACCGCCGGATTACGAAAAATGGCGTCAGCGCTGCTTCGAGCTGCTCGGCGAGATCGGTGGCATCGGCGAGGGCTATCAGCTTTTCCAATGGCCGGATACCTTGCCGAAGCCGGCGCCACCCGTGCCATCGCCGATTCCGGATGCCAATAAACCGGTCATTCCGTCCGGCGCGCCCGGTGCCACTCCGCCGCCGACTCCCTCTCCGGCACCCGGCAGCCCGACCGTCACTCCTTTTCCGAATCCGCCTCCAGCATCCGGCGCACCCGCTCCCGATGCAGGGTCCGAATGATCCGCGCCAGTAGCATCAGGCAGATCACCGTCACTCCGAATTCAAACACCGGCATGCTGCCACGCACGCGGTCGCCCGTGGCAAATTTCACCACACCGGGAATGTTTCCCAATCCTCTCGCACCGCCGAGCAGGGCCAGCACGCCCGCGCCGATCAGCCCGTGCCATGGCATTTTCAGGGAAAACAGACCGCAGATCACCATGCCGCCGCCGAGCGTGAGCGCGCCTTGGAAAAACCCGAGATACTCGTCCCGCACCATCAGCCGGGTCGTCGCCACCCCCATCGCCACAATCGTGAATCCGCAGACAAATACAAAAAACCGCATGGCGTGAAACTCAATCATCCGCCCGCGGCACGCAAGAGTTTACAAGTCCGCCCGTCTTTGCAGTATGGCTGGCGATGAACCAAATCTGGTGTAACGGTCAATGGCTCGACCCGCTCGAGTTCCCTGCCTCCCCGATGGACCGTGGGTCCATACTCGGGCTGGGTTTGTTTGAAACGATGCTCGCCCTCGAAGGCGTGCCCGCTTTCGCCGAGCGCCATCTCGCCCGGTTGCGCGCCGGCTGCGATCGCCTCGGCTGGCACCCGCCACCCGTGGATCTCGAGGAAACGATGGGCGAGCTGCTCGTGAAAAACGGCCTCACTAGCGGCCGCGCGCGGGTCCGCCTCGCCATGACGGCCGGCAGCGGACCGGTGGACGATATTTCAATGGGACTCTCGCCGCTGCTCTGGATGATCGCGATGCCGGTCAACGAGCCGCCGAAGGAAATCCAGGCGAATTTCTCCCCGTGGCGCAGGAACGAACACTCGCCGCTCGTCGGTTTGAAATGCGCCTCCTACGCGGAAAACCTCGTCGCCCTCGATCACGCCCGCCGCCAGGGATTCGAGGAAACCATTTTCCTCAACACCGCCGGTAACCTCTGCGAAGCCGCCACCGCCAATCTGTTTCTCGTGAAAAACGGCGTGCTGCTCACCCCGTCGCTCGACTCCGGCTGCCTGCCCGGCATCACCCGCGCCGTCGTGCTCGAACTGGCAGTCCGCTGCCGCCTCATCAGTGAAGAGCGCACGCTCACCCAGGATGATCTGCTCACGGCAGACGAGGTTTTCCTCACCTCCTCCATCCGCGGACTGGAAAGCCTCTCCCGCATCGGCGACGCAACCGATCAAGACTTCTCCATCGCCAAACGCCTGCGGCAGTATTGGAACGTGGAAATCGGGTGCGGCGTATGAAGGCGGGGCGTGCCTCCCGTCATGGCGGGAGTGCGGATTCTCTTTCGTAGCAGGCAGGCAGTCGTCATAAATTCAATCATAACTCACCTTGCCAGTACAAACTCGAAAGTTCAGCATCCTCGCTGAATCAACACACGGTTCGCCAGAGAATTCTCCCCGTGAGGATCCGACTCGACCGGCTGTTTTTTGAATTTCATCACTCACAATTATGGCAAATAAGAAGAAAACGACAAAAGATCGCCCATCAATGCTGATCGAACGCCTGCATAGCATGGGAAGTGGAAACTTGACAGACGAGTATCTCGCCATCGCTTCCAATGTGGAATTGGCACTTCTCTATGCTGGAGCCTTGCCCGGTAAGGATTACACCCACTTGGATTTGTTTTTATTGGCGCAGCCGTTCGTCGTGGAGAAGTTCAAGGAGGGTTCGATCACCAAATACGATTACCCCTCAGACCAGGTTTTAGGTTTCAGCCGTTCCGCAGTCACTACACGAAATGCTCTGAGCTTGGAATCCGCCAGGCTTTGAGGATGAGGACGATGGGGGCGCTGCTTGCGGTCCTGATCGCCGGCGACGAGGGAGGGGACGCCCGGGAAATCATGGTTGCCGGCCCTACGGCTGATTCATTGAGACTCGCCGGCGGGGAAAATCTCCGCGATGGAGGACTCGATTTTCTGATCCATCCAGCGTTCCAGCGCAGCCTGCATCGGGGCGAGGACCTCGGGGCGCTGGCTGCTGAGATCGATCTCCCCATGGCGGTCGGCGGTCATGTTGAAAAGCCCGAAGTGACGGCCACCCTGCGCGGTGGGGGTGCAGACGACTTTCCAATGGCGGGTCTTCAGACAGCGTTGTTTCGCGTGGATGAGAGCGTCGCGATATTTTTCCTTGAGCACGAACTGATAGTTGAAATCCTTCTCGATGTAAGTGAGCTCGTCCATGGCGGGAAGCTTCGGCCGCTCGACGCCGGGGACGGTGAACTGGATGAAGGGAAATCCGGTTTCGCCATAAAACGGGCGGTAAACAGGAGTCTCGGTTTTTCGGATCCACCCGGCGAAGCTCTGTCCCTGCCAGGTAGATGATTTTTCGATCCCTGTCAGATCGGCGATGGTGGGGATGACGTCGATCAGCCGGACCGTTTCGGGAATCACCTGTGCTTCGACGCCGGGGACATGGAAGATCATCGGCACGTGGTTCGCCTGGAGGCCGCCGTTGAAGGTGAGGCCGTGGCCGAGGGTGACGCCGGGCTCGTAAAGGTCATCGCCATGATCGGCGGTGATGATGACGACGGTGTGGTCCGCGAGGCCGTTGGCTTTCAGGGAGGCGAGGATTTTTTCCACACACTGGTCGAACTGGCGGGTGCAGCCGTCGTAGAGCGCGCGGACCTGTTGGATTTCCTTGGGCGGCAGGGCTTCCCACTTGGATTGCAGGCTGGTGCTGCCGATGAAGGAATCGATGTCAAAGTCCACCCTGCCACGGTTTTTCCCCTGATAGGCGGGATCGCCGAACATGGTGTTATAGGGTTCCGCGCTGCCGTAGGGGAGATGGTTGCAGGAGTAGAAGACGTGCCAGAAAAATGGTTTTCCGCTTTTCGCGATGGCGGTCAGGCGTTTTTCCACCCGCTGGGTGACGACCTGCGGCGTGACGAACTGGGCGAAGGCATCGAGCTGAGGGAAGAGCTTGTAGCCGACTGGATTGTCGAAATAGAGCGGCACGACGAAGTGCGCCATGACCACGGCCTGGCTCATGTAGATCTTGAAGTTGTCGAAACTTGAAACAGATAGATTTTCGAAATCGAGACCGACGACCTCGTAGTATCCCGCGCACCAGTCGCCGATGGCGGTGGTGTCGTAGCCTTTTTCCCGCAGGAGGCGGGCGATGGGAACGGTGCGTTTTTTCATGGCCTCCACCGTCGCCTTATCCGGGTACATGTAGCGGATGCCGTGGCTCTGTGGGTATTGGGAGGTCATCAACTGCGTGCCGGACTCCATGGTGGAGGCGATCGCGGTGTAGCAGTTTTGAAAGTGCGCGGACCTCGCTGCCAGCGCGTCGATCGCCGGGGAGACGCCGGCCGCCGCCAGGCCGTCGGAGCGCTGTGGCCGGTATCCCGCACAGCCGAGGCTGTCGGCACGGAGCGAGTCCGAGCCGATGATGATGAAGTTGAGCGGCTTTCCGCTAGCAGTGGAGGCGGCGGGCGGCGGCGATGTGCTTGATAGATCGATGCCGAGGCAGGCTACGATCGTGGCGGACACGACTGCGGCGATGGCCCATCCCCTGCGGCCGTGGGTGCGGATCTGCCAGATGAGGGCGATCAGGAGAACGGCGAGCGGCAGGAGGGTGAAAAGCGTGAAAAGTGTGGCTGGCTTGATGACCAGAGGGATGAAATCCAGCGCCTTGTAATACCAATGGCCGTATTCGCCCTCGCTCAGGAAATAAGGGCGGGTTTCCACCAGCCGGAGGGTGAAATAACCGTGAAGGAGCGCGGTTAGGAGGAACCCGCGGACCACGGCGGAGGTCTTTTCCCGGTGGACCGAGTAATGGGCCCAGGCATCGGCGAATGGCTGGACGATCACAGCGGCGGCGAGGGCGAGCACCGCGTAGGCGAGCAGCATCTGGAGGTTTTGGTAAACCAGAAAGTCCATGTATTGGTCGCGGGCGAGGGCGCTGAACTTGTTTTCCATTCCACCCGATGAGGTCGCGAGATGCCAGAGGGCGAGGCCATACTGGATCGTGAGGAAAATCGAGGCACCGGTGAGGACGGCGGAAAATCGGGCGAGCAGGGTGCGCGGTTGTTTTTGAATCACGGCAGGCGGAGACAGGGGAGTGGGACGGAATCAGGATCCGGATCCGGGTGGATCCATGTAGAGCCAGCGCGGACTCATGAGTTTTTCAATGACGACGCCGCTGTGCGACTGGATACCTTCGGGAATGACCAGTCGGAGTATCATCGATGCCTTGAGGCTGCCGTTCTGCTGGAATTGGCTGAGAATTTCCTGCGAGAGCCCGCTGTCCGCAGGGGTGTATCCGAAGAGCGTCTCTTCGCTGCCCAGCGCGGTCAGCCGGAAGCAGTTCCAGCGGCGGGAATCGGCGAATTCGTGGCTGAAGAAATTGTCCTGCTCGACGTAAACGCGGAAGTCCATGGAGGTGCTGCGGGGTTTTTGCAGCGCGAAGTCATCCCACTTCATCGGCTGATAGCAGACGAGCGTCTCCCAATCGACGCGGGCCTCGCCGGATGGCAGGATTTCCAATATCAGATTCTGGACTTCGCTGTTGTCGAGTTCCACGGAAGCCATCCAGAAGTTTCCGTGGTTATCAAGCGTTAGCGGCTGCAGCATGCGGAACTCCCGGAGGCGGTGCGGGGCCATGGGCTTGCCCGCGAAGCGGATTTCCATCAACGGGCGCACGCGGTCCGGCTGCCGGACCAATGTTAGCAGCGAGTCGATGGTGGTGGCGTCGAAAAACCGCTGCGTCGTCTGGTGGATCGTGTCGATCAAATCGGCGGCCTCGCGGTCCTCCTTTTCATCGTCGATCAGCACGTTTTCCGCAGCGATCCGGATCTCGTGGGCCCTGTCGTCCGCGTCGTTGACGCTGCTCAACGACCAGATGACGCCGCCCGCCAGCAGCAGGGCGATCAATACGAACCACCCCCATGGAATGGACCGGTGGTGCATCGAGTGCGCGCCCCAGTTCGCTTCAAGTTGGTCATAGTTTCCGGCATCCGTCTCCATCAGCGCCTCGATGCCCGGCTGGTAGGTGCGCATCTCCCCTTCTTCGCGCGAGGGCAAGCCCAGCCGCCGGGGACGCTTGTTTTCCAGCGGCTGCGCTCCGATGCGGACCGGCTTTGCGCGTTGCAAGGTTTCCTCGCTCTCCAGCCGGATGACGACGGCGGGGCGGATCTTCACCTCCTGCTTCTCCGGCCGTAGCTCGACTTTTTTTTCCTCGCGTGCCATTTGCAGCGGTAGGAAAAGCGTAAAAGCCCATCGACGCAACGCAACTCTCACTCTAAATCTCTCCCCGTCACCGCCATGCCCGCCTCTCCGCGCATCCTTATCATCACCGCTGCCTTCGGCGAGGGGCACAACAGCGCGGCCAGGAATCTCGCGCTGGCCCTCGATGCGATGGGCGCGGCCACCCAGGTGAGCGATCCCTGCATGCTCGGTCTGCCCCGTTTTACCAGTCTCGTTGCTGCGGCCTACCGCTACTGCATCACGCATTTTCCCCGGCTCTGGGCTGCCATTTACCGCTCCACCGACCGCTGTGATTTCAGCCGCAAGCGCTCGCCGATCATGGGTGCGCCGGAAAAGGCCCTCACCACTCTCATCGGGGACTTCCAGCCGGACGTCATCGTCAGCACCTTCCCGCTTTACCCGTATTTCCTGCCGCGCATTTTCGCGAAAACCGGGAAAAAACTACCCGTTTTCACCATCATCACCGACTCCATCGAGATTAACGCCTCCTGGCTGCGCCTGCCCACGGATTTCTGGTTTGTCACTGATCCCGCCACCCGCGAGAGCATGATCCGCAGCGGCCTCCCTCCGGAAAAAATCATCGATACCGGCTTCCCGGTGAATCCCTCGTTTTCGAAACTCAGCCCCATCGAGCCCACCGATGCCTGCATCCCCTTCCGCATCCTCTATTTCCCGACCGCCAAGCGCAAACTCCTCCAAACCCACTGCCGCGCCCTGCTCGACGCCTCGCCCGCCGTCATCCTCACCATCGTGATGGGCCGCAACGTCCGCCTCCTCTACCGCGATGCCCGGGAAATCCAAAAAGCCCACCCGCACCGCGTCCGCCTCATCGGCTGGACGCGCAAGGTGCCGCAGCTCCTCAACCGCCACCACCTCGTCGTCGGCAAGGCTGGCGGAGCCACCTCCCACGAAGCCATCGCCGCCCGCTGCCCCATGCTCATCCACCACCTCGTCCCCGGCCAGGAGGAGGGAAATCTCCACCTGCTCGAAGCCATCGGCGCGGGCCACCTCGCAGAAACCGGCCCCGCGCTCGCCGCCGCCATCACCGATCTCCTCGCCGACCACGCCGCTGGCTGGCGCGCCATGAAAAACGCCCTGATCCGCCACGGCCGCAACTCCGGAGCCATCGCCGCCGCACGATTCATCCTGACAGAGATCGTGGACCGAAGATCGAAGGCAGTGGAATGACGATCTTCTCTTCTCTCCCACCTACAATCCCTTATCCGCCATCCACGATCACCTCTCCCATGACCTTCCTCTTCGACATCGGCCGCGTGCTTCTCGATTTTGATTTCGAATCCTCGCTCACCCGTCTCCTCCCGCCCGGCACTCCAGATCCCACCGCCCGGCTCACCCGCCTGTTGGAGCGCAAGGATGAGTTTGAAACCGGCAGGATCGACGTGGAAAGCTACGTCACCTGGGCGCTCGGCGTGCTCGGTAGCGACGCCACGCCCGCCCAGTTCCACCACGCCTGGCAGCAGATCTTCACGCCTAACGAACCAATGTGGGAATGCATCCGCAAACTCTCCGCGGACGGCCACCGCCTCATTCTTTTCTCCAACATCAACGCCATCCACTACCCGTGGATCTTCGAGGAATTTCCCCAATTCTCCCTTTTCGACGACGGCGTGATCTCCTTCCTCACCGGCTCCATCAAGCCCCATCCGGAAATCTATCAATACGCCATCGCCACCCACGCCCTCGATCCCGCCAACACCCTTTACATCGACGATCTCCCGCAGAACGTCGCCACCGGCCGCAAGCTCGGCTTCCGCACCTGGCAATACGATCTCAAAGACCACGCCGCCTTCGAATCCTGGCTTACGGAAAATCTCAAATCTGAAATCTGAAATCTCAAATTCCTCCATGTCCACCCTCACCATCGCCGGCCGCGAATTCAGCTCCCGTCTCTTCCTCGGCACCGGGAAATTCCCGTCTAACGAATCCATGCGCGCAACCCTCGCCGCCAGCGGCACGCAGATCGTCACCGTCGCCCTCCGCCGTGCCGATCTCACCGGCAAAAAGGATCCCTACGCCAATATCCTCGAATTCATCGATCCCGAAAAATACCTCCTCCTCCCGAACACCAGCGGAGCCATGAACGCCGGAGAAGCCGTCCGCCTCGCCCGCCTCGCCCATGCCGCCGGCCTGCCGAAATGGGTGAAACTCGAAATCCACCCGGACCCCACCTACCTCCTTCCCGATCCTATCGAAACCCTCAAGGCCGCTGAAATCCTCGTCAAAGAAGGCTTCACCGTCCTCCCTTACATCAACGCCGATCCCGTCCTGGCAAAGCGCCTCCAGGAAGTCGGCACCGCCACCGTCATGCCGCTCGGCGCACCCATCGGATCGAACCGCGGCGTCGTCACTCGCGACCAGATCCGCATCATCATCGAGCAGGCCATCGTCCCCGTCATCGTCGATGCCGGACTCGGTGCCCCCAGCCACGCCGCCGAAGCCATGGAACTCGGTGCGGATGCCGTGCTCGTCAACACCGCCATCGCCATCGCCAGCGATCCGGAAAAAATGGCCATCGCCTTCAAACAAGCCGTCGAAGCCGGTCGCACCGCCTACGAACTCGGCCTCCCGGAACCCAGCGACCACGCCCACGCCACCAGCCCGCTCACCGGGTTTTTGAGTTAGGAAGTGTGTTCCGGCTGTCTCCGTCGGATTTTCAAACCCCTTCCCTGATTGGCCTCCCCTCCAAAAACCAGGCCAGTCCAGAAAAACCATGCAGACCACGCCGGCAAAAAAAATCCAATCGGTCTGGCTGTCATTGAAGTTACCCGGAATGGAATCCACGCAGCAGCCACTGGTGAATTCGTTTTTCCTGAAAAAACAAAGATTTCGCAAATGAGCTGGGTGGAGAACACGCGGGCAAGCCAAACATCTATCCACTGAACTATCCGAGAATCATCTCCTCCAACCGTTTTTCGGAAACCTTGCCTTGCAAAGGAATGTCCGGAGCGAAGAGCGAGATCCGGTATTCCTCCAGCGCCCAACCGGCCGGCCAATGCGCCGGGTCTTCCCTATCGGCGGTATGACATCGGAACCACGGAACCCACAGACGCCGGAAGCGGTCCATCTTTTCCAAATCCTTCACGATCGGCAGCGACGCCAGCCGCCCTAACCGGGAACGGATCGCCCGCAGCCGCCGCGGGTATTCGCGGAAGCTGTTGAAGCCCGCGCGCCAGGCGAAGTTGCTGCGGAAAAGCCACGCCAGTTGTTCCTCCAAATCCTCCGCGATCTCACCGAAGTTGCGATCCTTTCGGTTCGCGGCGATCCAGCGCTGGATCTCCGGCAGAATTTCGAAAATTTCATCCATCGCCTTGCCGATGACCGCGGCGGCCTCATACCACTGGCCCCTCGCCTTTTCTGTGAGAGCACTGAATTCAGCAGGAGATCTTGGAAAAACTCCGCCCGCCGCGCCTTCCGCCGCCAGCAGGATCAGATCGGCCAGCGAGGTCCCGCCGGCACCGAGTCTCGGCATTTCCACCTTCGCCATCATTCCTAATGGGAATTTTTTTGTGAGGTAAGCCACCTGATCCGGATGCGCCAGCCAAAGCAATCTCGCGCCACCCGCGCGGTGCGATTCCGCCGCTTCCGGTGTATTCGAAAAGGCGCGGATGCCGACGGTTTTCCCCTCGTCCACCAACGCCGGATAGGCGGCACCACCCGGTGTCATGACCAGCTCCGGCAGACTCTCGCCGTCCCATGTGCTGATGCCCTTGCGCTCGATGTCCGCATTCGCTGCGGCCTCGAAGCGCACGCGCATGCGGTCGGCGAGTTGGAGTTTCAAGACTGCCACGTCGTCGCCCATCGCGAGTTCCTGAGCATCGTCATCGCAGACCCAGATCTTGGTGACGAGCTCAGGCGGCAGTTTGCTAACATCATATTCATCCGCAGGAATGTGCGCACCGTTCCGGTCCTCAAGGTGTTCGGATAGAGCCTGGAAAATCGGGCGGTCCTTCGGTGCGAAGCTCCAGAGATCGGCGAAACCGTCCGCAGCAGGGCTGATCGGCTGGCAGATCCGGCGGTAGTCCTTCGGCAGCGAGCGCAGCAGGATTTCCGCCCGCTCGCGGAGATTTCCATCCACTCCCCAAGCGGGCAGCCAGTCGGGAAATTGCGGCAGTTGGTCCACATGCACACCGAGGGTCACACCGTCGTCGCGCTCGCCCCGCGCGGTGTGATAGTAAAGTGTGTATTCCCCGTCGCCGTGACGGAGCGAGTCGGGAAATCCGTCGAGCCCGAGACCGTCGAAATCCTCGTCCACCACATCGGCGACAGCCAGCATCAGCATGTTCTCGTTTTTCTCGAGCCACTTGTGAAAGGCCGCCGCGGTGTTGATATCCTCGGGAATCCGCGCTTCGAAAAACCGGATCACCGCCTCGTCACTCCACAAGCCGCCGGGCCTGCGCAGTTTCTGTTCGATGGTCTCGATCTCGACCCGCATCTCATTGATGTGATCGAGAAAATCGCAACGTTTCCGCAATCCACCGCCGACCACGCCTTCTCGCAGAAAGATATTTCTAGCAGCCTTCGCATCCACGCGGCCGTAATGGATGCGCCGCCCCGCGACCACGGGCAGGCCACCGCAGATCACGGTTTCCTTGCCATAGACGGCTCCCTGGTTTTCATCCCAGTGCGCCTCGCCATATTTGCTTTTACAAAGATGAGGCGCGACCTGCTCGACCCACTCCGGCTCGATCCTCGCGACGCGCCGCGCCCACAGCCGGGTGGTTTCGACAAGTTCCATCGCCATCACCCACTCGAAACGTTTCGGCAGAGCGAACAGGCCGGAGCCGGGAAACACCGCGAAGAATCCGCCGTTCGCCGCGCGATAACTTTTCGACTCGCGGTCCCACAACCCGAACTGCCGCGGCACACCTGATAGAAGCGCCTTGTGCAGCGTGGAGTATCCGGCAGGTGATGAAATCCCGTCCTTGATCTCACCAATCTTCAGCTTCCACTCACGCTCCAACAGATCCGCGAGTTCGTCGCGGACGTTCGCCCACTCCATCGCGCGCCGGGCGTTGAGAAAAGCGCCGCCGCAGTATTTCCGCAGGGCGTTGCGCTTCCATCGTCCGCGTTCGTCGCGGAAACGGCCGAGGTCGCTCCACATGCGCAGGATGCTGACGAAATCACTATCGCCGTCTTTCCAACGGGCGTGCGCGGCATCCGCCTCGCGGGTCTTCTCGGCAGGGCGCTCGCGGGGATCATTCGACTCCAAAGCGGCGACGATGGGTAAAACCTCCGCGAGACATCCTTCCTTGCGCGCTTCTATCAGCATGCGGCCAAGGCGCGGATCGACCGGCAGCCGTGCGATCTGGCGGCCATGGTCGGTGAGCTGCTTTTCCCTATCGAGCGCGCCCACCTCCCTCAGCGTGCGGTAGCCTTCGGACACTGCTTTTGGCGCGGGTGGATCAAGAAAGGGAAACTCGTCGATCTCGGGAAGGCCGAGCGCTTTCATCCGCAGGATCACGCCTGCTAGAGAACTGCGGCGGATCTCGGGATCGGTGAACTCCGGGCGTTCGGTGAGTTCGGTTTCCTCGTAGAGCCGGACACAGACGCCATCCCGCACGCGGCCGCAGCGGCCCTTCCGCTGGCGGGCGCTGGCCTGGCTAACGGGCTCGATCTGCAGGCGCTGCACGCCTTTTCCCGGACTCCAGCGGCTCACGCGGGCGATGCCGGAATCGATCACGCAGGCGATCCTCGGAATCGTTAGTGATGTTTCCGCGACGTTGGTGGCGAGGACGAGGCGGCGCTTGTTGCCGGGATTGAAAACGCGCTGCTGGTCGCCGAGGCCGAGGCGGGCGAAAAGCGGCAGCACTTCGGTCCCACGGTAGTTGCGTCCATCCAGCACATCGGCGCATTCGCGGATCTCGCGCTCGCCGGGGAGGAAAACGAGGATATCGCCGTTAGGTTCCACCTCGCCGAGATAATCCACCGCGCGCGCGACGTGTTGTGACAGATCCTCATCGTCGAAGGGCGGCAGGAAAAACTCGGCCACCGGAAACATCCGCCCGGGTGCCTCGATCACCGGCGCTGGCACGCCGTTGATCGTGAAAAACTCCGAGAACGACCCGGCATCGAGCGTGGCGGAGGAGATGACGAGTTTCAGATCTTTCCGCCGGTCGAGGAGGCGGCGGACATAGCCTAGCAGGAAATCGATGTTCAGCGAGCGTTCGTGCGCCTCGTCGAGGATGAGCGCCTCGTATTGTTTCAAATCACGGTCGCCCTGCGTCTCGGCTAGCAGGATGCCATCGGTCATGAATTTAATCCGTGTCTCGCGCGAGGTCCTGTCCTCGAAGCGCACCTGATAGCCGACGTAGTCGCCAAGCGGCACGTTCAACTCCTCCGCCACCCGCTTGGAAACACTGGCCGCCGCGATCCGCCGGGGCTGGGTGCAGCCGATGCGTCCGCCGTCGATACCGAGCGCCTCGGCGACCATTTTTGGGAGCTGCGTCGTTTTTCCCGAGCCGGTCTCACTGACGATGACCACCACCGGATGCGCGCGCACGGCCGCAAGGATTTCCTCCCGGTGCTCCACCACCGGAAGCTCCCGCGGGTAATTCCACTTCATCACTCTGCCACGCGGTTCCAAAAGCTCAGTCGGTTAGATGGGGTGGCGCAGGCATCACGAAAATGGCAGCAAATATTCCCGAAGGAGCCCTGCGTATCGCCCCCACCCGCTTCGTTTCAAAAAACATCAGGGTGAAACTGACGGCGGCGGAGGAGCGCGTCAAATGCATTGTGCCCAGATGACTGAGGGGTGCCCGAAAGAAGATTCAACATTTCCGTAGGATATGCGGAGTGAGTTATGGAAATCCGCATCAGGGCATGTGTTTGTTGTAACGCGCGGCCTGCGTGTCAGCCTGAACCGCTCTGGAGCGCGGGGCCCGTAGCGGACGTGCCCATTGCACGGATTCACTGCATTGTGCGGTTATATCGAGCACACCAGTCTTTGAGGTGATTTCTGTATGCCGTTGAAGCCACAGGTGTTCGAGCGGCACGCGGGATGCGGCATTCGCGCTGCAATAGTGGATGGAGGAAACCCAGACCCTGCGCACCTCCGTCGCGGGATCCGCGCAATCCACCAATCTGATCATTCCTGCCCCCTCGGAATTGACACAACGAGGACGAAGCATGAAAACACTACACAATCCAACAACTATCAAAATTCATTCCTGTCTGGCCGCCGCTCTATGCGCAATCTTTGCAACGGCCGCACTGCCGGCGCAGGAACCCATCAAGCTGCATCCGGACAATAGGCATTACTTCCTTTTTCGCCAGAACCCGGTGGTGCTGATGGGCTCCAGCGAGCACTATGGAGCGTTGATCAATCTCGACTTCGATTACGTGCCCTATCTGGAAGAGACGCGTGTCCGAGGGCTCAACTTCATTAGAATATTCAGCGGAACCTATCGGGAGACCGCCGGCTCGTTCGGAATCCAGAGCAATACGCTCGCTCCTCCCACCGCCCGCTCGTTGGCACCATGGAAACGCACGGCGGTCACCGGAGCGGCGGACGGCGGAAACAGGTTCGACCTGACCCAATGGGACCCCGCCTATTTCACACGGCTGAAGGATCTCGTAACCCAAGCGGGCCAGCGCGGCATCGTCGTGGAGCTGACATTTTTCAGCGTGATCTACGATGACTCGCTTTGGAACCTCTCTCCCATGAACGGAGCGAACCACATCAACGGCGTGGGCTCCGGCGGACGCCTCAACTGCTACAATCCCAATGGCGACCTGCTGCCGTTCCAGAAAGCCCTCGTCCGCAAGTGCGCGACCGAACTCGCCGGCTATGACAATGTGATCTATGAAGCCTGCAACGAACCCTATGTCGGAAATGTGCCGCCGGCATGGGAATCCGCCATCATTGACGAACTGGCAGCCACCGGGGCGGAGCTGCCGTTCCGTCACCTGATCGCGCAGAATGTTTTCAACTATCAGGGCGTCGTGACCAACCCCCATCCCTCGGTTTCCATCTTCAATTTCCATTATGCCTATCCGAACGCAGCCACGCAGAATTACGCGCTGAACGTCGCGCTGGGTGACGACGAGACAGGATTCGCCGGACAAGGGGATTTCTCCTACCGCCGCGAGGCGTGGGAATTCATGCTCTCCGGCGGCGGTCTGTTCAATCACCTTGATTATTCGTTCACCACCAGTTCGGAAAACGGCACCGCGACCCAATCCGCCCCGGGCGGTGGCGGCGCAGCGATCCGGCGCCAGCTAGGAGTGCTGCGTGGTGTGCTAGAAGGCCTGCCGCTCACCAGCCTGGCTCCCCAGTCGGGCTTCGTAACCGGCGGTGTTCCATCGGGCGGAGCCGCCCGGGCGATCGGAGCCTATGGCAAGGCATACGCTGTCTATCTGCGAGGCGGCAGCCAGGCCGACCTCTCGATCAACCTTCCCGCAGGAATTTACAGCGGACAATGGATCGACACGAAAACCGGCGGCGTGGCGGGCTCAATCGCGGAGTTTGTGCATACGGGCGGACAGCGCACGGTGGTTTCACCCACCTACAGCGAGGACATCGCCCTGAGGATCACCGGTGCGCCACCCGCACCCACGGGGCCAGAGCTGCTAGTCAACGGCAGTTTCGAATCCAGCTACAGCGGCTGGACGATCAGCGGAAACCACACCATAGGAAACCTCGCGACCCACGGATCGGGCGGGGTCAATTTCAATGGCTCGGACCTGCCGGCTAACGGCGTTCTCACACAAAACCTCCCCACCACTCCGGGAGCCATCCATACGCTTACGTTTGATGTGGGTGTGCTGGCCTTCAATCAGAATCCACAGCAGCTTCTGGTCACCGTAAGCGGCTCGGCCAGCCTGCTGACACAAGTGGTGTCAGTCACGGGACCGGGGAACGGCACGGTTTACTGGCAGACCCGGACTTTCACCTTTGTGGCCGACAGCACCACCTCGACCCTCACCTTCCGCGACCAGTCCACCACCACCCATGGTCTCGATATTCTGCTCGACCACGTTCGTGTGACCGGGCCACCTGACGGCGAGCTGAATCCCCCTTCCGGACCGCTGGCTCCGGCACTTCTATCAGGAACACCCGGGGATATCACCGTAAGCATGACCGCGACCGCGACGGGGACTTATGTGTTCGAACGGTCGGTGGATCTGCTCAACTGGCAGCCTGTCGGCGAAATGGCGGTCGCTGCGGGAGGAATGGTTGAATTTCATGATCCAGAGGAACCGGGCGTTATCGCAGCGCCGGAAACCGCGATGTTCTATCGAATCGGACTGAAGCTGGCACCCGAGTGAGCTGCACAAGCCGCCCGGCTGGAACGCTTCACAGAAACTCCTGCATCGCAGGAGTTTCAAGTTGACCTCCGCCAAAATCGACCGAACCTACCGCGATTACAATCCCGGCCCCCCCGCCCCGAATTCCCAAACCACCATGACCGGCCATGTTTGGCAAAAAAACATCAGTCCACTCCGTCCCCCGCGGGCTACTCCCGCTGCTGCTCCTCACCCTCCACACCATGGATGCGGAGCCGGTGAAACCCCATCCGGACAACCCCCGCTACTTTCTCTATAACGGAAGGCCGGTGGTGCTCGTCGGCTCGTCCGAGCACTATGGAGCCGTCATCAATCTGGACTTCGACTACATCCGCTATCTGGAAGAGACAAGGTCCGCCGGACTCAACTACGTTCGCATCTTCACCGGAACCTATCGAGAAGCCACCGGCTCCTTCAATATTCAAGACAACACACTGTCCCCAATGCCCGGCCGCTCGGTGGCACCGTGGAAACGCACCAGTCAGCCCGGCGCGGCGGACGGCGGAAACAAGTTCGACCTGACACAGTGGGATCCAGCGTATTTCTATCGGCTGCGGGATTTCGTCAACGCCGCCTCCAGCCGCGGCATTGTCGTGGAACTCACCTTGTTCGGCGCCTACTATGACGACGGACTCTGGAACCTCTCGCCACTGAATGCGGTAAACCACATCAACGACGTGGGTTCCGGCGGGCGGGCCGCTTGTTTCTCTCCCACCGGCGATCTCGTGCCTTTCCAGAAAGCCCTCGCCCGCAAGTGCGCGACGGAACTGCGGGACTTCGACAACGTGATCCACGAGGTCTGCAACGAACCCTATCAGCAAAACATCACCCAGGCATGGGAGAACCTGATCATCGAGGAACTCGCCGCCACCGTCGATTCCTTCCCGCACCCCCACATCATCGCACAGAACGTCTCGAACTATCAGGGCGTTATTCTCAATCCCCACCCCTCGGTCTCCCTCTTCAATTTTCACTACGCCTATCCGAACGCCGCCGTCCAGAACTACGGTCTCGGCATCGCGCTGGGCGATGACGAGACCGGCAACCTCGGCAAGGAGGATTTCCCTTACCGCCGCGAGGCATGGGAATTCTTGCTCTCCGGCGGCGGGCTGTTCAACCACCTCGATTATTCATTCACCACCACCCGCGAGGATGGCATCGCATCGCAGTCAGCTCCCGGCGGCGGCGGCCCGGCGATCCGCCACCAGCTCGGCGTAATGCGCTGGTTCATTGAGGAATTGCCGCTCCTCAGCCTTGCTCCGCAGCCCGGGTTCGTCGCAGGCGGCGTCCCTGCCGGCGGAGCGGCCACCGCCATCGGAGTGCCGGGATCCGTCTATGCTCTCTATCTGCGTGGTGGCACCCAGACGAACCTCATCATCAATCTGCCCGCCGGAACCTGGCGCGGCCAATGGATCGACACCCGTTCCGGACTCGTCATCGGTACCGTGCCGGAATTCACCCACAGCAGCGGACAGCGGACTCTCGTTTCCCCCGCCTACATCGAGGATGTGGCCCTCCGCCTTTTCGCCGGAGATCCGCGGCCTGATGTGGTGCTCACCAGCCCTTCCTATAACACGCTCATTGCCGCAAACGCCACCAGCCTGACACTCACCGCAGAAGCCTCGGTGGCGGGCGGCATGATCGAAAGCGTGAAGTTTTTCGACGGAGAGAAACTGCTCGGCACCGTCACCACTCCACCCTATCAACTCGAAGTGTCCGGACTCGCGCCCGGGCGGCATGTCTTCCGCGCCCGGGCCACCGCCGGGGACGGCCGCAGCGCCGGCACCCCGCCGGTCAAAGCCTCGGTCATCGGGGCTTTCCAATCCGGCGTCAATTTGAACGGTGACACCCTGGAGGTGGACGGCGTGACCCTGCAATCCCAGCCGGACGCCATCGCAGCAGGCCTCGCCATCAGCAACACCCAGTCCGCCACCACCAGCGGAAACCTCACCCTCTACCCGCCGCCAGACGCACCCACGGGACTGCTCCTCAACAACCAGCTCCTGCGCCTCAGTGCCACTGGAAACACGGAACTTGGTATCGCCAGACCGCTGCCAGCCGGCACTTATGATCTCTATCTCTTCATCGTTGAGGACCAGACCGGCTATTCACGCGACATGCGGCTGCTCGTTGAAGGGCAGTTCCTCGCCGGCGGCATCGGCGACCAGGCGAAAGGCGAGTGGCACAAATACGGCCCCTATCGGATCAAGGTGACGGACGGAGTGCTCAATATCGGTCTCCAGCAGGATACCAAGGGCGCGCCCAAAATCGCCGCGTTCACCCTCTATCATGCCGCCACCCCGGTGGCCTTGGCCGATGTCAGGCTCGGCATCGGAAAATCCCCCGGAGTGATGGTCCTTTCCTATCCACCCGGGCTGACGAACCCGAGACTCCAAGCATCGGACAACCTGATCGACGCCTGGCAGGATCTCGTCGCCCCGGTTTCGAACTTTTCCGATCAGGACGTGGTGCCGGTGCCAGTGGACCGTCCCAAGAGATTCTTCCGGCTCCAGAGCGAGTGAGCATTCGGTCCATCAAACATTTTCCGGAATGGCAGCCCCCCGAACCGTTGGCTTTCCCAACCCGCCGACCGCGATCCTCCGCGCCAACTTGGCCCATCATCGGCTTTTCGGAAACCGGCGGTGGACGAACAGCCTGCCCATGAACTACCCTCGGGCAGACCAACCATGGAAGCGCTCAAACACCTCTTGGACAATAACCGTTCCTGGGCGAACTCGATCATCGCGGACGACCCGGATTTTTTCCTGAAACTCTCCACCCAGCAGAATCCAGAATACCTCTGGATCGGCTGCTCGGACAGCCGGGTGCCCGCCAACCAGATCACCGGCCTCGCTCCGGGTGAAATCTTCGTCCACCGCAACGTCGCCAACATCGTCGCGGAAACCGATTTCAACGTGCTCGCCGTAATGCAGTACGCCGTGGATGTCCTGAAAGTCCGCCACATCATCGTCTGCGGCCACTACGGCTGCGGCGGCGTGCAGGCGGCCTTGGAAAATATCCGCCACGGCATGATCGATAACTGGCTCGCCGGAATCCGCGCGCTCAGCCGCCAACACCGCGACGAACTCAGCGCGCTCGAACCCGAAGCCGCCGTGGACCGCCTGTGCGAGCTCAACGTGCTGGCCCAAGCCCGCCACGTCGCTCACACCACCATTCTCGAGGACGCCTGGGAGCGCGATCAGGAAATCTGGATTCATAGCTGGATCTACCGCCTGAGCAACGGCCTGATCACCTCGCTGGCCCCTGCGATCCATGGCCCGCTGAGATAGTCGAGCCCTTGCCAGAAGCCCGCTGCGGACGAATTATAGATTTCCGATTGTAAAATGCCGGATCCGGTGCATCTTCCTGTTGTCCGCAAGCGACAGGGGGCGTTCTGGTTTCGACGGGATGCTTGAAGCGCTGGTTGCACGTAGAGGTTGATCGGTTGGCCTCTTTAAAAAGCCGCTCAAAAAAAATAAATGCAGACTCTAACGAGCTCGCACTGGCCGCTTAATTGACGACCACGTCAGAACCCCGACACCTGCTGAGGGGGATGGCGAACACTCAGCAGGCTGGGATGAGCGTCGGGTAACCGGGCGTTTTTCCGAGATCAAACAGGTTTCTAGGATGAGCAACGCCGCATGAGGGCCCAGCCCATCCGAAACTCCAGACCACATGCTAAACGTGTAGATGCCAGTGTTGACGGCGTTTCGGACAGGGGTTCGACTCCCCTCGCCTCCACTCTTCAAAAAGGCCTTAGAGTTCGCTCTAAGGCCTTTATTTTTAGCTGATTACAGCTTTCTCAATCTTGCTAGAAAATATCCTGTCCTGTCCCTAAAATGCACCGAAATGCACGTTTTTGCGCATTTAAAAGCGGGACAAGGAACAGGACAAGTTTTCGCCAAAATGCACGATTTTGTGCAATTCAAAGCGGGACAAGGACAAAGGCAGGCCACCTCTGTCCTTCACCCCTGTCCTCCCCGCGCGCGAGGTGGCGGTGCGCGAAAACCCCGTCCGGTGCCGCATTGCTGCGGGTGGAAATCACCGGGCGGGGCTACTCTCCATTTTCCATGAATGCGGGTCCTACCCGCGAAAGGTTTCCTTCTCTGCGGCCTCGCCGTCGCGCCAATGGACCAAGGTTTCCGACATGATCGGTGCAATCGTGCCAGCGTCTGCCATGACCTTCGATGCTTCGGGAGTGAGAAACAACGTCGAGCCAGTGCCGGCTTTGATCTTGAAATATCCCGTGCGGATGGGTTTCAGCGCGAGGAATGCGCCAAGTTCTACGGCGGGCACTTGCTCGCCTGTCTCATGGTGCCGTAGCTGAATCACCACGAAACGCTGAGAGCGCGGGCTTTTCCGATAGAACGCATAGGAGGGCGGTTTCATGACTCAAAAAAACCCGCAGAGTCAGAACCGTGAAGCCTATCCTCTGCGGGCCCGTTGAAGGGGCGTCTAAATACTCCTAAACTCCGCCCCTAAAATGTTCAGGCGCAAAGCGCGTCCTTCATCGCGGCAAACGATGCGGCGCGGCGAATACCAACGTCTGCGAGGCTGTTCACGACAACGCGGGTTTGCCCGGTGGTGGCGAGCGTGTACGGATCCACCACCACGTCAACGCCACCGCCGAAGCTGGCAAGGATCAGGTCTTGCCAGTTTCCGAAGATGAGCGCGGAGCAAATGCCCGAAGCACTTCCTTTCGTGAGATTGTCCGGGGCGTTGTTGGATGAATACCAAGGTTGTCCCGCAAGGGTCGTTTGGATTTCCTCCAAGACCATGCGGCTATCAGTTCCGCTGATTTTAGCAGTGCTGCGGAGCTTGCTTTCAACCTTCGTGCTGAAGACGAAACCGGGGTGGCCTGCGAGGGCGTTAGCATTGGCCACGGCGGCGACAAGCGCGGTGAGGTGTGCGAAGGTCGGGGCGAGCCCGTTAGTTCCTCCCGCCACGCTGCCGATTCCCGCTGTGGCGAGGATGCCTCGGGGCTGGTCACTGGTCCCGGTGCCGTTGATCGCGGCATAGTCGAAACCTACGGCAATCGCTTCCATCAAATCGCGACGGACGAAGTTTTCAACGTCCGGCGAGGATTGAACTACGAGTTGCTTGGAAAGCTTTGTCCATGCGCCAATCCGTTTGGGAGTGAGCAAGAGCTGTTCGATTTCCTGCGTCTTCTCGTCAAGTTCCGCGTTCTCAGCCTTCCACGTCGCCGTTGATGCGGCCTTGTGGCGGGGAAGCCCGACGTTGGAAGTCAGCCCGGACATGATGGTTGCCCCGGCTTGGGCGCAAACCAGCATCGGGCGCAAGGCTTCGATGAAACCGCCGATGTTGGTAGCGACGGCAGCGGCACCATAAACGCCGGCGTCTCCAGTGACCGACATAGCGCGGCCCTGAATCAGGACGCTGTGCGGCAGA
>JBBRCO010000032.1:0-29264 GCA_038204755.1 Verrucomicrobiales bacterium
TGGTGTGGAATTTCAGCACGTTGAATTCCGGGCCGATCTCCAGCCGCTTGCGGAGTTCGGCGACCGTGATCCTGAGCAGGGATGGGATTTGCGAGTTATCGCCAGGATCGATGAGATAGATCGCTCCAGGGAGACGCTTGCCATAGGGCAGCGAGTCAAGGGCCTTACGATATTCAGCGGCGGTCACGGAAAACCCTTAGCAGCTGAAATAGGCTTCGTCACTCCTCGCTACCTCCTCGGTCGGCGGCGCGTCAAACGGTCGGTTGAAATAGCTCGACAGGTCGCGGTTGGAACTGGGATTTGGTCAATATTTTTCCCAGACGGGACGATGGTGGATGCGGATGGGAATTTTTTCGGGATGGATGGAGAGCGGGGGTGGAGGCGGATTGATTGACGAATGACGATTGAGGATTTTTGATTGTTGATTTTTGGTTGGGGAAAAGAAGGTGGATCGGTAGCGCTCTCTCGCTGAGAGAGTATGCCAAAGGATGGGTGAAAGCTGGATGCCAAGGTAAGCCATTCGGTCCGGAATTGGGCGCTTCTTGCGCCCCGCTTTGGCGTGCTGCCCCGGCGGTGCAGCGCTACCTTTTGGAGGTGGGGCGATGAGTTTCCTTTCGCCCTTGAGGTGGCGGGCGACTAGGGAATCAGAACCTCCGGGTCATCGCCGCGACGCAGATGCAGGAAGTCGTCCATGTTGAGAGTGTAGATCACGGAGGCGTCGCACTTCTTTGCCGCTATAAGGTGCATGTAGCTAGCGTTCTGCCAAGGCTTCACGGTCGGCACGCACAGCGGCGGCCGCGTCCATCCGAAGCCCCTTGGCAAGCCGCCACTTTCCTCTCATGCGGAGTGAGGGAATGGTCGGAGAGAGCCGGGGTGATCGGTGACCCGTGCGGTCCGGTCAAGCCAAGGTGAAGGTCTCGAATTCCGCAGGTGAGGGCATTGCGCCAGTGCCCATTCCGGCGGCCGCTTCCATGAATTCGAACACGTTGCTCACTGGCAGGGACCGCAATGTCGCCACGGGATGCTCCCACCACTCGCTGGCCAGCAGTCTTGAAACCACCTCCGGGGGAAAGCGGTGGCGAATGGTCTTCGCCGGTGCTCCGCCCGTAATCGCATAGGGCGGAACGTCCCGGGTCACTACCGAATTTGCCCCGATCACGGCTCCGGTTCCGATGGAAACTCCGGCCACTAACACCGCTCCGTCACCGATCCAGACATCGTTGCCAATGATGGTTTGTGATGGGCTTGGATTCCTGATATGGAGCATTTCCGCTTCGGCCTCCGAATAGGGCCGGCCGTGGCCGTAAACGAGCTGCGGGTGAGTGCTGAGCCCTGCGGTGGGATGGCTGCCGGCTCCGAGGGACACCCTTCGGCCGATCAAGCAGTATCTGCCGATGAAGACGCCGTCCCGGAGGTAACCGCCGTCGTTCATGTAACTGTAGGCACCAATGAAAACCCCCGGTTTGCGCGAAATGATCTGGGAGGAAAGGTTGACCGACGTTTCGAACAGACAGCTCTTGAGAAACCGCGGATTGATGATGCCGATTGCCGCCAGATCCTCGGCTGTCGCAGCGATGGATTTCAGGCTGGAAGCTCTGAACGCGGCAAGTTTATCGGTGAGTTTCATGTGGAGGCGCTTTGCCCGCAGGGCGCACTAACATCCGGTGGCCGGGCGTTTTTCAAAAGTCTGGTGACGGTGGCGGTGGTTTCAGGAAACGATTCGGCCACCACCCCGGAAGAGACGCGACGGGGCGATGTGCCGAGTGCGAGGACCTCGGTGAAGAGCTTCTCGTAGCGCCGCGCTTGCAGGTCGAACTGCAGAAAATCTACGGCGTGTTTCCTACAGTTCGCGCTCATGTCGCTGTTTTGCAACGTACTGGCAATGCCTTGGGCAAATCCTTCAATATCACCCATCTCGAAAGTGTAGCCGGTGCAGCCGTCGATGGCCAACTCGGGGATGGCCCCCGTCTTGAATCCCACAACCGGCGTGCCGCAAGCAATGGCCTCCGCAGTGGTGTTCGAGAAGGTTTCCTCAAGCGAAGGGACGATCAGGACATCCGCGGCGGAATAGGCGTAGGAAAGCTCTTCGGTGTCATGCACATATCCGAGGACATGTTTTTCCAAGGGAATGTCATTCGTCGCGGGGGTGTCCCGGCCGACGAGCAGCATGAGAGGCGGTTCGCCGGGCAGAATCGATAACAACCGGGTGAGTGCGGCAGTGGCTTCACGGTAGCCTTTCACCTCGCTCGAAAACGAGGGCACGTAGGCGATGATCCTGCGATCCTGCGGGAGACCGAGCCGCTCGCGGGCGGTGGCTTTCCCGCGCGGATGAAACACGTCGGTTTCGATCGAATTGGCGATGATCTCGATACGACATTCCCGGAACTGCGGAGCCCGGCGCAGGATCGCGGCGGAATGATGACTCAGGGCAACGAGTGTTAGATTGTCGAAATCATAGTGGCGGCGTTTGGCCTGGAGAACCCGCGCCGGCAGATTGTCGAGGTTGTCGATCAACTGGGGACAATTGAGACATTCCCTCGTCCATCCGTCGCAGCCGTGGAAGTAGTGGCAGCCTCCGGTGATCGGAAACATGTCGCGGAGGGTGAGGACCACCGGCTTTCCGCAGCGGGTCAGATAGGAAATGTTTTCGATGGACAGGTAGCGCGCCGTCCAGTGCAGGTTGATGACGTCTGCGTCTTCGATCCATTCCGCCAACCGGCTGTTGAGGATCACGGGTTGATTGAGGGTGAACATCGTGAGTCCCGGCCAGCTGTTCGCCGGGTTCTGGACGGTTTTCCAACCGTCGGCCTTCATCGTGGGATGGGGGGTGTAGCGGACTCCCGGTTCGCTTCTGTGACGGAGGATCGTCGTGTGAAGTGTCGGTGCCACGATATCGCCGCCGAGCAGTCCGCGATGAAGCCGGTATGCGGCGTAGCCGGCACCCTGCAGAGTGCTGGTGGAGAACAGCGCGGCTTCGACCTTGCGGCCTGTGACGCGGAAGATCGATTGCGCCAGGGCTACGAGTTGCTCCTTTTCGCTGAAGCGCGCGAGCCTATCGTCCGCATATTCATGGTTGTCCTCGAACGTGGCCGGATCATGAATGGCGGCGAGCATGGCCTCAGCCAGCGCGGCGGGGTCGCCATGCGGGACGATCCTGGCGAAGCGGTTCGGTTCACCAATGACTTCTGGCACGCCGCCCGCGTCGGTGGCGATGACGGGAAGTCCCGCCGCAATGGCTTCGAGCACCGACATGCCAAACGTCTCCGTGCGCTCCAATCCATCACCGCTGAACGTCGAAGGATGGACAAACAGATCGTAGCGGGTGAAAAAATCCCCGTCCGTCTCGAAATCCACGAAGGGAATGAGTTCCACGCAGGATTGCAGATTCAATCTTGCGATCTGATCGTTCACCTCTTGGAGAAGTTCCTCTCCGTTCGCATAGACCAGGGTGAGCGTAAGCTTCACCTGCGTTTGTGGCTTGACCAGCGCGAGCGCCTGAATGAGGTGCCGATGCCCCTTCCAGTCGATGAGGCGGCCGATGGAAAGCAGTTTCACCGGGTCACCCGGAGCGCGTGCCGTCGCGGATTTCCGATGGGCCCGGAAACGTGGGTTTACGGAATTGGGGACCAGGTCGATCTTCTCCAGAGGCACACCGAAACCGGCCAATCTGTCGCGCAGATAGCTCGATACCGCGGTGAAACGCGCATCGCCGCGATGAATGTATTTCTTCAGGATGTAGTCGCGATAGGGTCCCTCGTTTCCGAGCATGAAGACGTCGATGCCGTGCGTCATGCTGATGACGGGAATTCGGATGTTCAGTGGCTCGATGCGCTGCGCGATTTTCCAGCTATTCAGCGCGAAATGGGCGACGATGAGATCGGGCTCGAGCGAGGCGATAAGGTATTGGTAGATTGCGTCGCGCGTTTCAGGGCGGAAGTCCGCCCAAGGGATCCAGATGCCTTTGGCGAAGGGGCGGGTGTCGCTAAGTTTCTGATGGTCATACAACACGAAGTTGTCGAATCCGGTCTGGTTCTCCAGGCGGAGCAGAAGGTCGTAGATAAAGGTCTCGGAAGCAGCCGAGAAGACATAGGCGAAGTGCAGGATCGTCGTGAGGCTGCGCGGCTTGCGCAGGGCGAGCGCGCGGTCGATGGAGGCGATGATTTCCGAGAAGCATCCTTTCCTGGTGGCCATGCGGATCGCTCCCGCCGGGATGCCGAGTTCCGCGCAGGCTTGAAGGTATAGGGGAAAGAGTCCCTGTGAGTGGTTTTCGGAAAGGCGGAAGTTGTCGCGATCGCGGAAGCAGTGTTCGAGGTAGCGCCCCAATGCCTCGCGGAAGCGCTCTTCCGTGTGATGTTTCGCCGCAATTGCGAGGACGCTCCGCAGTCGTTTCGGATTGAAACGGAGCAGATAGATTTCCTCCGCCTCTTCGGGTTCGAGGAAATCGAACTCCGCGCGGCAGCTTTTGATCGCTTCGGAGACGAACAGCGCGCGATGCGAGGCCGATCCGCCGGAGGAAAGGCCGTCGGCGGAGAAGGTGAGCAGCGGTTCCGGCAGATGGTCGAAGCGCACGCCTGCTTTGAATGCGGCTCGCATCCATACGGCGTCGCCCATGATTTTAAAGTTCTCGGGATAGGGTCCCACGAGATCGTAGCAACGGCGGTCCACCAGAAAGGCACCGTGATTCAGGTTCAAGTTGCACAAGAGAATGCCTGGGTTGACGCCGCGGCTCGTGACGGGCTGCTCGCCGTGAACGTAATCGCTGAACACCAGCATGCTCCGTTTCTCCCGCGCCAATGAAACCGTCCTGCTGATGAAGGTGCTGGCGTAGTGGTCGTCGGAGTTCAACAGGCAGACATAGCGGCCACGGGCGAGCTGGATGCCCTTGTTCATTGCCGGATAGATGCCGCGGTCCGGCTCCGAGACATAATAATCGATTCGATCCGCGAGCTCGCGGATCACGTCGAGGGTTGGCTCGTTGCTGCCACCGTCGATGACGATGCATTCGACATTCGGATAGTCCTGATTGAAAACCGACTGCAGGCAGCGTTCGAGGGAAGCCGGATTATTATAAACCACGGTGACGATGGAAACGAGGGGATGATCCTCCGTGTCCGCCTTCAGGATTCCGCCGAGCCGGAGGCCGCCTTCGGCTTTCCGTTTGCAGGTTTGGTCCGGATAGCGGTCAAAAACGCCGCAAAACGGCGGGCGCGCTGCGTTTCCGCCGAGTCCGTGGGCGGAGGTTGGGGCAACTGTTGCCGGTGCGGGTGCCAGAATGGCGAGGCGCTGTTGGAGATACGGCAGGTCCGGACGCAGCTTGATGGCCTTGCGGATGGCTCTTGCGGCTCCACGGCGGTCGCCTAGCAGAACAAGGATTTCAGCTTTCTTTTCCTGATAGAGATGAATGCCGTCATGCCCGCCGATCGCGCGTTCGGTGACCTCGAGTGCGGCCGTGAGGTTTCCACTTGTGATGAGATGGTTGATTTCCTGAATCATGGGCGGGAAGAAGTGCGGTCTGGTCATGGCTCCTCGCGCTTGTAGAACCAGTCGTCCCATTGCGCTTCGTGGCAAACGTAGCCGCGGGCTTCCAGCAGGGCGCGGATTTTGGCCCTTTGTTCAGTGAAGTTGTGTTCGATCGTCAGTATGCGGACATCCCATTGCTCGAAGGGAAACGTTTCGATGATGGAGAACTCGCTGCCCTCGGTGTCGATACTGATGAAGTCGATGGTTTTGGGCGCGTTATGGGCCTTGAGGAAATCATGTAGGGAAATGGTGGTGAGCGTGGCGGTGTCGCCAGCGTCCCGATAGGCCTCGCGTTTGGCTTTGTGGTTGTCGCTGTCCGCATCGTGCGCCATGCCGCCGTAGGCGTCGGCGAAGATGAATTCGACGCGTTCACCGGTGGTGGCTCCGATGCAGGTATTGGCCACGGTGCAGAGGCGGTTTTTTTCGAGTTCCTTGAAAAACCTGGGATTTGGTTCGGCACACAGGCCCCGCCAGCCGAATTCCTTTTCGAGCAGGTGGGTGTTGCTGAGCAGGATGCCGTCGGTGGCTCCGAATTCAACGAAGTATCCGCCCCGTTTGTAGCGGGTTTTTTCCAAGACCCAGAGGTCCTGGCCGATTTGCGAGGTGGCCTGCTTGCGGAGATCCTCCAGCCAGCGTGCTTCCAGTTCCCCGAGGCTGGTTGGCGCGGGCTGCCCGGACGTCTCGCCGCCGCGCAGTTGGCCGCGTCGCTGGGCGAGTGAGAGTTCTTGTTTGAGGATTTCGAGTTCGGATTTCAGGATGGTGACGTGGCTTTCCAGCCCGCCGCCCGGCCGGACCTGATCCTGAAGCTGTTGGATCTGTCGCTCGACGAGTCCAGTCGCTTCTTCCATCAGGCCGAGACCTGCCAATTCGCAAACGGTTCTGGAGTGGCAGGCAAGCGGCGGCTCCGGTGCCACGCCAGAGATCACCGCCTGATGGAAGTGGGTCGCCGTGCGTTGCGGATCGCCGAGCAGGGCGGCGCAGCGTCCCAGCGTGTTGTGGACTCCAGAAATCAGGATTCGTGCGAGTTCGGTCGTGTTGCAGCCCCAATCGAGAGCAAGGCGGGACCAGTGGAGGGTTTCATCGCGGTGGCCGAGCTGGTGGTGTGCGGCAGCGGTGAAAAGGGCGAGTTCACCACGCTGCGGTTGGTGTTCCACAGCGTCCCGGGTGATCCGGCACAAGCTTTGCCAATCGCCTTGAAGCCAGAGGGCCTGCGAGTGCTCCACCGGTCCGTCCGGTGGCGATGAGGAGAGCGATGGCGGATGAAGGGAACCCATGGCGGTCTGGTTCATGAGGGGTTCGCGGGCACCAACAATTCCTGGATGATGGAGATCTGGTTTTCGGCCTTGGCGAGTTCTTCGGACTGCTGGCGCGCACGAAATTTAAGTTCGAGCAACTCGGCTTCGAGTTGCTCGATGTGCTGTTGTTTCGAGGATTGAGCTGCGCGGATGTCTCGCAGATAGAGGGCCAGAGCCAGAGCGGGATGGCGTTCCGGCTCCCGATGGACGCAGCGGAAGCCGGCCTGCTTCAACAGGGTGTCCGCAGTGGCATGTTGTGCGCTGGGAATGGCCGCGGATTCGTCTAAAACGACTCTTACGGCTACGACGTCAAGACTGCCCAGGGCCGGTCCCGCACCTTGCAGCAAGGGGGCGGCGGGAAGGCAGTCGATCAGCAGCCAGTTCGTGGCATTTGCGGATCCGGCAAGCAGTGTGGCGAGAGTGGTGCCAGGCCGTGGTTCGTCGGAGTCTGCGGCCCGCAGATTGGGCCAGAGTTTTTGCAGCGCCTGCAAGGGCAGCAGGCCATTTTCGGCCGGGTTGCTGAGGTGGTGGAACGGAACGGGGGCTGCGCTGGGAGCCACGGTTTCGCAACACAGACTCCATCCGGCACGGGCGGGCAGGTTGCGTTGCAGGCTGCGGAAACGGTTGGGGTCCGCCTCAACGAGGCAGACATGGCCGGGTAATGCCTGCAACAGCCAGCGGACCAATGGGCTGGTGCCGGGACCGGCACCGACGAGGAGAGCGCCCTGCGGAGGAGCCACGGCTTGGAGCGTCTCGAGCCAGGCGTTCAAAGAGGTGGAATTCATGAGGTCAGCTAGGACGGGATGATTGTTGGTTTCCACGAGTTTTGCGGAAAGCGCGGAATTCGCGGCGGAGGGCAAATGGCAGCTTGATCCATCCCAAAGGACTGCGGCTGTGTTTTATGAGTGAGTTGCCAATCCGGTACGAGAGTTGGTTTTTGACGCGCTCCGCTTCTTTGGCGTCGTCATAGGTGTGGAGCGGCGGCAGTTTTTTCGAGCTGCTCTTGGGTGGTTCGCCACGATTGCTGAGGATTTCGCCGGCGAGGGCGAAGGGCATGCCCAACCAGCCACCGAGGCTGCGGGACCGTTTGACGACGGTGTAGCCGAGGCGGTAGGAGAGCTGTTGCTTGACGCGGTCCGCAGCACCGAGGAGGGCGCCGGGGGCCGCTGCCTTCCGGGTCTTGGGTGGCGGCTTTTTCCAGACCTTATTTTTCAGATAGAGATGCTCGAGTTCCTCCTGTGCCAGATGCAGTTGGCTCATCAGCAGGAACCGTTCGTCATGGAGTTGGGAGATGATGGCACAGGCTGTCCGGCGCTGTTTGACCAAGGACTTCCACGCGGGTTCGATCCCGGATGCGTCGGCTTGATCCCGATGCAGGGGCAGATTTGCAGAGGCTTGCAGCTCGTTAAAGAGCTCCGTGCAGGCGGGCCAGTCCGCAAGCAGTTGATCCAGCATGCAAGATTCCGCAGTCTTGGCGAGCAAGGCCCGCATGGCTCCCGCCGGTTCGCAAGTGGTGATTCGGAGTGCCTCTTGAAGCGCGGCGGCCACTGGCGCGAAAGGCCCCCCTTGAGCGGCTCCGAGATCATCGGCGGCAGGTGCGGTCGCGACGAGTGCTCGCACTTGCTGGAAAAACTGGTCCCGCGCGCATGGGATCTGGCGGGCATTCACCAGCAGGCATCGCCCGGGGTGGCGCAGGAAAAAGCGGAGCAACACGCCGTTGTAGGCCGTCCAGTTGTCCAAGCGTTGCTGGATGCATGGCTCATCCGGGCCGCCGGCGTCGAGAGAGGCGGCTTCCGCCAAGGCTTGCTGCGGTTCATCATAGACGAGCACGAAGGCCATGAGCGGGTCGAGTTGGGACCAATAGTCGAGGAGGAAGATCGACTGGGTGTCGGCCCAGCCCCACAATTCCTGATTCTGGTTCCCGAGCAGGAGGTCGCGCGCCATGCCATGCCAGACCGGTCCGGTTGCAATCTGCTGGAAGTCCGACTCACGCGTCGGAATGTCGCTCGACGGTGTTTGGTGCGCCCGGCATAGGGCGGCGGTGATCTCATTGGGAAGCATTCCGTCACTCCGTGAGGGGAGCGGAGGTTTCATTCCCAGACACTGCATCTGTTGTGCAACTTCCGCCACGCCGAGGAGCGAGTGTCCGACAATGATAACCTTGTTCATATACAGCGATTCTGGATGCGGCTGTGGTAACGCCCCTGAGCTTCCACGCGGGCGCAAGGGAAAGCTTTTGGGTTGGCAAGGCAAGGCTAATCAGGTGCCAACAAGGCTTGGGAACCGGATTGTTGACCCTTTCAACTGCAGGTTCCCGCAGCACCGGATCTTTGGAATAACAGCAAGGCGGCCGCTTCCCCATGGTTTGGCGGGGTGGCGACTTGTTCGAATCCCGCGCTCCGCATCAGCGAACGGATTTCGTCCGGGGTTGTGCCTCCTTCGAAGAGGGGCGGATCCGATGCGCGCAGGGCGATCCAGCGGAACGAGCACAGCCAAGTGGCGGGAGTGACGGCGAGTGCCGAGGCCTCTACCCCGTTGAGTTCCAATACGAGAAGATTGTCTGGCGAGCTGAGTTCGAGTCCATCGCAGACACCGGCGATGGTGGTGGTGACGGTGTCCTGCCGGATGACGCGAAATGCAGGCATGAGTTCGAGGAAACGATCTGGTGGGAGTAGCGAGAGTTGTTCCCCGCCAGCACCATCCGTGCGGGCATTCCGCATGACAAATGCGCTCTGGCTTCCGCTGCCGCCCGAAATCACCGCCTGCCTCACCATGATCCGGCCATCGGCGTCCGCCAGCTTCTGAAGTTCCGCAACGTTTTCCCCGCTGGCATCGACAAGAAGCATCCTTTGAGTCCCGAGCCGGCAGTAATCCCAGAACTCGCCGCAGTGACCCGCGCCGAGGTGGACCACGGTGCCGAGGCGGCCGCTTTCCACGGCGATCCCGCGAATGGCGTCCCGCATCGTGGCATCGCGGTGGCCAGGCGGCCAAGCGTCCGGGATGGCCCGGCGTTTCAAGTTTTCTGAAGACCGGAGCCGGCGGATTCCATGGGAAATCCCGTCCGCCAATGTTCTGGGGGGGCTTTCCATGACGGTGAGAAATTTCTCCTTGAGTGCGGCGGCCACACGGTCGCTATCGAAATGCTGACGGGCGAAAATCCTCCCTTGTGCTCCGACTTGAGAGCGTTTTTCCTGATTCAGACACTGGCCAATGGACTCCGCCCATTCTGCGGGGTCGGTTCCGTCCATGAGGAAAGCGTTGAAGCCATTTTCGAGGGATTCACCGAAGCCACACCGGCAGGTGAGGATCGGCTTTGCCATCGCCATGGCCTTGATCAGGCGCGAGGGAAGTCGGAAGCGGTTGAAATCGTCGGGCAGGCCCGGCGAACAGACGACGTCGCAGGCTTTGAGGAGTCCCATGTAATCTTCGTCAGCGGTGAGATCGATGTCGGCAAAGGCGATTTCCGGGCGGAGCCGCTCCCGGGCCATCCGGGCGATAGGCAGGGCGGAACGCCCCGAGGTGACGACGAGCGCGAAGGAACCGCTGGTTTTTTCCACGGTCCGGTTCAAGGCGTCGAGGAAAACGGCATACTCGTCGGAATAGCTGTAGAGCGCCCCACCGATGAAAATGACCACCCGGTTCGGATCGATGCCGTGGCGTGCGAGAAGGTGTCCACGTTCGTCCGGTGTTGTCGGGATGCGCTCGAAATCCGCCGCCGCCGCGACGGGTGGCACCACCAGGGTTGGCATACCATATTCACGGGCCAGCCGTTCTTCGAAGGGTTGCCAGATCGCGGTGTGCAACGAGGCCAGGCGATAGCAGAGCGCCCGTGTCAAGGGTTCCACCCATCGGTCATGGCTTGGTTCGAGAAACACGTTGAGGCTGTGTTTCAGGTCGATGAGTTCGAGGTAACGGGCGATGTCATCCAGGGTCAACACCGGCTTGTCCACAAGGGTGAGCGCTGCCGCCGCCGCCTTGCCATGATGGGTTTCATAAACCTGGAGGTCGTCATCCTCGGACTGCATCGCCAACCGGGCACCGGTCAGGATCATAACCTCCAGAGCGGCGCGCTGGGATCTGGAGCGGACGCCGTTTTCATAAACGATGTCGGGTGCGAACGCCATGACCGCCTTCCGCAACGAGGCGGCGAGTCCTGCACCTTCGAACGCGAGCGGCAGCCAGCCGACGCCGTGCTCCATGGTCGGGTTCTTGCCTTCCGCCAGGACTTGCACTTGGCAGCCCAGGCGGCAGAGGGATTGCGCGAGCGTCTGAAAGTAGCGCCCCGAGGCCCCTTGCCGCGGGCTGGGGAGAATCATCAGAATCCTGAGGGCCTCGGAAGCGGACGAATCCGGGATGGGAGTGTCATGGGTGGTTTCCAGAGCTGTTGGGGATGATTTTTTCAATCCGGATTTTACCAGGTATTGGATCAGATCCTCGATTTCCGCCACCCCTCGTCCAGGGACGAAATACCGGGAATGCACGAGGTAAAACAGGTGGAAGATCTCTTCGATCAAGCGCCGCCGCCGTCTCCGCGGAATCACAGCGCGATCATTGGTGAGTCCCCAGCCGGCGTAGAACGGCGTTCCGAAACAATCCACTTCCTTTCCAGCCATCAGCGCTTCGAATCCCAACTGCGAGGTGCAGACAAACACCCGGTCCACCACTTCGAACAGGCAGAATGGATTTACCTCGAAATCCACCACCGCCACGTTCGGCGGCAAGGGATCAGGCAGTATGCGCCTGAAATAGGATGCCTGCCCTCCGGCACCCGCTTCCGGATCGAGTTTGATCAGCACATCGTGGTCCGGCAGCTTGAGCGCCGCGTCCAACATCCGCTCGAAAGTCGATCCGCAGCCCAATCCCTTCTCCACTGAGAGATCGCCGAATCGTTGGTCCACCAGCAGCACTCGTCTCCTGCCATTGGCCGGGAAACGTCCGCGAAGGTCGGATTTTGGCGCATGGTTGTATGGAGTGATGCGGTGGTGGGCGATTTGGGCGATGCACGCCGCAGCGCGCTCACGCTGGTCCTGATCAAGGTGGAAATCCCCCGAATTCAGCCGGTCCTCCAAGGCGGACGGGCGGGTCCGGTCGAAGTAGTTGGAGCCCGGGTAAACGAAGATCGAGAGGTGCGGAGTCCCTTGGCTGGAAGGACCGACAAAACCGGCATCCAGACATAAATGTGGCTTGCCGGTGGCTTTTGCCAATCGTGCCGCCAGCGGGTGCGGGTGGTTGGACGAAGCTCCCCACACGGCAAAGACGTCCACCTCGGCTGCCTGAAGTCTGTCTTGGAAAGGCGCGACGCACTCCGCAAAGTTCAGCATTGTGGGCACATGCTGATTCGCTTCATCAAGCGCGAACAACCATGCACAAGTCCCGCGTCCGAAAGACTCCGCCTTGCCGCCGAACAAATGGCCGGTAAAATCCGCAGCCGGAATCGATACTTCCGCCGCTGGAACAAACTTGGGGGTATTCACGCGAGCGAGTGCCTTGAGCAGGCGCTCATCCTCGGGATACTTCGCCAATCCCTCCTCAAACGCAGCGGCCGCCCGGTCCGGCAATCCTTCCGAGCACAGTGCCTCGCCGATGCGGCGGTGAATCCACGCTCCATCCATCCCGGGATGGCGGCCTAACAATTCCGTCCATCGGGCGATGGCTTGTGCGGAGAACCCTGCGGCGTAAGAAATCCGGGCCAGTCTTTCCTCAAGATTGGGATCTTCGGGATAAGTCGCCATGCCTTGGCGGACCAAGGCTTCCGCCTCGCTGAAATCACCCTGTGCCTGGAGACCGTCCGCGACGTTCTTGAACGCCCGGCTCGGAGACTTGTCGCCTCCGATTTCGATTACCCGCCGCCAGCGTTCCAGACTCAGGGACGGATCTTCCATGGAATCGGCGATTTTGGCGTGGATCAATGCGAGCCACAGATTCCCGGGATGGAGTTCGTTTCCGCGGGTGCAAATCCGGTTGGCCTCGGCAAAGCGCCCCGCAACGCGCAATTCCTCGCTGAGCTTGCGGAACTCCGATGCCGGACAGCTTCGCTCTTCGGCACCGCTGATGATCGCCCGCCAGTCGGTTTGCACCGTGGGTTCCTCCCGCACGGGACGCTGTCCGATCAGACGCGCGAGTTTCCTCCCCAGCCGCGATAGGACCGATGCCCGCAGTTTGTCCTTCCGGGCGTCATTCCGCCTGTTCTGGTGCTCGTGGTTGGTGGTATTCATGGCGTGGAAAGCGCGTGAGGTGGATGCCGGTTAGTTCCCGTGCTTTTCCGTCCATTCCCCCAGGATGCGCTCGTATGGATAAAACGCATGCAACAGCCGGTAGTCCTCCTCGTAGTATGCCCGGAGTTTGTCCAACTGCCCGGCACTCAGGCAGGAGATGTCCAGTTTCGGACCTCCCGTCTGGGCGTGACGCAGCGTGACGGGCTGGCCGGTGAATTCTGATAGATCGGCCTCAAGCTCGGCAAGGCATTCAAAGGGATAGACCTTGGTGAACCGTCCGAGATCCTCGATCATCGGTGCCACGGGCCGCGTGTGAACGAGAATCGAGGGAATCCGCTGGTATAGATCCAGCATCTCGACAAATTGGCCGGGGCTGGGATCCGGCTGGAATTTGGCGGGCTTGATTTTGAGCTTTTTCTTCTGGAGTGCCAGCGCCTGAATGTTTTCCGCAGAGAGCTCGCGGTGGTGTACCACGCGGTTCGCATAGGCGGATAGAAAGCGCTTGATGGGATCCCTCACCACCACGAAACGAAACTTCCCCTCGCTGACGGCCGCCTTGTGACGGCGGAAGTATTCGTGAATATGGGCCGCGCCCGTGGCGGCCTGGGTGAACCGCCCGCCGTGCTCGAGTTCGAACATGGTGTGCTTGATCGAAGTGTTGGCCACTTTCGGCAATGGCAGGTAGCTGATGGAGTGTCTGGTGCAGAGAATGCCTTGCATGACCGGGCGGTTCGTTGGTGGTGTGGAGAGACTTCTGTTGGCGGGGCGGCTTCGCGGTCACTCCGCTTTCAGGCTGCCGAAAAACCGGCGGAGTGGTTTTTTGACCCAGCGGATCAGGAAGCTCTTGATCGGTCCGCGGGCGGTGGATTTCGGATCGTCGAACCATCCTACATCCGTGCCGATCGAAAGGCCGAGGCGGCCATTGACATAGGATTTCCCGCCGATGACGCCCAGCGCCGAGATCCTGCCCAGCGGCAGGCTGACGCCGTTCCAGTTCAGGTGGGTGATCATGATGTCCTTGTAGCCATGCGAGTTCCGGTGCTTGAACTCGCGGATGTCATCCTCCGCCTTGAAAAAGGAATACTTGCGGGTGACCAGCCATGCCATGAATTTTCTAACTGATTCCGCTGATGGCGGGCGGCATGCTCCGTCCGCGATCTTGCCGACGGCTTCCGCCAGGTTCTCCGCGTGGAAACCCATACCTTCCATATTGTAGTAAGCGTTACCGATGGTGACGGTGGGCTTCCCGTGAATCAGGGACAGCAAGCCGACGCCGGAGTTATAACACACGGTGGCGTCGCAGGAATCGATTAGAGCATGTACGTTCTCGTCGTTCTTGCAGACGGTGATGTTATCCGGGCCTTGCGGGAAGGCGTCCCGGTTCAGCGGATGGGCTTTGACCACAAACGTGATCTCCGGATGCTGGCGCGCAACCCCGCCGATGGACGCCTCGAAGTCCGCATAGATTTGTGTGGGCCTGACGAACTTGGTGACGGCCATATCGTCTGACAACTGCAAGGGAATGAACACCTTGGTCCGCCCGGTCTCCGCCAGCGATGCGTAGGTGGCGAGGGTTTCCCCGTAGCCGGAAAGTTTTTCCAGGGTCCACGAGCCGCTGCGGATTTTCCCGCAGATGTCATCGGCGGCTTGGAGCGCGTGCTCGTCAAGGGACGGAGGGTTCTTGTCGTATTCCGTGAAGTCCGGATCGTTGTAGGAAACATCCGGAGCATAATAGACCGACGAGGGAAGCGCACCACGCTCGACGACCACGACTTCGATCCCGACTTCCTTGGCAAGCAGAAACAGGCTGTGGAACTGCTCATGGGACTTCATATAGGGATTGAAGATCATGAAGGCGTCCACCTTGCGGTGGGCGATGAGATCCCTCGCCTCCGCGATTTCTCCTTCCGACTCCCCCATGATTACCTGGAGTTGGTATCCCAGAGCGCGGAATGGCAGGAAGTAGCCGGCATGTTCACGGTTCTTGCAGACGCAGAGCGCGGTTTTACCATGTGCCAGGAAATCGACGTGAATCAGATTGAATGGCTCGTCCACATAGCGGGCAAGCGAGGACTTGAGCCTCAGGCGGCCCCAGTCGTTGGAGTTGCGCCACGGGTCGCTCTCCGGCACCGGGTGCCAGAGGTGGAAGGCGCGGAAACCGCCGCTTTCCGCCCGGTAGGAGATGGCCTCGCCAAGGCGGCGGAATCCCGCATACGGACGCGGGCCGAAAAACGAGGGGCGGGTGGGAGGATGGAGGTCGTCAAGAATCTGTTTGGGAAGGATGGCCTGCTGCGTATGATGGCCGAAACGCACCATCAACTCGAAATCCTCCGAGCCGTGGCCGCGGAAGCTGGAATCATATCCTCCGGTGATGCTGAAAAAGTCCCGTGTGCAGAGGAAGTTGTTGGAGTATGGAGCGATGAATTCGGTGAGATTTCCGCGGGATTTCTCTGCGGCGATGGCTCCCAATTGTTCGGCATATTTGAGGCGCGCCGCAGCAGGGATGGTGGCGAACTCGCGGCTGACCGCCTCGGTGAGATGGTAGGCCGGCACGTTCAACACGATATCCCTGACGATCCCGAAATCATGGAGGTTGGCGTAGTTGGCCAGCCTTTCGAAATGATCCGGCGCGCTGAAAAAATCAATGTCGGTGAAGTAGAGCAGATCGGTCTCCGCCCTGCACGCGCCCTCATTCCTCGCGATGCTGAGCGAAAAAACCCCTTGGTCGTCCACGGAGTGATAGATGAATCCGTTTGCGGCGCAGCTTGCCCGGAGGTGTTCCGAAAACGGGGCCTTGGAACCGAAGTCCACCACAAGGATCCGAGGGCTGGGATGATAGAACCCGGCGAGCAGGTCCAGCCGCTCCGCGATCCAGGGATTGTTTTCGTGGGCGCGCACACAGATGACGGCCGTGATGTTTTTGCTGGTAAACACACGCGGCGTGGCGAGCGCCCATGGAGCGAAACTTTCCGAATGGCGATGGAATGAAAAATGCATGTGGTCCTGGTGAACTGTCCGCCAAGCGTGAGGGCGGGCACCCTTCATGATCGACTCGGCGGGTGCTGTGCAAGCGCGTTTCAGATCGCGCGTTCAAGCGTGGAGTTGGTGAGTGCGCGGATGATCAGGAAAACGAGTATCCCCAGAACGAGGATGGTGGCCGTGGCATATTCACGCCGCGGGATTGCCACATCCTCGGGCAGGTAGGGTGGCTGGATCACCGAAAAGAAGCGGGACTGGGCAATGGACTCGACGCGGGTCTTTTCGAGTAGAGACTGTGCTCCGGTCCTGAGTTTGATTGCGAAATCGAGTTTGAGTTCCAGTTGTTTGAATTGGATGAGAAGCTGGTTGAGCCTGTTCTGCTCGTTTCCCGAGAGCTTGTTCATTTCGATGCTGATCAACTCGTTGAGAGATCGAAGGCGGCTGCGAAGGGTTTCGATCCGGGGTGAGTCGGGAGAATCGCGTTGGAGCGAGTCGAAGTCCGCCTGCATCTTGAGTTCTTCCGATCGCAATTCCTGGACCGTCTTGAGATTGCCGGTGATGATCGCCTCCGGACTGATGATGTTGTGTTTGTTCTGAAATTCCAGGAGTTCCGAATTCGCTTCCTCGACGCCTTTCGCGGCCCGCTCCAGTTCGCTGTTCACGAAGGTGAGCCGCTGGTCGGCCACTTCCTGGTTGAGCCGGTTGACGAGGCTCTCGGATTTTTTCAAAATGCCCTCGGCGATGCGCTTGGAGAGTTCCGGATCGAACGTGTCCACGGAGAGCATGGTCAACCCGGTTTCCTTGTCATAGTGGGCGTTGATGTGTTTGCGGTAAAAGCGGAGCCGTTCCTCCATTGGGTCACTCGGATCAAGGCGGAAAACAAAATCCTTGATGGGGGAGCTGAAGTGCTGACTCAAGGAAAACTCCTGTTCGAGTTCGAGCAGCAGGTTTACCGAATTGATGAAGCTGATCGCGATCTGGGAGTCTCCCGAACCGGAATCGGAGATACCCGGGAGGACCAGTTGCGCAAATCCCGCCTGGGCACTGGATGAGTCCTGACGCGAGATTTTGAACGCGGCCGTGGAGGCGTAGCGATTCTGCGTCATCGCCCAGAGATAGACGATGCTCAGGATCAGCCCGAGGAAGTAGAGTCCTGTCAGTAGGCGCAGTACCAGGTGGAAGGTCGGAGTCTTTTTCCGCGTGTGAATATAGGTGGCTGTCATTCGCTTGGAAAAGTGTTGTCTTCGGGACGGGGTTTTGGAGCGTCGGATGGGGCGGGCTTGAATTCGATTGCTACTTGCTTCGCCATTTTCCGCATGTGCTTGTTGAGCCCCCGCATGGGGCGGCCAACATGGGAGTGTGCGCTGGCGTATTCGGCATAGGCCTGGATACCATCCTCAATGTCCGGATAGTAAGTGGCGTGGCCGTCGCGCAGGAAAAGCGCGGAGTTGCAGGAATCCCTCAGGGTGTTGAGGCTGTGGGAAACGTAGATGAGCGATGAATCTTTACAGATCTCCTTGAATGCAAGTTTCGCTTTCTGTTTGAAATTGACATCCCCGACCGACGTAAGTTCGTCGATCAGATAGACGTCGAACTGGAAAGCCATCGAGAGCCCGAATCCCAGCCGGGCGCGCATCCCGGAGGAGTAGGTGTTCACGGGCATATCGAAGTACTCGCCGATTTCCGCGAATTCGCTGACCTGCCGGATGACCTGTCTGGTATCCGGGCGGTCGAGTCCGTTGATCCGGCAGACAAAAAGCACGTTCTGGCGGCCGCTTAGGGAGTTATGGAAACCGGATGCGAGGCCGAGCGGCCACGAGATATCCGAGTCGGTGAGGATGGTGCCGCTGTTGGCGCTCTCCGCCCCGCCGATTAGCCGGAGGAAGGTGGATTTTCCCGCGCCGTTGGGACCCAGAACCGCGACGTTGGCGCGAGTGGGTATGGTAAACGAGACATCGTTCAGAATGTAGCGCATCCCGTTGTGGACCGGATAATATTTGGTGATATTTCGAAGTTCAATCATGGTTCTCCGTGATCAGCGCTGGCTGAGGAAATTGCGGTTGATATGGAAGAGTGTGAGCCCCAGGGAGGTCACGATGATCGCGAAGAACGCCGGGTAAAACAAATCCGCGCCTTCGGCATGATAGAACGGGAACAGGGCATTGCGGCTGAGCTCGATGGTATGCACCAGCGGATTCCAAAGCAGGATGTTCTGGGCACTGGTCGGCATTGCCGAGATCGGGAAAAGAACGGCGGAAACGAACAGTAGCGGGCGCTGGAGCACCGGGACGATTTTTTCCAGATCCTTATAGTGTGCCGCAGCGACACCGAAGACCAGCCCCAGGCCGCAACCGACCAACCAGGTGAGAACGTAGGCCACGGCGAGCACGTCAAGATTTTGCAGCGACAGCTCGATGCCCAGCCATTCGCCAACGATGCAGAAAAGCACGAAGGAGAAGCCAATGGACAGGAACTCGAACACAAACCGTGCGAGCAACGGGTCCAGCGGCCTGACTGTCGGATAGACGAGAAGTCCCGTATTGCTTCCCGACACGACATTGACTCCGATGCTCATGCAACTGGTCAGGAGTTTGAGCATCAACATGCCGTTGAGAACAAAAAACGGGTATGGAATCTCGGGCACGGTTCGTCCCGCGATGGCTCCGATGACCAGACCCACCACGAGGACTCCGATCAGGGGCTCGAGGAGCATCCACACGAAGCCCAGCCGGTATTCTCCAAATCGTGATGCCGCCTGGTGGTTGAAGAGCGCACCGATGACACGCATCTGGCTGACCCAAGGGGAGCGTTTCGGAATGGTGATGGGCTGGCGCATGGAACGGCTTTGTCAAAACTCGCTTACCGGATCGCTTTCGATGCGGAATAGGCGGCCACAATGGAATACATGATCCGCGCTTTGGCTTGCGGGACGCCATAGGCGATCAGCAAGTCGTAAAACAATTGGTCGGCTTGGGCTCGTGATACGCCGGGCTGGGTAAACAACCAATCATGGAACATGGCTGCCCAGGTTTCAGGATTGTTGACGCCGTCACCGAAGCTCTTTTTGATTCTGGAAGGCGCGGTGATGCCATTGGAGGTATATCCGCGCGTGACATGCCATGGGCGGCCGTGCAGTTCGACTTTCCAAGCTGAGCGGACGCGGTAGCGGCCGTTCCGAAGGCGAATGAGATCGGGAGCCGCCGGCCGGTTTCGGCTTACCTCAGTCTTCACGGACCCGGCTGATATTCTGTCGCCAGCGGGCGAAGACCCCACCATGGGCGAGCATCCGGCAAGAATGACGGTCAGGATCAATATGATTCGGTCACGGATGATTCCGGGCATGATGCGGATTATCAGTTGATGGTATAACGAGCCGCAGAGTTCGCCGCCTGTGAAATCGAAATGGGGAGTATCTGGCTGATCAGGCGGTTCCAGCGGGCGAGCGGGGCCTCGGTCACGTAAACGATGTCCTCGCCCTTAAGCGGAAAGCGCTGGATTAGTGACATTGTCTCGGGTCTCTTGAGATCAAAGGTGTAAACAATATCCGGATCTCCCTTGCGGAAAATGAACACTCCGGATGGGTCCGAGCGACGTTCGTCAAATCCGGTGGCGGCACCCAGTGCATCCGCCAATACCGGGTCCGGGGATGGGAACAGTACGGTGCTCGGACGATTGATCGCCCCCATGATGTGGAAGCGATTCGACATATCCGAAGAAACCGTCAGCAGATCGCCCTCCTCGACTGGGAAGGAATGCTGGCGGAATCCAAGATAGTCGAATTGGTAATCCTTGTTTCCACGGCGCAGGGTATAGGTGTAAAGATGCTCGGCCAGGGATGGTCCGCCCGTGGTCGCGAGGAGATCCATCGAGCTGATGCCCTTGCGCTCCAGCGGGACGAGTCCGGGCTTCTTCACATCTCCGATGACGTTGGCGGTGCGCGGGAACCGTTCGGACCGGACCACCGCCACTCGTGCGGTATTGGAGACCGGCCGGATTTTCTCGCTAAGGTCTGCCGAGATGCTGGAGAGTTCCCGGTCCATGACCTGGATCTCGCCCACATAGGGAATGGTGATTCTTCCGTCCTCAGGGACCTCGACAGGGCCGAACTTGAATGGCTCTCCCTTGGTCTGGAAGGGACTCTGCTCGTTGAGATCCGTGATGACGAAATGGATGATGTCGCGGCCCCTGACTTTGTCCGAGTATCCATCACCCTTGATGCGGGGGGGGATCTCCGCATGACCGTATCGCCGCCCGTAAGACGGTATCTCGCTTCGGGATTTCACATGAACCAATTGAAATTCGGCCGAGCCGTCATTGATTTTTCCTTTCAGGGGACCAGTCTCGGAAACCAGACTGCATGAAACGAGGGGCAGCGCGCACGCAAGACATGCGATATGGATCTGGAGACGTGGGAGAGTCATGAGGAAACGGATGCCGGTAAGGAAGCGAGGATGGTCCGGGGTGCCGGTGGCGTCAGGCATGACGGTCGCTAGGCTATCGAGTTCCCTATGTCAAGCGTGGGGCGGCCTGCCACCCATTTGGGTTTCAAGACCTTGAGGCTAGGATTGACAAGGTTCCGCAGGCTGCGGACCTTCGCGGAAATGGCCGAGCGTAGTAGCATTCAAATCGGGTGGCCCTTCCGGAAACTGGGAAGGCATCCGTTGCTTGAATCCATCGTCGGGCGGCTTGATTTGGCCGGAAAACCGGTCCATGCGGGGTGGGGGATGCGACCCAGCGGACGGGCGGCCGTGAAAGCCGCCGCCGTTAGTGGAGAAGCGCTTCTGCTGCTGGAGGATTCGTTCGTCCGATCAATCCGCCCCGGTCACGGCGGTCCGGTTTACGGCGTGATCGCCGACTCATGCGGAATTCACTATGACGCCTCCGGTGAATCCGATCTCCTGACCGCGCTGGACTCCGGCAATCCCTCCGGCTGGATGCGCAGCGAGGGAAACGACAACCCCGCCGCACTGATGGGCCGTTTCCGCCAGCTCGGGGCCTCGAAATACAACTGGTTCCCCGGCGAATACTACGATGAGCCGCTCGTCGAAAAAAGCGGTATCCTCGTGGTCGATCAAACCCGTGGCGACATGGCGATCCGCCGCGGCGGGCTGGAAGCCGGCGATTTCGACCGCATGCTGCGCGCCGCACTCGACGAGTGCGAGGGCGCTCCGGTCTATCTGAGGGCGCATCCGGACCACTTGTTCCGCGCCAGGAAAACGTGTTTCTCCGCCGGGTTGTTAGCGGACTCCCGCGTCCGCCTGCTCTCGCCGGAATTGTCTCCGGCGCAGTGTTTTTCCTTCTGCCGCACCGTGATGGTCGGCACCTCGCTGATGGGCATGGAAGCGCTGATCCACGGCTGCAAGGTGGTGACTTTCGGCTTGCCCTTCTTCGCCGGCAGGGGGCTGACCGATGACCGCGGCACCCTGATTCCGGGCCGGCGTCCGCTCGGCCTGACGGAATTGTTCGATGCCGCCTACCTGCGGTATTGCCATTATTTCAATCCGGACACCAAAGAACCCTGCGGCCTCGGCGTCATCCTCGATCACCTCCAGCTTCAAAAGGAAATGTTCCGCAGGAACCGCGGCCTCACCCTGAGCGTCGGGTTTTCCCCTTGGAAAAAACAAATCGTCCCCGGCTATCTGCTCAGCCCTGCCGGATCCGTCGCACAAGTGGCCGCAATGGATGAGGTGAAAAACATTCCCGGTCATGAAAACGCCCGCCTCCTCGTCTGGGGTCGGCGGCCGGAAATCCCGCCGATTTTCCAAGGCCGCGCCATCCGGGTGGAAGATGGCTTCATCCGCTCGAAAGGGCTCGGTGCCGCCTTCAATTTCCCCTACTCGTGGGTCCTTGACTCGCGCGGAATTTACTTCGATCCCACTGCGCCATCGGATCTGGAGGACCTGCTGAACACCGGATTTACCGAAAGTGACCTCCGCGAAGCCGCCCATCTCATCGAAATCCTCCGCGAAAAGCGCCTGACAAAATATAATCTAATCGGCGATGAAATCACGCTCGATCCCGAAAAAACCCGGGGCCGGAAAGTCATCCTCGTTCCCGGCCAGGTCGAGGCGGACGCGTCCATCTCCTACGGCAGCCCGGTCCTGAAATCCAACATCGAGCTGCTTCGCGCCGTTCGCGCCGCCGAGCCCGAGGCGTTCCTCATCTTCAAGGCCCATCCGGACCTTGTCGCCGGCGCGCGCCACGGCAGCGTCCTGCCCGGTGGCTACGACGGCCTATCCGATCTCGCCGTCACCGAGGGCAATGTCCTCGACTGGCTTGACGTTTGCGATGAAGTCCACACGATGACTTCCACTGTGGGATTCGAAGCATTGATTAGAAAAGTCCCCGTCGTCACCTACGGCATGCCGTTCTATGCCGCGTGGGGTTTAACGATCGACCGCCTCGAATGCCCGCGCCGGACCCGCCGGCTCACGCTGGAGGAACTCGTCTGCGGCGCGCTGATGAAATACCCGCGCTACCTGAATCCTGCGACAGGCGAATTCACCACCGCACTCAAGGTCACCTGTCTGCTGACTTCCGATAGCGCCGCCGGCGACCAGCGCGCGTGGCATTTGAAAACCGTTTCCAAATTGAAAAAACTCTGGGTGGAACTCGCACGCTAACCGATGGACGCCACCCGCAAGCCATTCCACATCGAAGTCGTCACGGACACCTATGTCCCGGACATCAATGGCGTGGCAATTTCGTTAGGCCGGCTCTGCAGCGGCCTGCGCGGCCTCGGCCACCGCGTGGAAATCATCCGTTCCGGCCGCTCTCATGGGGAATTCGAAACCACCGTGCTCTCCTGGCCGCTGCCAGGTTATTGGGAAATCAAAGTGGGCGCGCCGCTGCCCGGCGAGTTGCGCCGCCGCTGGGAAAAGGTCCGCCCGGGCCTTGTTTACGTCGCCATCGAGACACCGCTCGGCTACTCCGCCGCCGCCGCCGCGCTGCGGCTGGGCATTCCGGTGGTCGGCGGGTTTCACACGAATTTCCGCGAGTATCTGGGACAGTATGGCGTCGATTGGATTGGTAACCAGGTCTGGCGCTATCAGAAATGGTTTCATGACCGGCTCGACCGCACACTCGTCCCATCGCCCGATGCACGGGACAAGCTCGTCGCCTCCGGGTTTTCGAAAGTTTGCTTGTTAGGTCGCGGCGTGGACACCACTTTGTTCGATCCCGCCCGCCGCAGCGCCGCGCTCCGGGCGAAGTGGGGCGTGCGTGAGGAGACACCCGTCGCACTCGTCGTCGGCCGTGTTTCCGGAGAAAAAAACATCGGCCTCGCCATCCGCGCGTTCGTTAGGATGCGGCAGACCTGTCCGGAAACGAAATGCATCGTCGTGGGGGACGGTCCGGTTCTATCAAAATTGAAGCACGACCATCCCGAAGTCGAGTTTCCCGGCTATCTCACCGGCGGGGAACTCGCCACCTGTTATGCCTCGGCGGATATCATGCTTTTCCCCAGCGAGACCGAGACTTTCGGCAATGTACTCACCGAAGGCATGGCCAGCGGCCTCGCCACCCTCAGCTACGATTACGCCGCCGCCGGCTGGCATTGCGCCGATGGTGTCAACGGCCTGAAAGTGAAAAAAGGCGATGAAGCCGCCTATCTGGACGCCGCAGAAACCCTGCTAGATCCCGCCCTGCGGAGAAGACTCGGCACCGAAGCACGCCGCACTGCGGAATCGCTCGGCTGGCCCGCCGTCGTCGCGGAACTGGAAGGAATTTTCCACGAGGTGATTTCGGCACGCGATCCGCTGAAGCCCTAGCGAATCCAACCCATCATGGCCCACCGCACCTCTCCCGCAGATCTCGACGGCATGCCACCCGGCATCCCCTACATCATCGGCAACGAAGCCGCCGAGCGGTTTTCATTTTACGGAATGCGGACGATCCTCGTCGTCTTCATCGCCCAGTACCTCAGCTTCATGGACGGCACCGGCGGCCGGGCGGTGAGCGGCACGCAGGCGGTCGAGTATTACCACCAGTTCACGAGTTGGGTTTATTTCACGCCGCTGATAGGTGCGTTGGTCGCTGATATCTTTTTCGGGAAATACCGCACCATTCTCTGGCTTTCCATCGTTTACTGCCTCGGCCACGCGGCGCTTGCCTGCATGGGATCGTATGGAAACTCGCCACTGTGGCTGCTGGCGGGACTGCTCCTCATCTGCGTCGGTTCGGGAGGAATCAAGCCCTGCGTTTCCGCCCACGTTGGCGACCAGTTTGGGAAACGAAACTACCATCTCATCCCACGGATCTATCACTGGTTCTACTTTTCCATCAACTTTGGCTCGTTTTTCTCCACGCTGCTGACGCCATGGTTGCTCGAACATCATGGCCCGCACTGGGCGTTCGGCGTGCCTGGAGTGCTGATGGCCATCGCCACCTTCATGTTCTGGTTAGGGAGGGACCGCTTCGTCCACATTCCGCCCGCGGGGCTCGGGTTTTTCCGCGAGGTGTTTTCGCGCGACGGGATTTTCGCCTTGGGGAAACTGGTGCCGCTGTTCGTGTTCATCGCCGTTTTCTGGTCGCTCTACGATCAGACCGGCTCGTCGTGGGTGCTCCAAGCCCAGCAGATGGATTTGAAATTCATGGGCATCACCTGGCTGGAATCCCAGATCCAGGCGGTCAATCCCATCCTCATCCTCGTCTTCATCCCGCTCTTTACCTTCATCATCTATCCGTTGCTGGACCGCGCCTTTCCGCTCACGCCGCTGCGGAAGATCGGCATTGGCATGTTCCTGATGGCGGTTTCCTTCGGCCTGATCATGCTCATCCAGACTTGGATCGATGCCGGCCAGCGGCCGTCCATCGGCTGGCAGATCCTCGCCTTTGTGCTGATCACCGCGTCCGAGGTGATGGTATCCATCGTCGGTTTGGAATTCGCCTACACGCAGGCTCCCAAGGCGATGAAATCCTGGGTGATGTCGCTCTTCTGGCTCTCCGTCTGGGGCGGCAACCAGTTCACCGCGCAGGTGAACCACTTCATCGCCATCCCGTCTCCCGCCGAACGGCAGTTCGATGAAGCGACCGGGAAACTCCCTCCCGGCTGGCAGACCTCGCCGCGCACCATCGTGCTGCCCGGCTACTCGGATTCCATTGAGGACAACATCGTCGCCCGCTGTGAAAACGCCCGGCTCGACAGTGTGGAAATCCCCGGCCGCCCGATCTATCAGGCTGCTGCCGTTCAGATCGAGACCCGCGCGGTGGAGAATTTTCCTGCGACTGAGGCCGGGCGGAAATTGTTAGCTGGAATGAAAGACCCGTGGGGAAATCCGCTGGTTTATGATCTGATCGATTCCACCCACGCCCGCATTTCCAGCAACGGGCCCGACCGCAAGGCGAAAACACAGTGGGACCAAGGTGCCATCCTCGAAAAGACCAGCGCCGGGCGCCCCGCATCGCCGGACACCTGGCTCGCCCGCCGCAAGGCCGCGCTCGGCATCGTCGAGAAACCGTCCGAAGCCGGATTCCGGCGCACTGAATTCGTCGGCGGCCAGACGAAGCTCGAAGGCGCGGCGTATTTCCGATTTTTCACCTGGCTGGTTCTGGCCGCCGCCGTTGGTTACATCCCGTTCGCCTTTTTCTATCGACCGAAGACCTATCTGCACGACTGAGGCCCGTCCGCCGGAAAGCGGCCGTTTGTGCCCTTGACCCCGCCAGCTCCAAACAACAGACTGTGGCGAAATTTTTCCAAACATGACCTTTAAAGCCCGCACCCAGACCGCTCTCCGCGCCGCCCGCGCCCAGGATTCCGATAAAACCGCGCTCGTCGGATTCGATGGATTTGTCGATACCATTGTCACTCCGGTTGCACAGCGCACCGCTCAGGGCGAGGCGTTCACCGCCATCGACAGCATCCCCGAGTTTGCCGCCCGCATCGCCGGGGCCGCCGGGAAAAGCACCAACATCGAGTTCTATCCAAGGATGGAAAAACTCGGCGGCAATGGCCCGATCATGGCGAACGCGCTGCTCGCCGCCGGCACTAACGTCACCTACGTCGGCGCACTCGGGCGGCCCTCGCTGCACTCCGTTTTCCACGAATTCGCCTGCCATGCGGAGGTGATTTCACTTTGTGATCCCGCCACCACCATCGCCGTCGAGTTCGACGATGGGAAGCTCATGCTCGGCCAGCTCCGCAGTCTGGACACCATCACCCTCGAAACCATCGATGCGGTCATGGGCGCTGACAAGTTCCGCGCCACCCTGGCCACCGCCGATCTGATCGCGCTGGTGAACTGGACGATGATTCCTAACATGACAGGTATTCTGGTGGCATTGGTCGGTGAAGTGCTGCCCGCACTGCCGCCGCACGAAGGCCGCACCTTCTTCTTCGATCTGGCGGATCCTGAAAAACGCTCCGCCTCCGACATTCTGGAGGTCCTTGAAATCATCTCCCGCTTCGGCGGATTCGGATCCGTCACCCTCGGCCTGAACCTGAAGGAAGCGCAGCGGGTGTATGAGGTGTTAGGATTTGCCGCCCGTGGCGAAACGGAGGCGGACCTGCGTGCCATCTCCTCAGACATCCGGGAAAAACTCAGCCTCGCCACCGTCGTCGTCCACCCGCGTGAATCCGCAGCCTGCGCCACTGCGGAGGGCACCTTCTGGGTTCCCGGGCCGTATGCGGAAAAGCCACTCATCACCACCGGTGCCGGGGACCATTTCAACGCCGGATTTTCCCAAGGCCAACTGCTAGGACTCGACCCGGAGGCCTGCCTGACCCTCGGTGTCTGCACCAGCGGCCACTATGTGCGCACTGCCGTCAGTCCGGGCCTGGATGATCTGGACCGCTTTCTGGATACCTGGCAGTGAGCCCCGCTTTTCTATCAAGAAAGCCGCTTCATCACGCCGGCGGATAGAAGTTTCCCATCAGCGCGGCCTTCCGCGAGATCCTGCGCGCGTTTCATCACCTTGCCCATGTCCGCCTTGCCGGTGGCCCCGGTGTCGGCCACCGCTTGCTCGATGATCGCGGCGAGCTGTTCGTCCGTCAGCGCGGCGGGAAGGTAGCGGGAGAGGATGCCGATCTCGGTTTTCTCCGTCGCTGCCAGCTCGGTGCGTCCGGCTTTTTCAAACTGCTCGAACGAATCCTGCCGCTGCTTGATTTGTTTTCTAACTACGGCGAGCGCCTCGCTTTCTTCCAGCACCGTGCCGAGTCCGCCCTTTTTGATCGCAGCATTCGTCATCGCGCTCTTGAGCCCGCGCAGGGCGTTGAGGGCGGTGGCGTCCTTGGCCTTCATCGCGGTTTTGATGTCTTCGGAAATCCGGGTAGCTGAGTCGCTCATGCCCCTGTCGTATCACCGGGGAGAAACCAGCCAAGCAAAACCGTGTTTTATACCGGGAGGCAACTGACTCGGGAACAGCCCGGGGTGGTGAGTCAGGACGGCGTCCCGGTCGCACGGTAAGTCAGGGTACGGAGCGCAATACCGAGTTTGCGCGTATCTCCGCCAGGCTTGGTCGCGGATGGGGAAACGGGATTTTTCGGAATGAATGTAATGAATGGGGATGGCTTCACTGCTTCGAAGATCAGGGTGTGAAGTAGGGGTGTCGGCGTCAACCGCACTACCTGTTCCTGTCCACCGGCTAGAACCCCGACATCAAGGAATTTCTCCTTGCCGCAATATCCACCAGCGAGGAATGAAAGTTCGAATGAGGCCGCTAGCGGCAACGACAAGGTGATAATCACTCGATCGTAGAGATTCGCGTCCGACCAACGCCCCCAGTGCTCGGTATGGGAAAGCCCGATGATTCGTTCAATGGGATATCCCATTTCGGAAAATCTCACTTCCCAGCCTGCCGCCGCCTCATCCTTGTCAATCCCGGTTGGCTGCTTCTGGATTTCCCACCTGTTCGTGTCGATATCGATCCAAGCTTGATTGCCGATAGCCCCCAGATTGGGCGAACAATTATCCAGTCCGCATGCGGCAGTCACACGGTCCACCTCCGCCCAATACTTGTCCAGATCGTTGGAGAGCTGCAGGGAATGTCGCCGATGATAGGCCAGGACCACCTTCACGCCCAGCCAATCAGCGTGCTCTGCGATGCGCCGCCAAAGATCCCAATCGCCCGCAAGCTTCAGGGAGCCGTCGAGGCCACCGCATTTTTGCCATAGTGCCGGGGTCCAGTAGGTTCCTTCCTGCATGATGAAGCGGAGCGCACGGCCGTCATGGAGCCCGCGGCGGATGTTCTCCCTCGCGACCGGCCTGTAGGGCGACGTCCATGCCTTCACCCCCGATTCGATAATGACGCTGGGCAGTCCCGTGATGACTTCAAATCCCGTATCCAAATGAGCTGAAAGTGCCGTCTGAAAGGAACCATACGCCAGCCTGTCGTCGGAATTGATCCACGTCATCAGCACGGTCTCGGAAGGCGGAACCAGCGCTAGCAGATGGGCAAATCCTTTGTTTAGGGAATCATACATCGAGCGGTCCTTTTCCGAAGACCATGAAAAAACCACCTGCGCCCCGGCGAGGAAGCTCTGGCTATCCGCGAAAATGCCTTCCCATTTCTGCAGGATTGCCAAGGTGCCGTCCGTGGAGAGGCCGTCCTGAACGTGGTAGTGAATCACCAGATCTCCCCGCTGGGTCGCGACACTCAGGATCGTCTCCTCAAGATATTTGGCGGAATTGAGCGTCGGGGTGACGATCAGGATGCGGTGGGGTTGGGTCATTAGAAATGCCGCATCATCAGGAGCGGGCCATCAGAAGGAACTCCATCTCCGTTGTTTTCAAGTGATTTATTGTTTTGTCCGCCGCCGGGACCGTTATTTCCTCCGCCGCTTTCCATCTGGGAATGGCGGGAATCGAGAATACCGCAGCCCACGTCTCCGGATTCCATATTTCGCTCAACTGAGTTCCCCGCGCATCTCCAGACATCGCGCGGCAATCTTCCGAGATCGAAATTTCATCTCCAGAGACCCGACGCGGATCAAAAGAGACCGGAATTCGATCAAAATTGATCTAACTTCGGCCTCTTCGGGCTAAAAATGCGATTTCCCCACCGATTAGGCACGGAAAGCAGGGGAAACCAGCCGCGCTGCGGTCAGTGAGCGGGGCTGACGCATCAAAATGATCGGAAGATTCCCAGCCGCAAAAACGCGCAAGAAGCCGCAAAAATGAGGCTCTTCAGCAAAATTTGTGGGTGAATTTCGGTTCGGGTAGATTCCCAAGTGTATGATAAAGAGAGATTTGCAGTAGTTCAAAACTGCGGTAGCCATAGGCTTTTCTCATGCACAGGTTGATCCTCAGGTTGAGGCCCT
>JBBRCO010000033.1:0-28428 GCA_038204755.1 Verrucomicrobiales bacterium
ACCTATATGATAAATTTCCCGTACCAAATCGCCGTGGCGGCCCTCAGCGCCTGCGCCTTGTCCTGCGCCGGCCCGCAAGCCAACCAACCCACCGTCCGCAAACTCGATGCTGCCAGATACTCGGGCGAATGGCATGAGATCGCCCGCCTGCCGAATCCTTTCGAGAAGAATCTCGTCGCCGCAAAAGCGATCTACCAAGTCAGGCCCGATGGCACCCTCAGCGTGCGCAACGAAGGGCTGAAAGACGACGGGACACCGACCTCGATCACCGGAACCGCACGACAGCCCGAACCCCGCGATCCGGGAAAGCTGCTGGTCCGCTTTGATAAATTTCCCGCAAATTTTTTCGAGGGCGATTACTGGATCCTGGACACCGATGCGTCCTACACCCACGCCCTCGTGGGATCGCCTGGCAAAAAGTTCCTGTGGCTGCTTTCGAAAAACCCCTCGGACGGACGCAAGGAATTCTCTGCTCAGATCCAAAAGGCGCACGAACTCGGCTATGCCACCGGCCAACTTTATTTCAATCCAAAACGCATTGATGAGTGAACATGGACTATCAGATCGTCATCAATAGCAAATCCGGTGAAGGTATTTTCCAGAATGCCGGGCAGCAGGACCGTCTCAGGCAGGTCTTCACCGGCAGCGGGCATCGTGCGGATCTCAGCGTCGTAGAGCCGGACAAGCTCGAAGCCACCCTCAAGGAAAAAGCAGGGTCCGCCGGGGATGTCCTGATCGTCGGCGGTGGCGATGGAACGATCACCACTGCCGCGCGGCTTTTGCATGGCACGGGAAAAACCCTTGGCGTGCTTCCTCTCGGCACGTTCAATTTGGAAGCCCGCGATCTCAAGCTTCCGCTAGATCCTTTCGAGGCGGCCAAGAAGCTGATAGAGGCGGAAACGATTCCCATCGACCTGCTCAAGGTCAACGGGAATTATTGCATGTGTGCCACGGTGATTGGATTTTACCCCGCGCTCGCCAAAGCCCGCGTAAATTTCCATGGCCGTTCCTGGTGGGTGAAATCCCTGCGCATCATCCGTGAGATCGCCACCGTGGCCGTCGCATCCCCGGCGCTGGATCTAACGATCAACGCCGAAGGCAGATCCTATCATCGCCGCACCCGCCTGACCGCCTTTTCACCTGGTGGCTATCAGGAAAGCGTGGGCCTCATTCCCGTGCGCAAGGATCTCTCTTCCGGCAAACTCACCGCATATGTTTCCGAGCATCTCAGCCGTGGCCAGATGCTGCAGGCTGCTTTTGTTTCCTCACGGGCAACCTGCTCGACACGGAAAAGATGACGAAAATCGAAAGTTCGGAAATCACCATCAACGTGGGACGCCGCAAGTCCATATCCGCCATGATCGATGGTGAAATCGTGCGGATTTCCTTACCGTGCCGCCTCGAAATCCTCCCGTGCGCGCTGAATGTCCTGCGTCCCAAAAGTGAGTCTATCTGATGGCCTTCCGACTTCTTCATTACTCAGACCCGCACTTCGGAGCCTTCGATGCGCGGATCTCACGGGCCGCGGTGGAATTCGCGGTGGAGCTCAATCCTGATCTAACTGTGGTTTCCGGTGATTTCTCAATGCGGGGCAGACGCTTCGAGTTTGAACTGGCCCGGTCATGGCTGAGAGAGCTCCCGCAGCCGCTCGTCACTCTTCCTGGCAATCACGACGTGCCCGGCCTGAACCATATTCTTGACAGGTTCTTCTCACCCTTCGGCCGCTACCGGGAATACATCTCCGCGACCGAAGAACCGGCGTTACTGCTCGGTCAGATCGGTGCGCTTGCCACCGCGAATTCCTCGACGCCCTTCGGTCTTCATCTTGACTGGTCGCGCGGGTTCCTCAGTCCGTTTCAAATCCATGCGCTTTCCACTTTTTACGAAGCGCTCCCCGAGGGCCGGCTGCGGGTATTCGGAATGCACCATCCCGTGGTTGGATCGGGCGTGAAGGAACGTGCCCTTGTCTCCCCGCTGGCGATGGTTAGGAATTTTTTCGAGACGTCCAGGATTGATCTCCTGCTCGCCGGCCACTTCCACCAGTCGAAAATCTGTCTTTTCCCTGAGTCTGTGGACTCCGCCCGGAGAATCGTTGTTTCCCAGGCCCCCTCCATCTGTTCCACACGACTCAAAGGTGAGCCGAACGGTTTCCATCTGATCAACCTCTCGCCGGATGAGATTGAAATCGAACTGTGGCGATGGCACGGCGATCACTTCCAACAGGAAACTATAAGTATCTTCCACCGCATTGAAAACGGATGGGAAATCAAAGGTTGAGCGACTCCTCGACGAGTTTGAGGAAATCCGCGCGGTCTGCGGGGAGGTCGGTGGAGTTGATTTCCCGCGAGAAAGCGGAGAGAAGGGCGGCATCGATCATGCCGGGTTGCTCACCGGCGAGCCACTGGGAATACGCACAAACGAGGGCGGTAAACCGGGCGTCGTCCGAAGGCTCGTTGTCGCCGCTGCGGGCAATGGAAACGGGGGTTGCTGGTTCGCCGTTCACGTTCCACTCGATAGCGCCGAGATCGCCGGTCGCGGTGGACGGTTCGATTTCAATGGCGAGTGTGGTAGCGGATTTGGCGGCAAGTCTCGTCGGAGTTTTTCCTGAGTTGGATCCGCTCGCGGCGGTGAAACCGAGCAGGTGATAGCGGAAGACGGCTTTCGCGTTCGGATGGAAAACCACCTTGGCTTCTGCGTCGTTGGTAGCGTTTCCGCGGATGGAAACGAGCAGCAGGGTGGCGGACGGTTTCCACGGGCACGGCAGTATTTCAGTGGCCAAGGTCGCGGTGTGTGCGGTGAGTCCGTCCTCGCGGGTGTCCGGATGCCAGGTGGGTTTCGGCGCGCGCGCGATGGCCGTCACTCCGTTCAAGCGGATGGCGAAGCTGTTGAGAATCTCCTCCAACCGTATGCGGTCGCGGGCTGGCAGCTTACGCTCGGTGCGGATCGTCTGGATGAGTCCTCTGAGATCCGGGTTTCCTGCTAGGATGGGCAGAACGAGCGAGGGATTTTCCGCCGCAGCCACGGCACCGGGGGAATGTGGGAGGAGAATTTCTTTGTCAGGTGCGGGATCAACGGGCACTCCCTTTGCCACCACGGCGGGTGGCGTCGATTGACTGGCAGGCTTTTCCTGCGGAGGCAGTACGGTGGAAACCGCGCTGCTCTGCTTCGCTGGAGCGTGTCTGATAGCGATGATTCCGAGGGTCACGGCGGCAGCGGCGGCGAGGGGGATCCACCACGTTTTCCATGCGCTGCCGTGGGTTTTGAACGGGACTGTTTTTCCTGACAGCTCAACCTGGCGGGCGGCTTGCAGAATGGCGGCGCGTTGGCTGGCTAGCAGTTGATCGGCGGGGGCTGCGGGGGCAGGGGCCAATGTGTTCGTTAGGATGTCCCGGACCTTTTCGGTGTCGCGCAGGGCTTGCTGGAGCGCGGGATCCGCGGCGATGGTGCGCTCCACTGTTGCAGCGTCCTCCGGGCTGAGTTCTCCAAGGAGATAGGCGGTGAGGCGGAGGTCTTCGGGGTGAAGTTTCATCTCAGGTCGTCGGGTAGGAGGTCGCGCAGGCGCTTGAGGCCGGTGTGGATGAGGAAGCCGATGTTGCCGGTGGTGAGACCGGTGATTTTTGCGATTTCCTGATAGCTGAGTCCCTGTTGGAACTTGAGGAGGATGACCTCGCGCTGGTTGGCCGAGAGGCGGCTGAGGTAGCCCATGAGCTGGGAGAGCCGTTCCTCGTGGTCGGCGTTTTCATCCGGCTGGAGTCCGGGGCCGGCGACTTTTTTCCAACGGATGTCGTCGAGCGGCTTGACTCGCTTTTCTTTGCGGAGGATGTCGAGCGAGCGGTTCCGGCAGACAGTGAAGAGCCAGGATTTGAGGCTGGCCTGCACCTTGGCGATGTCTTGCTGACAGAGGCGGACGAAGGTGTCCTGCACGACGTCGCGGGCGGTGTCGGTGTCATTGAGAATGGTCGCGGCGTAGGCGATGAGCGGAGATTCGAATTCGCGCATTGCTTTCTCGACGAATTTCTCGCGGCTGGGTGGCATGACGTTTTTTTCATTGCTGGACGGTGGGTTTGCGGATGAAACGTCCGGCACGGCGGATGCATTAGGGAAATTTTCCGGGGGTTCTGTCATGTCAGCGGATGAAGTAGCTGAGGTGCTCGAGCTCGAGGGCGAGGTCCACGTTGTTGACGGTGACGTCCGGGGGAACTTCGAGCACGATGGGTGAGAAATTGAGGATGCCGTGGATGCCGGCGGCGACGAGGCGGTTGACCACGGACTGGGCGAACTCGACGGGGACGCAGAGGATGGCGAGCTTGACGGAATTTTCGTCGATGAATTTCTCCAGATCGGAATCGGGGAAAACCGGCACGGTCACTCCGCGCGAGCGGGCGGCATCCGGATTCGCATCGAAGGCGGCGACCACTTCGAATCCTTCTTTTTCGAATCCATGATAGCGCAGGAGTGCGGATCCCAGATTGCCGACTCCGACGAGGATGACCGGCTGCAGGTGCTCACGGCGCAGGGTTTCCCGGATGATGGACGACAGGATTTCCACCGGATAGCCGAGGCCGCGCGTGCCGAACTGGCCGAAGTAGGCGAGGTCCTTGCGGAGCTGGGCGGGCTTTACTCCGGCTGCTTTTGCCAAAGTGGTGGAGCTCACCGTCTCCACCGCGTTTGCATTCAGCTTCTGGAGGCAACGATGATAGATGGAAAGCCGGTAGATCGCCTTTTTAGGGATATCGATCTTGCCGATTTTATCGGGGAGGTCCACGGGTTTTTGGGGGTCAGTGGGTGTAAGGTGCTATCCGCGCGGGAATGCTCAGAGCGCTCCCGGGTTTTGCAGGAGGGCGGAAACCCTGTTGAGAAGGACTCCGGCGCCGCCACCATCGACGACGCGGTGATCGAAAGTAAGCAGCAGGTCCGCGACGGTGGCCGGGAGGAACACCTCTGCTTCCTTGCTCCAAACCGGCTTTTTCACCCCGGCACCGATGCCGAGGATGAGGGTTTCGTTAGGCAGTGGGATCGGGGTGCCGGTGGTGAGCCCGAAAGTGCCGAAATTGGTGACGGTGGCGATGCCTCCGCGGCAGTCTTCTTCTGTGAGGCGGCGGCGGCGGGCGCGGTCCACGAGATCGTCGTATTCGGCAATCAGGTCGCGCAGGGATTTCTGGTCCGCTTTTCTAACGACTGGAACTACGACACCGTCCTCCACCTGCACGGCCACGCCGATGTCAAACGAGCGGGGGTGCACCACCTTGTCGCCGATCAGATAGCCGGCGGTTTTTGGGTTTTCAGCTAGGGCGAGGGCAAACGCGCGGAGCAGATAGAGCGTGAGGCCGGGCTTCGGCGACTGGTCGCGCCGGTGATCGAGCACACGGTCGAGATTCACAGGAAGTCCGACGGTCGCCAGCGGGCGCGTCCAACTGCGGCGCATGGCGTCCGCCACGGCGAGTCGCATCGGTGAGGCATGGGTGCTGGGCCAGGCTTCGAGGTAATCAAGGAATTGTTCGAGATCTTCGACGGTCACGCGGCCACCTGCACCGGTGCCGGCGACTGCGGAAATGTCAGCCTCGCGGATGCCGAGGTCGTCCATGCGGGCGCGCATGCGTGGGGAAATGTAATGGGCTCCCATCACGCCGGTGGGAACGGGCAGGCCCCTGACGCTGGGCACCACCGCCGGTGCTTCCTCGTAGGCGTCGTCATCAAGGGCGAAATGCAGGTTCGCCTCGGCCTGGTTGGCATTGCTCGATTGGTTAGCAGCGATGCGTTTCGTTTCCTGTGATTCGAGGGTGTCCACGCCGGTGCGCGCGACTTCCTCTTCCGTGACATCCAACAGACCGAGCAAGGTTCCGACCGAGTAGGAAACTCCCTCGACCGCACGGATTTCCGAAACGATCCCATGGCACAGCGTGGTCACGCCCATCACCGCCTTGTTCGTCTCGACTTCGATGATTTCCTGGTCAGTGCGGACGGTGTCACCCACCGAAATGCCAAGACGGATGATGGTGGCTTCGGCGATGGACTCACCGAGCTGGGGCATGAGGATGGGGACGGTGGGCATCTTTGAAGAAATTTGAGATTTAAAATTTGAGATTTGAAATCTTCAGAAAGTAAGCAGTTTGCGGAGCGCTTCGCAAATGGATTCAGGCGTCGGGCGATGGGCCGCCCAGAGTTTCGGATGGTAGGGGACCGGCGTATCCCGCGCGTTCAGGCGCTGCGGCGGAGCATCCAACAGATGGAATCCTTCCTCGCAGACCCGCGAAACAACCTCCGCCGTGACGCCACCCCAGGGGAAAGCCTCACCCACCGCTAACAAGCGGCCGGTGCGGGCGACGGACGCGAGGATCGTGTCGAGATCGAGCGGCTTCACCGAACGCAGATCGACGACCTCGATTTCCCAGCCGTCCTGTTGGAGTCGATCCGCGGCGCGGACGGCTTCGTGGACCATCGCGCTGTAGGCGACGACCGTGGCGTGTTTTCCCGGGCGGATGATGCGCGCTTGGCCGATGGGGAGATGGTCGCCGTTGATGGACTTCGCCTTCAGCCAGCGGTAGAGGAACTTGTGCTCACAGAAAATAACAGGATCATCGAGCGCCACACCGTCGATCAACATGTGATAGGCATCTGAAACCGTCGCCGGCGTCAGGACGACGAGCCCCGGGTACTGGGCGTAGATGCCCTCCATGCTCTGGCTGTGGAAGGGGCCTGAGCCGGGCGTGCCGCCGGAGGGCAGGCGCACCGTGATCGGGATCGGCATCCCGGTCCGATAGAAATGGGTGGCCGCTTGGTTGACAATCTGGTTGAACGCCAACGACGAAAAATCCGCGAACTGCATTTCCACGATCGGACGCATGCCCTCGATCGCCGCGCCGACGGCCATGCCGATCATCGCGTCTTCGGAAATCGGCGCATCAAAAACCCTGCCGGGAAACTGTTCCGCCAGACCCTTTGTTGCCTTGAACGCACCGCCAAAAGAGGCGATGTCCTGGCCGTAGAGGAAAACCCGCGGATCGTCGCGCAGGAGTTTTTCCTGAGCTTCGCGGATGGCGTCGATGTAGGTCACACTCACGGGACGGCGCAGGGCTGTGGGTTTGAAAAACGGGTGGAAAGCGCGGTCCAATCTTCCTGATAGGGATCGGGTGGGTCCTCCTGCTGGGCTTGGGCGACGGCGCGCTGGACCTCGTCGGCAAACTGGTCCTGCCAGGCGAAAATTTCATCCACCGTCGCGAGTCCATGCTCCACGAGCTGGCGCATCGCCACCTCGATGCAGTCGCGGCCGTAGTGGCCGGCCTTGATTTCCGCAGGGACGTAGGAACCATCGTCATGCTCACCGTGACCTGATAGACGCAGCAAACGCGCCACCACCAGTTGCGGCCCGCCACCCTCGCGCGCGCGCCGGACGGCCTCGCCGATCACCGATGCGCAGGCTAACAAATCCGTGCCGTCCACTGAAAATCCGCCCACGCCGTAGCCGCGCGCTTTCTCTACCAGATCGGCGCAGGCGAACTGGCGGTAGTTCGGAGTGGAGTAGGCGAACTGGTTGTTTCCCACGATCACCACCATCGGCAGTCGCTCGATGGCGGCCAGATTGAGACCTTCATGAAACGCGCCGGTCGAGGTTGCCCCGTCGCCAATGCAGGTGGCTCCCACGCGCCCTTGCAATGTTCCCTGCAGCCGCTTCGCAAAAAGCATTCCGGCCACGACCGGCACTTGCGCGCCAAGGTGGGAAATCATCGCCGGCATTCCCATCTCCGGACGCCCGCGGTGGATATTGCCGTCGCGCCCGCGCATCGGGCCTTGCGCGGAGCCGAGATAGGTGCGCGTGCAGTCGATCAGCGGCTCGCCAAAAGCCGTGCGCCCCGCCTGGTCGCGGATGAGCGGGGCGAAAAAATCCGTGCCTTGGATCAGGGCCGTGCCGAGCGTGGCACTGACCGCCTCCTGGCCGCGGCCGAGATAGACTCCGCCGACGATTTTTCCCGCTTTGTAGAGACTGGAAAGTTTGTTTTCGAGGATTCTGGCCTTCAGCATCGAGTGAAACACCGACCGCAGAAAATCGCGGTTCATCACCACTCCATCAGCGAAAGGTTGCATATCCATGTGAGGCACGGCCGATGCTAGAACGATGCGGGTGAAACCTGCAACCGCTTTCCAGAAAACTCATGGATCCCGCCGGTTCCAAGCTGCCAATTCCTTGTAAATCAAGCCTTTCCCGCCGAAGAGATCCAGCGCGCTACCTACCGTAACATCCACCTTCCCAAGCCCCGCTTGCTCGACGAGTAACAAGTCCGCCAGCGTCGCAGCACCCCCGGCGTAGGTGATCGGGATTTTGCCCCAATTTCCCAGATGCGCGACGAGATCCGCATCGATTCCCCGGCAGAGGCCCTCCACATCGGCGGCGTGGATCAGGAATTCGGCACAAAACGGCGCGAGTCGGTCGAGGGTGGCGTGGTCCACCGTCAGTTCCGTGAGCGTCTGCCAGCGGTCCATCGCCACCGTCCAGCCGTCCGGAGTGGCGCGGCAGGAAAGGTCGATCACCAGCTTTTCCCTGCCGATTTTTACCACCAGCGCGCGCAAGGCGTCTTCCAGAAATTTTCCCTCAGCATCAAACAGCGCGGAAGTGACGATCACATGGCTCGCCCCGGCATCCAGCCAGTCAGCCGCGTTGTTCTCATTGATCCCGCCGCCGATCTGCAAACCGCCCGGCCATGCGGCAAGCGCCTCACGAGCGGCTTGGTCATTTCCTGGCCCCAGTTTGATCACGTGGCCGCCGGTTAGGTCGTCCTCGCGGAACCGCTTGGCGAACCATCCCGAAGAATGCTCGGATACAAAATTCTCCACCGGCCCCGGCCCCTCATCCCGCAGGCTGCCACCGACGATTTGTTTGACCGTCCCCTGATGGAGATCGATGCACGGGCGGAATTTTGTCATAAGCAAGGAAGCAGGTTCTCCATGATTCTCCCCAGCCCATTCGCCACCGCAAGCGGTAACTGGAGCCAGTTTCAGCGATCTGATTTGATTGAAATCATCTTCTTGGCTTCTGCTTCAGTCTTCTCTTCGGTGATCATGCATCCTCCACCGATACGAAAATCAATTCCGTAACGCTGTCGGAGCAAACGTTTGCAGTTAGAATCCCATCGGCATGGCATTCCCGCCGTTTCAATGACCAGCTTGCCGTGGCTGATATCGGCATGTGCATCAACCCTGCCCTGACGTGCGGAGCTTGATAACGAAGCGCAGCCGGAGATCGCCAAGGTGACGACCAATGATAGGAAAATTTCAGGAGCGCTCATTCAGTCAGTTGCTCACGGGTAAAAGGGCCACCAGAATCGTATTGCGACATGCGGTGGGAGAGTTCGATGTTCTTGTTGATGAGGTGCTTTGCCGATTTTTATAACGGTTTTGACCATGAGTAAAACCATGTGTTACGCACGGGGGGAAATCAATTCCTGGAATTTCAGGCCAAATCTGCGGATGGGTGCCGCAGCCTCCCTTCGAGCAGCTTGTCCACATATTTCGCCAGCATGTCCGTTTCCAGATTCATCGCCTGTCCGATCCTCGCGGCGTGCAGATGGGTATTCTCCCAGGTGTGCGGCGTGATCCAGAACACCGCGCCGTCCGCCGTGAGTTCGGCGATAGTTAGGGAAATCCCGTCTAGCGTGAGAGAGCCCTTGTCGATGCACAAACGGTGGATTTCCGGCGGTAGCGAAACACCGACGATGTGATCCTGCCCGCTTTGCTCCAGACGGGTGACGATTCCCGTGCTGTCCACATGGCCCTGCACGAAATGCCCGCCGAAGCGTTCGCCCACCATCATCGCGCGTTCCAGATTCACGATTGATCCGTTGGCCAGCGCGCCCAGCGAAGTCACTTTGAGCGTCTGTGCTAACAAATCGAACGAGGTGCCGTTGGCGGTGAGGTCCGCTGCGGTCAGGCAGCAGCCGTTGATTGCCACGGAATCACCGGGAGCGAGCTCGCCCGCGAATGGCAGATCAAGGGTGAGGCGCGCCTGCTCGCCTTTGGTTTCAAGCGAGAGAACGGTTCCAATGGCTTCGATGAGTCCGGTGAACATTAAGGTTTATGGGTTGAGTTGCACTTCTTCCAGGGCTGCCGCCGCTTTTTCCACAGCCTTCGCGGGTTCACCGCCATGGCCGCTGGGCAGCAGCATGAAACAAAGATAGGCGATGAGGGTCGGGAGCAGTGCGCCAAGGGCCAAGCCGAGCGGCGAAATCCCATCTTTAAAAAAGCGTGAGAGGATGCTCTGTCCCGCAGGGTTGGGCGCGTTGGCGATCACCGTGAGGCCGCCGCCTGTCACCGCACCGGCGACGACCGCGTATTTTGCGGTTTCGCTGATGCCCTGCACCTGGGCGGCGAGGTAGGTGATGGCGGCGTTGTCGTTGAAGGCGGTTAGAACGGTGGCACCCAGCATCAGCGTCTGATCGCCCAGCGCCCTCATGACCGGGGCGATCCACCAGGATTGGCAACCGCCGTGGATGACCAGTGCCGCAAGGAAAAAGCCGACGAGGATGGGGCTGCGCAAGGAGACTTCATTCTGGTGGTGGCGGGTGGCGATGATGAATGCGAGGAAGAATAGAAATCCGCTGATAAAAAGAACCGGGAAATGCGCGGTATAGACCGTCCAGGCGAGGAAGCCGACATGCACGGCGGTTACCCACACCGGGATCTCGGTTTCGCGCTCCTGCCAGGATGCGGTATCGGCTTTGCCATCCTCCACGCCGTCCGCCAGATCCGCCACGCGCGCCAGCGCCTTGCGAAAAATCAGGAAATAAAGCGTGCTGGAAAGGGTGATGGCGACCAGTGCTTTCCAGCCGAAATGTTGCATCATGAATGGCGTGCTCCACTCCCAGACGGTGGCGACCATCAGCACCGGAGGCGCGGCGAAGTTGGTGAGCGTGCCGCCGATGGAAATATTGACAAAAAGCAGCCCGAGCGTGGCGTGGGCGAGAATGTTAGTCGGGTTGAAACGATAGAATTTCTTGGCAAGCAGCAGCGCGCCGATGGTCATGGCGGCGGGCTCGGTGATGAATGAGCCGAGCACCGGAGCGATGATCAAAACGCTCAGCCACCACGCGGCCGGGGTTCCATTGCCAAGCGAAGCGGCGCGGGCCATCAGGATTTCCGCGAATCGCAGCACCGGACGGCTGGCGGCGATGGCCATGATCACCACCACGAAAATCGGTTCAACAAATGTCCGGTCCTCACTGAGATACAACTCGAAGTCCAGCCATGAGTGGTAGTAGATCGCCGCGCCGGCCAAGGCGATCACCCACAGGCCGAAGACGGCTTCGATTTCCCCGAGGAAATGGAACAACGTGCCGCGGAACGACACCTCCGGGACGCCGTCGGGATGCTCGGCATCGCGAACTCCGCGTTTTTTCAGATCTTCATCGTGCAGGTGCTCGTATTTGTGGGCCAATTTGTTGAAAAATCCTGCGGCGAAGGTGTGCGTGATCGCCAGTAGGAAAATGATCGCCGCCGCCACGTTGAACGGATCCGTCGCCGCGCGGGATTTGACGGTCTCCATGAAGCCGCCCTGCACGGCGGGGTATTTTTCCGGCGGGATGGGAAACGAGGCGTATTGTTTGGAGCCGTCCGCCAGTTCGGGATAGTGGGGTTGGTAGCCGGCCGCCATCAGTAAATCCGGTGTGAGGAGGCAGAAAACGAGAACGAGGAGGAAATACTTCATGGGCGCGGCGCGCGCTGTCTTACGCACCCGGAGTAGCGACGGCAAGACGAAGTTACTCGATTGCAGGGCACATTCCCTTGACATCTGGTGGCTTCGAATGGTTTCTGCGGGACCGCTCGGATCTGCAAAATGCTAACGCATCCGCAGTCCTGAAAATCGTCACCTCCTGCTCATGGAACTTTACTGGATCATCGCCGCTCCGTTGATCGCCGCACTGCTGGCCCCCTCGCTGGTGAAAGCGGCCGGTTCACGGGCGGCGGGTGTCATACTCGCAGTGGTGCCGTTTTTGATCGCCGGCTGGCTGCTCAGCCAGGCGTTGGCTGCCGGGCCAGTGCGCGAGTGGTCGCATCCGTGGATGCCCGCGATGGGCATCGAACTGGCCCTGCGCGTGGGTGGCTTCGAGCGCTTGTTTTTGTTCCTGGTGACTTTTATCGGCGGCTTGATTTTGATTTACGGCGGAGCCTATCTGGACGGGGATTCGAAAGTGGCGAGGTTTTTCACCATCGTGCTGATGTTCATGGCGGCGATGCTAGGGGTAATCGCGGCGGATGATTTGATCCTCACTTTTGTTTTCTGGGAACTGACGAGCCTGACATCGTTTTTGTTAGTCGGTTATAAATTCCATGATCCGGCCGCCCGCAAGGCGGCGCTGATGGCATTGTTGGTGACCGGTGCCGGCGGGCTCGCACTGATGGGCGGTCTGATCCTGCTGGCGCAAATCACCGGTGAAACCCGGATCTCGGCGTTGGCGGCGCATTCGACGTTGATTGCAGAGAGTCCGTTGTTTGTCGCTGCGCTGTTGCTGGTCCTTGCCGGGGTTTTCACGAAATCCGCGCAGGTGCCGTTTCATTTCTGGCTGCCCGGCTCGATGGCCGCGCCCACTCCGGTGAGCGCCTATCTGCACTCGGCGACGATGGTCAAAGCCGGCGTCATCCTGCTGGCCAAGCTCTCGCCTGCGATGTCCCACACCGAGCTCTGGGGCTGGATTGTCGCCCCGGTCGGTGCGCTCACGATGGTCACCGGCGCGGCGATGGCGGTTTTTCAAACCGACCTCAAACGGCTGCTCGCCTATTCTACCGTAAGCGTGCTCGGGGGGTTAGTGATGCTGTTGGGTTTCGGCGATCCCTTTTCCTTCAAGACTGCGATGTTCCTCGCGTTGGTTCACGGGTTTTACAAAGGCGCCTTATTCATGGTGGCTGGCACGGTGGACCATGCCAGCGGCACGCGCGATGTCCGCTCGCTCTCCGGGCTGCGGCACAGTATGCCTTGGCTGGCATTCGCGGCCGTGGCAGCCGCGTTGAGCATGTCCGGAGTGCCGCCCACCCTAGGATTCATCAGCAAGGAACTGCTCTATGAGGCGAAACTGTCATTGCCCTTCGCCCGCCACACGGTGGTAGCTCTCGGGGTGTTGGCGAATTCGCTGGCGGTCGCCATCGCGCTGATTGTCGGCGTTTGGCCGTTCCTCGGCGAGCCCGGCCGGGCCTACGTCCGCCACCAACCCGGCTGGGGGATGGTGATGCCGCCGGTCTTGCTCGCGGCACTCGGCCTGGGCCTTGGCTTGGTTCCCGGCTGGCTCGATAAAGTTTGGATCTCTCCGGCCGCCGCCTCACTCGGCGTGGATCCGACGCTTGCAAAACTCACGCTCTGGCACGGCTTCACCCCGGTGCTGGCCTTGAGCGTTCTCACCCTTTTGGCCGGCATCGGGATTTTCACCCTCCGCGGAAAACTTTCATTCGCCAACCGGCTGATGGAGCGCATCGACCGCTATACGCCGACCGCACTCTATCAAACGGGGCTGAACGGTCTCCTGAAAACAGCCGCATACCTAACGGGTTGGATCCAGAACGGCAAACTCCGGGTTTACGTGCGGATCACACTGGTCGCGGCTTCCGGATTGATCCTGTATGCCATGGCCTTGTCGTTAGGTGAATTCTCGATGACCTCGAGAGTGCCGCTCGGGTTTTTCGAAACCATGGTGGTGGTGCTGATGTCGGTCTCGGCGATCGCCGCCGTCCGCGCGAGAAGCCGCCTGGCCGCGATTCTGTGCCTCGGCGGGGTGGGGTATTCGGTGGCGTTTTTGTTCGTCGCTTACGGTGCCCCGGACCTGGCGATCACCCAGTTGTTGGTCGAGACGTTGACGGTGGTGTTGTTTTCCTTCGTCATCCTGCGGTTGCCGCAGATTCGTTATATTTCCCGTCGTTCCACGCGGCGCTGGGATGCCCTGGTGGCCGCCACGGCCGGTCTGGCGATGACCTGGGTGGTTTGGAAATCCGTCCACGTGCAAGTCCACGAGCCGATCTCGCCCGGGTTGGTCGAGCGTTCCGCCACCGAGGCCTTCGGGCGCAATGTGGTGAATGTGATCCTGGTGGACTTCCGCGCGCTCGATACCTTGGGCGAGATTCTGGTGCTTTGTCTCGTCTGCCTTGGCGTCACCGCGCTGCTCTTCCGCAAACGCAAACTCCGCGAAACCGACGACGCCCTGAGCGAGCGTGCCGCAGCCCGCGGCCAACGCCCGCAACCCTGAAAGTTTTTCCGCCATGAATGATCTCCATCACAGCATCCTTCCCGCCGCCGTTCGTTTGGTGGTGCCCGTGCAGTATGCTCTTTCGGTCTATCTGTTATTGCGCGGCCACAATCTCCCGGGTGGCGGATTCATTGGCGGTTTGGTGTTGGCCAGCGCCTTGGTGCTCAGGGTGATGGTGGATCCCAAGCGCGCACCGAAATTCGATTTGATCGCGCTTTCCGGCATCGGGTTGCTCGTCGCTCTCGGCTCTGCAATGATGCCGCTGCTCGTGGGGCGCGCCTTTTTTACCGGCCTTTGGGGGGGTGAAGTCTGGCTGCCCGCCATCGGCAAGCTCAAACTCGGCACGCCTTTATTGTTCGACATCGGCGTGTTCCTCGTCGTCACCGGGGTGGCTGCGAAATTGTTGCTCGTGCTGTTGTCTCAAACCCGCATTGTCCGCGATTGACCATGGAAAACCTACTGCCCATCGCCATTGGAATCCTGTTCGGCTGCGGCTGTTATCTTTGCATGCGCCGCAACATTGTGCGTGTGCTGCTGGGTATCATGCTCTTCAGCCAAGCGGCGAACCTGTTGATCTTCACCGCTGCCGGGCTTTCCACCGGTAAGCCTCCCATCATCGCTGCCGATGCCACCACCATGACCGAGCCCTACGCGGATCCGCTGCCGCAGGCCCTCGTCCTGACCGCCATCGTCATCGGATTCGCCGTGCTCGCCTTCGCCATCGCCCTGGTGTTGCGTGCCTATCACAAGACCGGCAGCGACGATCTCGACACCTTCCGCAAATCCGACATCTAACGAAAATCGAGCGCTTTCCCCATGACTGTTGATTCCCCACTTGTTGCGCTGCCGCTGGTCCTGCCGATTCTTGCGGTGGGCATCCTGCTGTGCATGCGCCGGGCGGGCGAGGCGGCGCGACACACCCTGAACATCCTCACCTGCACGGCGCTGTTGGTGGTGGCGGGCATTTTGTTTGCGCGGGTTTCGGAAAGTGGCGTGCTGGTGTTACGCTCCGGTTCTTGGCCGGCACCCTTCGGGATCACGCTGGTGGCGGATTTGTTGTCTGCGGCGATGGTGCTGGTCACTGCGGTCGTCGGCCTGGCAGTCGCCATCTATGCCGCCGGTACCGGCACCGGGAAATTCCGGGGATACTTCACGCCGCTCTATCAGGCGCTGCTGATGGGAGTGAACGGCTCGTTTCTAACGGGAGATTTGTTCAATCTCTATGTCTGGTTCGAAGTGATGTTGATGGCGTCGTTCGTGCTGGTGGCCCTGCCCGGCGGACGCCCGCAACTGGAGGCTGCGGTGAAATATCTGACTCTCAATTTCATCGCCTCCGCGTTTTTCCTCGTCGGCTTGGGCGTGCTGTATGGCATGGTCGGCACGCTGAATATGGCGGACCTTTCGGTGAAACTTCAGGAAATGGGGCAAAGCGACCTGGTGCTTTCATCGGCGGTTTTGTTCCTCGTCGCCTTCGGCATCAAGGCCGGTGTTTTCCCGTTCTACTTCTGGCTGCCGTCGTCCTATCATGTCACTCCCACGCCGGTGGCGGCGGTGTTCGCCGGGTTGCTGACCAAGGTGGGGGTGTATGCCTGCATCCGGGTGTTCACACTGGTGTATTCCGGGCATCAGGAGTTTCTAGCAAGCCTGTTGCTGCCCATCGGAGTGCTGACGATGATCACCGGTGTATTTGGGGCTGCCAGCCAGTTTTACATCCCGCGCATTCTTTCTTTCCACATCATCAGTCAGATCGGCTACATGATCGTAGGACTTGGGCTCTTCACCCGCGGGGCGTTGGCAGCCACCGTGTTTTACATCGTCCACCACATTCTGGTGAAGACCAATTTGTTTCTGATCGGTGGCATCATCGGCCACAAGACCGGCACCCAAGCCCTGGCGAAAACGGGGGGGATCTATCGGAAATCGCCTTGGTTGGCGGTGTTGTTTCTGATCCCCGCGATGTCGCTGGCCGGGATTCCGCCGCTGTCGGGGTTTTTCGCCAAATTCGCGCTTGTCCGCGAAGGTCTGGCACTCGGCCATTGGACTATCATCGCCGCCGCGCTTGCGGTGGGGTTGCTGACGCTCTATTCGATGGTCAAAATCTGGAACGAGGCGTTCTGGAAAGACGCGCCGGCCGGTGAGCGGCAGCCGGACCGGACCGTGCCCGTGATGATGATGGTCCCGGCGGTGGCCTTGGCTCTCGGGACGGTGGTCATCGGGATTTTTCCCGGTATATTCATGGATCTGGCGTTGCGAACCGCCGATCAACTCACCGATCCGAGCGCTTACATCAAGGCCGTCTTGCAACCCGCCAACCCCATCCCTGCGGCACCATGAAAATTTTCCACATCCTGGTATTCTCGCTGATCTATCTGCGGGAGGTGGTGATGTCCACTTTCCGGCTGGCGCAGTTGGTGCTCAGCCCGCGACTCAAACTCGATTCCCGGTTTGTGGAAGTCCCGCTGGATCTTAAGGGCGAGATGCCGCGTTTCTTATTCGCCTGCTTGATCTCGATGACTCCCGGCAGCATGAGCGTGGGTATCGACCCTGACCGGGGGCTGCTGATCGTGCATCTGTTGGATGCCCCGGATCCCGAGGCCTCCATCCGGGAAATGAAAGCGGTCTTCGAACAACCGCTTATCCGGATTTTCGGGCGCGGCTGAAATCCCAACCACCATCAAACCATGATTTTCCTCATTTGTTATCTTCTGCTGACTCTCTCGCTGGCGCTGACCGCATGGCGTTTGTTCCGCGGCCCCACGGCGGCGGATCGGATTCTCGCGATTGATCTGCTGGCGGTGGTGACCGCTGCGGCGGTGATGTTGCATGCGATTGTGAAGGATAGCCCGGTGTTTATCGATGTCGTCGTCGTGCTCGGTGTGATCGTGTTCTTCGGCACGGTGGCACTGGCCAGAACCCTCATCCGCGAGCCTTGAAATCATGAATGAAATCTTAACTCAAATCATTTGTCTCGTCGGCTCGCTTGCGGTTCTTCTCGCCGCCATCGGACTGGTGCGCTTTCCGGATTTTTTTGCCCGTGCCCACGCCGCGACCAAAGCGAGCGCCTTCGGTCTGGCGGCATTTTTGTTAGCGGCCTGCCTGGCATTTCCACATCCCAACATGATTGTGAAATCCATCTTTGCGCTGGCCGCGTTGTTCATCACCCTTCCCGTGGCTTCGCAAGCGCTGGCGGATGCGGTGCGGCGCAAGGATGATGCGGATAAAGGCAATTGACTGTTAGGTCAAACGGGCTTGCAGCCATTTCTCCCTGCGGAACCAGGTTTCCTGCCGTTTCGCATACTGGCGGGTGGCAGCGTTGATGAGTTCCTCACAAGTGGCGCGATCGATTTCGCCTGCTAGAAGCGCTTGGATTTCGCGGAAACCGATCGCCTTGCCGCAGTTGTTGGAAAATTCAGCCAGCGCGGCGACTTCCTCCAAGGCGCCGCTATCTAACATCGCCCGCGTCCGCAGCGCGATCCGGGCGTGGAGGTCCGGGCGGGTGCGCTGGATGACGATGCCTCGGAGTTGCGATGAAATTTCGGCGGTTTGGGCTTCCCAACCGTCACGCAGGCCGGAGGCTTTTTGGCCGGAAAGCAGGCAGATTTCCAAAGCCCGGGAAACAAAGCGGCGGTTTTGAAGCGCGGTCCGTGAGGCTTCGACCGGATCGAGCTGTTGGAGTTGGGCGACGAGATCTTCGAGCGGGCGCGCGTCCATTTCCATCCGCAGCGCGGCGTCGGCGGTGGGGAGCGGGGCGGCACCGTGGGTGAGGAATTTCAGATAGAGTCCGGAGCCGCCGGTGACGATCGGGGTTTTGCCGCGCGACTGGATTTCCGCGATGACGGGTTTGGCGAGACCGACGTAGAGCTGGGCATCGGCGGAGACGGTGGGGTCTAACACGCCATAGAGATGATGGGGGACTTGGGCAAATTCCGCCGCAGAAGGTGCGGCGCTGACGATTTCAAGCCCGCGGTAGAGTTGGAAGGCGTCGGCGTTGACGATTTCGCCGTCTAGTTTGTGCGCCATTTCCAGGGCGAGGGTGGATTTCCCCGAGGCGGTGGGGCCGCAGATGTAGTAAGGACGGATCACGGAGTTCGCGCTTCCAATTTCTTCCGGGCGGATGCGATTTCGGCAGCGAGGGTGCGTTCGTCGGGGAGGGTGGTGAGGTAGTCGCGGACGAGGAGTTTGTTAGGAAGATTTTCGGTTGGATAACGGACCAGCGGGTTGCCTTTCCCCGAGCAGGGAATCATGCCAACCGGAGGGTTTTCGCCGGGTTGCGCCCAATGTTCGGTCGCGTAGTTCAGATAGAGATGCATCTGCCCGGTATCCGCGTGGGCGAATTTTCCGAGTTTTAGACCGGGAAATTCGAGTACGAGCGGGTCTTTGATTTCCTTGTCCGCGGTGACTTGATCTTCGGGCTGAAATTTCGCGCCCTTTTCGAGCATGACGACTTTGTTGCGGGAAAGGGCGGTCCGCTCGTAGAACTGGCTATCCATCTGACGGCGCAGTTGTCGCACGGTCCATCCGCCGCGCAGGGCCTCGGTGTGATAGAATTCGAGAGCCTCCGGGGAGCGGGAGTTTGAAACCAGTAGGACGTGGTGAGACCAGGGAAGAGGGAAGGCGCGGGCGAGGCCTGCGATATCCGCGATCGCGGTTCCCTCTTGCGACATGGATGAATCCGCAGATTTGAGCGACAGTGTCGCTCGTTTCCCGGGGTCTGAAGATTTGATCGACGTTGTCGAACGAATTCGCAAGGGGTCGAAAGTGAGGTATAACTGACGGAAGCGGCCAAGGTTGTGACGTGGGAATCCGCGGCCGAAGCGTCCGGTGAGGTCATGCGCCAGATTCGTGAGTAATTCCTCTTCATATTCCGCGCGCTTTTCGCCTCCCTGCTCGAATTCCACGATCCGCCGTCCGATTTCCCAACAGGTTGCAGTCATCGCCGCGTTGACGGCGCGGGCGGAGCTGCGGCGGGCGGTCTCCAACAGCTCGCCGATGTTGCCGATGAGGACGGTATAGTCGGCGACGCCAGGCGGTGATTTCGCCTGTTTGCGGGTGGGCTTTTTCATGGCTCTGGCTGAGGAGGAGACAATAAGGGTCGCGCTCCTCAAAACGGGAACTTGCCGCCGCCGAGGCCTTTCATCATGTCCTTCATGCCGCCGGCACCGCCCATTTGTTTCATCATGGCTCCCATCTTGCCGGGGGATTTCATCATCTTGCGCATCCCGCCGAACTGTTTGATAAGTTGGTTCACCTCCATGATGGTGGTGCCGGAACCGGCAGCGATGCGCTGACGGCGCGAGCCCTTGATGATCTCGGGGCGGCGGCGCTCGACCATCGTCATCGAGAGCACGATGGCTTCCGTGCGTTTGATCTTCTTGGTATCGAAGGCGCCGGCAGGAAGTTGCTTTTTGATCTTGCTGAAGCCGGGCATCAGTCCTAGCAGGCCTTCGAGCGGGCCGAGGTTCTGGATCATTTTCATCTGATCGAGAAAGTCGGTGAAATCGAATTTTCCTTCCTGCATGCGCTTCATCGAGCGCATGGCGTCGGCCTCGTTCACCTTGTCGGCGACCTGCTCGACCATGCCGACGATGTCGCCCATGCCGAGGATGCGGTCGGCCATGCGACTCGGGTGGAATTCAAAAAGCTGATCTAACTTTTCACCTTCGCCCGCGTATTTGATCGGCTTGCCGGTGACCGAACGCATCGAGAGTGCGGCACCGCCGCGGGCGTCGCCGTCGAGCTTGGTGAGGATGATCCCGGTGATGCCCACGGCTTCGTCGAAGTGTTGGGCAACGGAAACGGCTTGCTGGCCGGTGGCGGAGTCAGCGACTAACAGGGTTTCCTTCGGGTTGACGAAGGCGTGCAGGCGCTTGAGTTCGGCGACGAGCTTTTCATCGATTTCCTGGCGGCCTGCGGTGTCGAAAATGAGGACGGTACCTTGTTGTTTCTCCGCCCAGACGAGGGCGTCCCTGGCGACCTTGACGACGTCGGTCTCCGTGGCTTCCGGTGTATAACAGGGAACGTCGATTTGTTTTGCGAGCAGCGCTAACTGATCGATGGCGGCGGGCCGATAGAGATCGCACGCGATGAGCAGCGGACGGCGGCCTTCCTTTTTCAGACGGTTCGCGAGCTTGGCGGAGGTGGTGGTTTTGCCCGCGCCATTGAGGCCGCAGATGAGGATGCGGGCGGGGGGATTAAGGTCGAGCGGTGCCTGGTCGCCGCCTAGCAAGGCTTCGAGTTCGTCGTGGAAGATCTTGACGATCTGCTCGCCGGGTTTGATCGACTTGAGGACGTCCTCGCCGAGCGCTTTTTCCTTCACCTTGGCGATGAAATCCTTGGCGACGCCGAACTCGACATCCGCCTCCAGCAGGGCGATGCGGATGTCACGAAGGGCGTCCGCGATGTTTTTTTCCGAGATACGGCCGACGCCACGGAGGTTGCGGAATGTTTTGTCGAGGCTGTCTGAGAGTGAGGAGAACATGGTGATGAGAGATGAGTTGTTATCAGTCGCCATCAGGGAGATAGGCGGAGTCGAGATCGATTTGGAAAGACCAGCGCAGCGGGACGTCCGGTGCCTTCCCTGCGATGTCCTTCCAGAAGATGGAAACCTGGCAGGTCGGGAGGCGCAGGCGGCGGTTGACCTGCCATGAGAATTTTCCGCTTTCAATGACAAAAATCGCGGGGACCTCGCCGAAGCCGGCGACTTTCATCACGAGTGATTTGGGATCGAGACCGGGGACGGTGGACAGGTCGGCGGAAATTTCCGGCAGTCTGGAATTGATAATCACGCCGGGCCCGGGCGAGACGGGAAACGGGGTGGTTTGCGGCGCGGCGGAGGCGGCACCGGCGGCGGCACCGGGGATGCTCTGGCCGTCGCGGAACGAGGTGGCGAGTTCGAAGGTCTTGTCGTAATTGCCGAGGATGATGTAGCGGGGAAGCGTTTCGTCAGGCAGCGATTTTTTCACCTTGCCAGGCAGGACGGTGAACAGGAAATCGTAGCTGAACTCCTTGCCGAGTTTTCCCATTTCTTCGGTGAAGAAGCCGCCGGGATAGGCATAGGAGCCGACCTTTGTAGAGAATTTGGATTCCAGGAAAATCTTGGACTCTCCCATCTCCTTCCGCAGATAGGCGTCGAAAGGGACGGGGCCTTTCTTATGGTAGCTTTTCACCGTAACCGGATAGGGATGGCTAACGGAATGGCTGCCGATGCTGGCTCCGTGCGCCATCATTTCCTGGATCATCTGCGTGGTTAGCGCTTTACCGCCACCATCGACGTAGTCCTTGTAGAGGAAAATGGTGAACGGAAAGCCGAACTCCTTGAGGACCGGATAGGCATCGGTATAGACGGATTTCCAACCGTCGTCGAAGGTGAGCAGGATGGATTTTTCGGGAAGCTGCCTGGTGCCTTTTTTCCAAGCGGTGAAATCCTCCATGGTGATCACGGTGATGCCGAGCTGCCGGATGACCTCCATCTGTTTGCGGAACTTCGAGGTATGGATCCGCATCGCGGTTTCGGGGGAGGTCTCGGAGAAATCGTGATAGCCGATGACCGAAACACGCACACCGTCGTCCGGCACATCGGGAGTTTCCGCAGGCGGTGCGACGGGCACGGGGGCGTCCTGTGCCCACAGGCAGGCGCTGGTCAGAAAGCTGAAAAACAAGGCGAACTTCGTCATTGATGATGGGAGCGTAGGCAGGGAGGCGGAATTTGGAAGTCCCAAGACGGCGGCAGGGCCGGGTTATTGCAGTCCTTTGAGGGAATTTAGGACGGCTTTCTGCATCGGCGGGGTTGCCAGGTTTCCGAGGTGGCCGCCGTCGGAGAAGACAGTGAGCTGCGATGGGCGGAAGGTGGACTTCAGCCAGGAAAGGTCCTTCGCCGGGAGGAGAAAATCGTTCCGGTTCACGAGCACGCGGACCTTTGGCTGGCGGCGCAGCAGGGATTCGTGGGAGCGGAGGTTGCCCTCGCGGAGTATTTGCGCGCTGCTGACGCCGTGTTGCTTGTAATAGGGAACGGCGTAGTTGAGGAAATAGTCCTTGTAGGAAATGTTCATGATTTCCTGATAGATCGGCTCTCTCCGCCATTTCGAGAGCGGCGTGCGCAGCACGCCCATGTTGTTCCGCATCTGGCTGCTGAAGACAATATCGCGCAGGGCGATGCGGAAGGTGAGGCCTAGCAGGTATTTCGACTCGATCGCGTCGAACGGCGGCACTTCGCTGGGGGTGGAATTCAACGCGCCAATCGTGGCTGCCTTGTGGAGCGCGTTGTTCACAAGTTCCTGACGTTGCGCGGCGGGCCAGGCCAGCGGCGCGTTCTGATAGGCATCCACCACTGAGGCACCGTGGATCACGTCCACCGGCGCGTCGATGGCGACGTAGCGGTCGAAATGGAGGAGGTCCGGACTCGTGCGGCTCTCACAGGCGGCGAGGCGGAGTGCGATGAAGCCGCCCATCGAGCAGCCCACGAGCGCGCGCTTGCCGAATTTTCCGGGATACTTCGTGGCCAGTGCGTGGTCCGCTTCCGTTAGCGCGACGAGCAGGTCATTGCTGTCCACTGGCGCATAGACGGGCAGTGCCGCAGTAGAGGCATTTTCCATGAACTCGGGATGGAACACGCTGGTGGTGGTGACGACTGAGCAACCGTTGCGGTGCAGGTGCTCGGCGAGCGAGAGCGTGATCGGGGAAAGCCGGTGCGAAATGAGGCCCGGCGAGATGTAAACGAGCGGCGCGTTTTCCTTTTGCAGCCAGTAGTTGAACTTCAGTTTCCGCCCCGTGGACGGGATGCGGACGCTGATTTCCCTGCCCTGTCCAAGGAAATCCGGATTCTGATAGCTGATGCGCACCGCACCGATCGTTTGCAGGGTGGGGACATCGACGGGGCCTTTGAGCGTCCAGTCCGGTTTCTGGTCCTTGGTGGCATAGGTCCACGCGTATTTGACCAAGGCATAGGAATCCGCCTCGGTGCGGGTGAGGCGCAGGGCATCCTCGGACACGCCGGTGACCTCATTGTAGGCCGAGCCGTAGGAAGCGTACGTGTAAGGTGCCTGATAGTTCCACGGTGCGGCGAGCTCGTCGGCACCGGTTCCGACCGCATGCCTATCATCACTTGGTCCCAAGAAAGGTAGGACCAGAAAGGAATGCGGCTTCCAGCCCCAGGTGCCGAAGGTCTGGCTGAAATTCGCGTCGGACTTCGGCATGTTCCACTTGCTGGCGACATCGAAAACTCCGCCGATGCCGACGGTGGTGTTGCAGACGAAGCGCTTCGTTTCATCTCCAGCACCTGCCCAGCGGCCTTGTAGCGCGTGGTTGAGGACGCGGCCCGGATAGGTGATGTTCCGGGTGAAATCGGTGATGGATCCGCGGACGGGTTTTGGAACCACTGTCCGATAGACCCGACCCGTGGGCTCGATCACGCCGACAAGCAGGCCCTTGTTCACCGCCCACATCCGGCGGTTCACCGGCTCGAAGGGATCCGCCATCGTATCCGGAACCGGCGTTGGCTGGCCGATATAACTTTTTTTCCCAATCACCACGTCGCCGCCACCCGGACGAGTGGTCGAGCAGGCGGTGAGCAGAACGGCCGCCAGCACCCAGGAGGAGTGCCTGGTGAATCGGTGGAAATGGAAATGCGGCGGAAATTTACGAATCATGGGTGAGGGCTGATACACTTGGAAATTAACCCGCATCGCTCCCGGGTAAAGAGCGGATGTGGTTTGAAAACGGCGATTCCCCGCATCCGGGCAGCATCATCCGGCCCACGAGACCCGTAGAAATGGCCTGCCCGCCAGAAATCCGTTAATTATTCGGCCGTCAGTTTCGCCAACAGATCATCGCTATCCACTTGGTCGCCCTTTTTTACGAGAATTTCGGAAACCAAGCCATCCGCGCTCGCGCTGACGGTGGTGAGCATCTTCATGGCTTCCAGGGTGACAAGCTTGTCGCCCGCTTTCACCGTCTGCCCGACGGAAACGGCGACTTCGGTGACCATGCCCGGCATCGGCGCGCACGACTGCGCGGGATCCGCCGGATCGCCCTTTACGCGGGAGGCTTTTGAGACGGATTTCAGCGAGTTGTCCATCACCATGGACTCACGCGGCATGCCGTTGAGTTCGTAGAAAAGCACGCGGCGTCCGGCGCTGTCCGCTTCGCCGATAGAGATGAGCTTGATGATGAGCGTCTTGCCGGTGTCGATCTCGATTTCGATTTCCTCACCGATGTGGAGGCCGTAGAAAAACGCCGGAGTCGGCAGGCCGCTGAGGTCGTCATATTTCGCGCGGAAGGCGCAGAAGTCGGCGAAAACCTGCGGATACATGAGGTGCGAATAGAGATCGTCCTCGCTGGCGGGACGGTTGAGTTTCTTCGAAAGCTCGGCACGGGTGGCGTCGAGATCGATTGGCTCAGCGAGTTCGCCGGGGCGCTTGGTGGTGGGCTTCTTATTTCCTAACACCACGCGTTGGACGTCCGCTGGCCAGCCGCCGTCAGGTTGGCCGAGACCGCCGGATAGCATGTCGATCACACTCTCCGGGAAATCGATGGAACCGGGTTTGATCTTGGTCACGTCTGCCGCCTTGATGCCGCGGGTGACGAGGAACATGCACATGTCCCCGACGACTTTCGAGGACGGCGTGACCTTCACGATGTCGCCGAAGAGCTGGTTCACCTCGGCGTAGGTTCTAGCAATTTCGCGCCAGCGCTGGCCGAGTCCCATCGCGTTCGCCTGTTCGCGAAGGTTGGTGTATTGGCCGCCGGGCATTTCGTGCTCGTAAACTTCCGCCGTGCCTGCGCGCGGTGCGGAATCGAAGGGTTTGTAGAAACCGAGCACTTCCTCCCAGTAGTCGGAAAACTCGTTGAGCGAATCGAAATCGAGCCCCGGATCGCGTTCGGTGCTGGCGAGTGCGGCACAGATCGAGTTCATGTTCGGTTGTGAAGTGGAGCCGGACATCGATGCGATGGCGAGGTCCACAATGTCCACGCCCGCTTTCGATGCGGCGATAGCGGAGGCGGCGTTGAGGCCGGATGTGTCATGGGTGTGGAAATGGATTGGAATCCCGATCTCCTCCTTCAGCGCGGTGATTAGCTTGAAGGCGGCGTGCGGTTTGCAAAGGCCGGCCATGTCCTTGATCGCGAGGATGTGCGCGCCCATGCGTTCGACTTCCTTCGCTTTGTCCACGTAGTATTTCAGCGAATACTTGTCGCGTTTTGCATTCGTGATGTCGCCCGTATAACAGATCGCCGCTTCGCAAAGCACCTTGCCATGCTCGCGCGCGGCGTCCATCGGCACCTGCATGTTCGGCAGGTAGTTGAGCGAGTCGAAGATCCGGAAAATATCCATGCCGGAGTCCGCTGCGTGTTTAACGAAACCGGCGACGACGTTGTCCGGATAGTTTGAGTATCCCACCGCGTTCGAGCCACGGAAGAGCATCTGGAAACAAATGTTCGGCACTTTTTCGCGCAAGCGGCGGAGGCGTTCCCACGGGCACTCGCTGAGGAAACGCATGGCCGTGTCGAACGTCGCACCGCCCCACATTTCTAGCGAAAACAAGCTGGGCACGCGGTGCGAAATGGCCTCGGCCACGCGCAGCATGTCGAAGCTGCGCATGCGTGTGGCAATCAGTGACTGATGGGCATCACGAAGGGTGGTGTCCGTGATCAGCAGGCGCTTTTCGTTGAGAATCCACTGCGCAAATTTCTCCGGTCCGAACTCCAACAGCAAATCGCGGCTCCCCTTTGGAACTTCAGCGTGGTGTTCGATGAGCAGCGAGTCCGGCACGTTCGCCTTGGGCATCGCGGCGGCGGGCTTCCAGCCTTTCGCGGTGACGTTGCCGTTGATCGTGATGTCGGATAGATACGAAAGCGTGCGGGTCGCGCGGTCGCGGCGGCGCTTGAACTGGAACAACTCGGTCTTGGTGTCGATCAGCTTCGTGTGCGCTTGGCCACTGCGGAAAGTTTCGTCCGCGATGACGTTTTCCAGGAAAGGAATGTTCGTCTTCACCCCACGGATGCGGAACTCGCGCAGCGCTCGATCCATCCGCTGGCAGGCCATCGGGAAATCGCGGCCCATCGCGGTGATCTTCACTAACATCGAGTCGTAATACGGCGTCACCACCGATCCCGCGTCACCCGACGCGGCGTCCAAACGGATGCCGAAACCCGCAGCCGAGCGGTAGTTGAGGATGCGCCCGTAGTCGGGCGAGAAATTTTTCTCAGGGTCTTCCGTCGTCACGCGGCACTGAATCGCGAAGCCAATGCACGGCATGTCCGCCTGTGCCGGTATGGCGATTTCCTCACCGAAAAGCGTGTGCCCGGCGGCGACGAGAATTTGCGAGCGGACGAGGTCGATGCCCGTCACACACTCGGTCACCGTGTGCTCCACTTGGATCCGTGGGTTCATCTCGATGAAGAACCAGTCGTTCTGATCCATGTCATAGAGGAACTCGACGGTACCTGCGTTGTTATAACCGATGCCCTTCGCCAGCGAGACCGCCGCATCGCAGAGTTCTTTTCTAACTTTCGGATCGAGGTGCATCGCGGGTGCGACTTCCACGACTTTCTGATAGCGGCGCTGCACCGAGCAATCGCGTTCGTAAAGATGCACGACGTTGCCGTGTTGGTCGCCGAGGATCTGCACTTCGATGTGCTTGGCGCGGGAAATGTAGCGCTCCAGGAAAACCGCGGAGTTTCCGAACGCATTGAGCGCTTCGTTCTGCGCCTCGGCTAACAAGCCGGCGAGCTGCGACGGTTTCTCCACCACGCGCATGCCACGCCCGCCACCGCCGAACGCGGCTTTGATGATGAGCGGAAAGCCGATCTCATGCGCGACGGTGAGCGCCTGATCGGAATCGGTGATCGGCTCTTCGGTGCCGGGCAGGGTGGGGACGTTGAACTTGTGGGCCAGCGTGCGTGCTGCCGTCTTGTCACCCATGTTTTCCAACAGATCCGGCGAAGGGCCGATGAAGGTGATGCCTTCGCGTGCGCAGGCACGGGCGAACGCCGCGTTTTCCGATAGAAAACCGTAGCCCGGGTGAATCATCGTCACGCCCTTCTGTTTCGCCAGCGCCACGATGCCCTCGACATCGAGGTAAGCGCCGACCGGTCCCTTCGAGGAATCGAGCTGATAGGCCTCGTCCGCCTTGAAGCGGTGGATGGAAAAGCGATCTTCTTCGGCGAAAATCGAGACGGTCCTGAGACCGAGTTCGTTGGCGGCGCGGAAAATCCGGATGGCGATTTCGCCACGGTTTGCGGCCATGAGTTTTCCTGCGGGTCTTTGGGTATCAAGCATGTCGGCGATCCTTCTACGGGCTGCCGGGGCGTTCGTGAAGCGGAAAACCGGGGTGGGAATCAAATATGCCTAGCGTAGCTGGAGCGTCTCGCTCCAGGCCGTTGCCGGAGCATCTTGCTCCGAGTCTTTCTCTTCAAAAAACTGATCTGCGGACCATCCGTCGTTACAGCTTAGCTCATTCCGGCTTCGCCTTGCCGCCCAGACGGACGCCGGGCTTTGCCAGTATCTCAATGAAAACCGCCTCGGCACCGGCGGCCGCTGCTTGGTCGATCGCGCTGGTGATTTCCTCCACATGTTTTTGCTCCGGTTCCGCCTCGCCCTGGCCGATCCGGCAGTCGAAATCCCAGAAATCCACACCTTCCGGCAGCTTCTTTTTCCGCTCGCGCTTCACGTATTTCCGCACGTCGCTCTTGATCTGCTCGACGACGCGCGCCGGTTGGTGAGTCGGAGAGGTGAGCGGAAATGTCTTTTTCATGGCACACGCTTGTGTCCAGAGGGGGTTACTTTGTCTAGGATAAGTCAGATTTTTTTGGAGTGCCGGATCGGGATGGCTCATCTAGCCTCGCCGCATGGCCATCGAGACTTTTGCAGGGATTTCTCCGACGATTCATGAAAGCGTCTTCATCGCCGCGAGCGCGGATGTGATCGGGCGGGTGACGCTGGGTGAGGAAACGAGCATCTGGTACAACGCCACGTTGCGCGGCGACATCAACGAGATCGTGATCGGCCCGCGCTCGAACGTGCAGGATAATGCGGTGATCCATCTGGCGGACGATTACGGTTGTTACGTCGGCGAACTTGTGACAGTTGGGCACTCGGCGATCCTGCACGCATGCACGGTGAAGGATGAGGTGCTCATCGGCATGGGGGCGATCATTTTGGACGGCGTGGTGATCGGCGAGCGGTCGATCATCGGAGCCGGCGCGCTGGTGACCG
>JBBRCO010000034.1:0-28198 GCA_038204755.1 Verrucomicrobiales bacterium
CCGGGCGTCTTGCTCATGTTGCTCTGCCTGTTGCAGAGCGCCTACGGCCTCGCCAACCTCGGCCCCGAAGTCCGCGACCCGGCAAATTTCCTCCCGCGCCGCATCCTCGTCGGCGTGGAAACAACTACGGTCGTTGGATCGCATCGGGCGCAAACCCCTGACCCACAAGCAACTGCGTCGGGTATCCCAGAATGGCTATCCCGCGAACCGCTCGGGGAAAGTGAGTCGATCAACCTTTATTCGTATTGCCACAACGATCCGATCAACAAGGTCGACATCCTTGGACTTTGGGAGATCAACACCCAGGAAGCCGCCAACGACCAGCGCGTCGAATGGCTTCTGATGCAGCTTTCGGCTGGAAGCGGCCTGCCAACCGCACCGGCCGATGAATGGAAACTCTACTTCCCGGAGAAAGGCGATTTCGGACTGTATAAACCCTACGGCCAGGAAGACTACAAACGCGCCCAGACCTTCGTCCAGAATCTCGGCAGGCCAACCATGAGGGCTACAACCTGGGAGGAAGCCGAAGTCGCCAGACAACATTCATTCGGTCCCGCTCCCGAATGGATACCCAGCATGACTGCCCCGCTGACCCTCGGTGGACCGAACACTCCCCTGATGGCCGAGATTAACAGCGGGTTCCTGCTGCCTTCGGGGGCTGGGGCAATGGGACTTAAATTGTTTTTAGGGGAAGCAAAAGCCTTACTTCCGCTGCTTTCCACCGGGACCAGAATTGAAACGTCTTCAGTTCAAGCGGGGAGACTGGGTGGCGTGTCAACCAGTCCTTGGCTTGCCGATTCTCGCGCTTCCATCGTTAACCACATCGAAAGCTTTCGAGGTGGAGGTTCCTATCTCGTTCCACAGTCCACCTATGAGAAATGGATCAAAGGAAAGGCTCTAATCGGTCGGCTTGACGGCCAATTTATTACTAGACGTTCTGCTATGGATAGGGTGTTGCTGGAATCAGGAGGCAATCTCGCGAAGGTAAAAACCAAGCTGGGAATCCCTGATGGGTTTTGGAACGAACCGTTGGTTCGTATCGACGTCGATAGTCCACTATTGCTCAATGCACGGCTCCCAAGTGGACTTCAAAGCGGTGCAAACGAAATGTTTCGATGGGGGGGGTATACCAGCGGTGGATTGCCAGAGATTATAGTAAATCCGATTCCATCAGGTTTGTTTAGAGCAGTTCCAACAGGAATAGGACCATGAAAGAATTACTGAGAAACGAAAAATATTTGTATGTTCTCGAAGAAGAGGATAACGGCTCACTGTTCTTCACTGTTACATGCGGGGGAGTTGGCATGTATGATCTTCAAATTGAGCTGAATGAGCTAGAGAAAGAGTGCTACCGGGACCAAGGCGAAGAGTATTTGAATAAATTGGCCTATCAAATCGGGAAGGATACATCTGCCTACATGGGACGGGTAAGGCTGTGAAATTGAGTTTGATCGGTGTGGAAGATTGAACTCCACGCGCCTACCAATGGCATGGCGCGTGCCATCCATTTGGAAATCGAAGCAGGAACGGCTTCTCGACGGTTGAACCCCCTTGGACTCGGAAAAGCTCTAAACTCACCAGTCATGCCACGGGCACTTTCCTTCAATTCTGGATTGTTTGGCTCCACACTTCGTCATTTTGCGCGGGAAAAGTCCGCCTACATCACACTGAACACCCAACGCCATGCCCACCTCCGGACGCTGTCCCGGTCAACCAAGGAAAGCCCTGTTTGACGCCAAGTCAGACTTTCGATAAGAATTCGGAAAGGAATGCGACTCGCTCCTACGATGTCGTCCATACTAAAACCGAACGCAACGCCATGTCAAATAAAGCGCAGGCCGGCATCCAGAACCTGAGCACAACCTAACAAAAAAAAGAGCGATCTATCAACGGCAGGCGAGAATCCGTATGGTCAACCAAAGCCAGAAGCTCCCGGCACCGGTGACTGGTTCGATTCTAAGACTCCGGCTCACCTCACATTCCGCGTGCTGGCGTGGACTCTTTGGGCGCTGGTGCTGAGCAATGTCCGGGACGTGGTGGCGATCATCACCTGGAACGCATCTGAGCCGCATGCCCCCGGCAGGACGAGGCTGATGATCCTCCTCCTGATAGCAAACGTCCAGATGACCATGGTGATGTTCATGAGATGGATCGTTTTCCGGTTGGTGATGCGCAGGGTAAGTCCTGCCAGTTGGGCGGGCGGGACACGCTGCATCGCTGGCGCGATCATCGTTTACGGGATGATCAAAGGTCTCGAAATCGAAGGTTTCCGTCTATGGTCTGGATCGGGTGGGTGGCCGCAGTTCTTTTGTTTTGCCGACCCCGGCTTTGTTCTTGCCGACCTGTTCGTCCCGAGCCGCCTTTTCGATTACATTGCAACTGGCAAGACGATCCCATGAAAAGGATCAAACCGGATGAAACTGGTATCATCGGGCGGTGGAACGACTCCCACGGGTACTCTGTCGCCAACGGGAGAGGCGAGTGGACTGACTATTTGACTAGCGCCCTAAACTGCTCAGGCGGGGCTGCTTACGGAAGATAGCGAATGGTGCAAAGGTCCGAGTTGATGCTGGGGTCTGGATTCGTAAGTTCCTCAAGTTTAGGTGGATTCAACAAACGGAACGGACCTTGTTGTGACCGGAACGTTCCTTCACCATGGCGGATCTGGCCGTTTGATGGGCGAATCGCGCCGCTTTGAAAACGCAGCGGTTCGTTTGACTGTCGGACATGCGGATTTGCCAAACGGAACGGTGGGCGAAGGTGCCGGAACGGTTCGTCCGCCGGAATGACCGGCGGATGTAAGAAACGGGCCGATCCGCAAAAGCGGCAGATCGGTCCGTTGCTGTGGGTGAGCGCTCTCTGGGTGAAAGGCGGCTTACGGTTGTGCAGGAGGCGGCGGGGTGGGTTCGTATCTCGGTGGATTAGATATGAGTGGAAATGCCTGGATATGGTGTAAATCATCCAGTGGGTAATTGGCACCACCAGCACTCCGCATAGGCGCTTGATACGGGTGAGCGCTTTGGAGTTTTCATGAACCCAGCATTCGGGTGACGTCATCGACGGACGGCACCTTTCCGCTTGCCACGACATTGCCGGCGATGACCAGCGCAGGCGTGGTCATTACGCCGAAGGTCATGATCTGCCGGATGTCGGTGATCTTCTCAATCGTGTACGGTTCGCCGGTCGCCTTGGCGGCGGCTTCCGCCGCGACGGTGAGATTATTGCGCCAGGTGCAACCTGTTCCCATGATTAGGATTTGTTTCATGGACTGATGGATTCTGTTATCTGAAGAAAGGTGGTGTAGCCGCCGGATAGATTCGCTGCGTTGTAGCCATGCTGCCGGAGGAGGCGCACCGCGTTGTGGGCGCGGCCACCGACGGCGCAGTAAACGGCGAGCGGGCGATCCTTGGGAAGGTCTCCGAGCGAGGCGCGGAGCGAGTTGAGCGGGATGTTTCTCGCACCGGGCGCGTGGCCTGCCGCGAATTCGTCCGGATCGCGCACGTCCAGCAGGTCGTAACCGGTGAGTTGTGGACTCTGCCAGTGGATGATCGGATCGTCGCCACGCAGGTGATTGGCGGCGATCATGCCGGCGAAGTTGACCGGATCCTTGGCGGAGCCGTATTGCGGCGCATAACAGAGTTCCGCTTCTTCGAGATCGTAAACGGTGGCACCTTTCTGGATCGCCATCGCGATGACGTCGATGCGCTTGTCCACACCGGCGAGACCGACGGCTTGCGCGCCGAGGATGAGGCCGTCCAGCGTGCGGAAAATCAGCTTGAGGTGGATTTTTTCCGCGCCGGGATAGTAACCGGCGTGGCTTCCTGCGTGCAGATAGATTTTCCCGTAAGCCGTGATGCCTGCACGCTGCAACACCTTTTCACTGGCACCGGTCGAGGCGACTGCGAGGTCGAAGATGCCGCAGATCGCTGTGCCTTGGGTGCCGTGAAAAGCAGCACCGCGTCCGCAAATAGCGTCTGCCGCAACGCGTCCCTGGCGGTTCGCAGGGCCGGCGAGGGCGAGCAACGTCCATGCGCCGGTGATCCGGTCGCGCACTTCCACCGCATCACCGACCGCCCAAATGTTAGGATCGCTGCTGCGCATCTGCTCGTCCACGCGGATGCCGCCGCGCTCGCCGATCTCGAGTCCCGCAGCCTTGGCCAAGGTGGTCTCGGGACGGACGCCGATGGCGAGGATGACGATATCCGCAGGGTATGCCGCGCCGTTCTTGGTCTGCACTTCGAGATGGCCGTCCTTTTCCGCGAATCCGGCGACGGCAGCACCAAGGGCGAGCTGGATTCCCTTTGCGGATAGATGTTCGTGCACCGGGGTGACCATTTCCGCATCGATCGGCGGCATGACCTGCGGGAGCATTTCGACGACGGTGACCGCGAGGCCGAGGTGCGAGAGGTTTTCCGCCATTTCCAAACCGATGAATCCCCCGCCGACGATCACAGCGGTCTTGGCGGCGTGTTCCGCGATCCATTCATTGATGAGGCGGGTGTCCGGGATGCTGCGGAGGGTGAAAATCCCGGGCAGCTCGATGCCCGGCAGGGGTGGACGCAGCGGAACCGCGCCCGGCGAGAGGACTAGGGCGTCGTAGCGCTGGCGATAGGTCTGGCCCGTCGCGAGATTGCGGATCTCGACTTCGCGCGATTCCCGATCGATCAACACGGCTTCGTGACGAGTGCGCAGATCGATGCCGAAACGTTCCTTGAACAGCGGCCCTTTTGCGACGAGCAGGTCGCTCTCGTTTTCAATGATCCCGCCGACGTGATAGGGCAGGCCGCAGTTTGCAAACGAGGCGTATGGCCCTCTCTCGAGAACGATGATCTCGGAGAATTCAGCCATGCGGCGCAATCGGGTGGCACACGAAGCGCCTCCGGCGACGCCTCCTATGATGACAATGGTTTTGGGAGTCAGGGGATTCATGGCAGTCAGGATTCAGAGCCTATCTTGAGGGAAGGTCGCCGCAGAGTGGCTCCGGCGCTCCGCATGAATGCCGATTTATCGGTCAGAACGCATTTTCCCGCAGGATGGTGGGCCGTTTTTCGCTTCGCCACGGATGCTTTCGTTGGGTTGATCGGTGCGCGGCAGCGCCGGTTATCTGGGATCCCATCAAGGATCCCATCAAGGATCCCATCAAGGATCCCATCAAAGCCGAATCAATATTTCTGGAGCAATTCCAAAAGCTTCCGATCTAGCTGAAATCCGTGATAATCCTCGTAATTGACATCACTCCGCTTGCTGTCCAGCACGCCGAATCCTCCTCGGAAATTCCACAGAGCCCACCCCCAGCCCGCCTGCTTCCAGTTGGCCAGGGAATCCTCCGCCCACCTCAGAAACACATCGTGCGGAGTTTGGTTGAAGGCACCCCACTCACCCACGATCACGCCCACACCTTGCGCTTCCAAGTCCTTCCATGGCACGATGTTTTCTTTCCACAACCAAGCCCGATCACGCTTTTCAACCCCCGGAAACCGGCCGCCGGCGGCATTCGGAGCGTAATGCAACACTTCGGCTTTCCTGCCGAATTCCTGAGTCAGGTCCAACGTATCTTCGCGGGAGCTAGCGGACGACTTCAAGCCGAGCATACTCAAGGCCAGCCAATCGCCATCCGTCACCCGTAAGGCCACTTGTTTGGTCCCAGCCGGAATCATGCATGTGTAATCGCGATCATAGGTGTTGACCCAGATATTCCGTTCTTTTTGATACTCACCGGTTTTCCATTCACCTTTGTCAGGACCAGTCGTGAACTTCTTGTCCCATACAGTGTTTCCATCCGCCTCCACCACCAAATGGGCCAACGAGGAGACCTTCATCACATGCAGCCGCAACCGGGTGTCCACGGCAAATCCCCCCTCAATGAGCAAGGGGCTGCCACCTTCCGGTTTCGAAACACCTAACAGAATTCCATTAGGACCGATCTCCCGTGGCCATGCCGCAGGGGGGAAATCCATTCTGTTCACCCATGGTGCCTTATAATGGGTGAGCTCGAACGGCGAGTAACCACGCGTGGACTGTGCGATCCCCAGCGACGCGAGCGACGGGATGGGCTTGGTTCCCCATTGCAAACCATCCGAGATGATCAGCCTCTGCGGGTCTTCCTTGCGGATGGCTTCCACCAGCATGCGTGCCACCGGAGTATAGATTTCCTCCGTCACGCCTGCTGGTTCATTCAGCAGATCAAAGCTCAGGAGATCGTTAGAAACACCCCGGTAGCGGCGCGCGAACATCGCCCAGTGTTTTGCACAGACCCGCTGCGTTTCAGCATCCGCCCACAACGATGTTGCCTCCGGCGGGCGCGCCACCGTGTAGCCGGGCGCGCGGTGGAAGTTGAGGCAAACATGAATGCCATATCTCCTTCCCCACTCCACGGCCTGGTCGATCTCGGACAACACGCCTTCATCGAATTCATCCCAGTTCCCGTCTTTAATCCAGAGCCGGTAATCCATCGGCAGCCTCACAAAGTTGAATCCCCATTCAGAGATCATTTTGAAATCCTGCTCCACGAACGGACTTCTTCCCTTATTCAACATGAATTTTTCCAACAGATTGAACCCCCGCCAGCGCGGAAGCTTGTTAGCAGCCGCAACCGGGAGGGGGTTCTCAGGTGAGGCCCCCGCGTCGAACCCGGCCCCAAACAAAGAGGCGATCGCTGTGGCGACCACCAGGCCCTTGGCAAAAGGGCGATACCACGCTAAAGAATGGACTTGCATGGGCAACCTCTACGGATGAAACACCGCCTCGATTTCAACATTCCAAATCAGGGGGATTTTTCCCTGAAGGAATCAAAAGCGGTTAGGTCAATTGGGTGGGTTTGGATCGTGGGAGAATGATGCTTGGAGGGTGCCCTTTTTGAACTCCCGTCCGCGCAGCCAGAGGAAGATGACGGGGGTGACGATGAGGATGTGGAGCAGGCTGGAGATCATGCCGCCGATGACGGGCGTGGCTAATGGTTTCATGATTTCCGCTCCCTGGCGGTGGCTCCACATGATCGGCAGCAGGCTGCAGACGATGGTGGCGACGGTCATGACCTTGGGCCGCAGGCGCAGGCGTGCCCCGTCTTTCACGGCTTGGACGAGATCCTCGTAGGTGAATGCCGCGCCTTTTTCCGCCAGGCGCGCTTTTACCGTTTCCTCCAGATAGACGACCATCACCACGCCAGTCTGCACGGCGGTGCCGAAGAGCGCGATGTATCCGACCCAGACGGCGCCGTTGAAATTGTAGCCTAGCAGTTTTTGCAGCAGCACACCGCCGCTGAGGGCGAAGGGCACGGCGAGCATGACGTGCGCAGCCTCCAGCGCACTGTGATAGACGAAGTAGAGCAGCACGAAGATCACCATCAGCACGATGGGAAAAACGAGCACCATGGTCTTGGTGAAACGCCGCTGGTTTTCGAACTCGCCGGTCATTTTGTAAGTCATGCCTTCCATGTCGATGGTCTTGAGCTTCTGCTCGATTTCCTCGACGAAGCCGCCGAGGTCGCGGTCCTGGACGTTCGCCTGGACGTAGGAACGCAGCAGGCCGTTCTCGGAGGCGATCTCGTTAGCCCCGATCTCGCGGGTAATCTTCGCGACCATGCCGAGCGGGATGTAGGGAACCTCCTTGCCATCGTCTGCGGCAGGCGCGCTGGCGGATGATGCCGCGCCGGCCGCCATGCCGCCGCCCATGCCACCGGCGGGAGTTGCGGGAGCGGCACCCATGCCGGGTTTCGCCGCGACGAGGATGCGGCTGAGTTTCTCGATGTCGTCGCGCTCGCTGCGCTGGACGCGGATCTGGATCGGGAAACGCTCGCGGCCCTCGATGGTAGTGCTGACGTTTTTCCCGCCGATGGAAATTTCGACGGCGTCGAGCACATCCTTTGCGCTGAGGCCGTAGCGGGCCATGGCCTTGCGATCAACCTTGATGTTCAGATAGGGCTTACCCTGCACGCGCGAGGCGGAGACTCCGGCCGCGCCATCAATGCTCTTTACGATCTTCTCGATCTCGAAGGCCTTGCGCTGGATTTTTTCCAGACTGTCACCGTAGATTTTCACGCCGACCTGCGCGCGGATGCCGGTGTAGAGCATCAGGATGCGGTTCTCGATGGGCTGGAGAAACGCGGGGACGTAGCCGGGAACCAGCTTCATTTTTTCGGTTAGCTCGGCCTTGAGCTTTTCGGTGGTCATGCCCACGCGCCAATCCGGGTTGCGCTTTACGCGGAATTTCCCGTTCGGGATGTATTCCGGTTTCAGCATGATGGTGGTCTCCAACATTTCGGTGGGAGCCGGGTCGGTGGCGGTTTCGAAACGGCCGAGCTTGCCGGCGACGCTGGCGACTTCGGGCGTTTCTGATATGACTTTGTCCTGCCACGACATGACGCGCTGGATTTCCTTCAGCCCGGTCTTTGGCATCATGACCGGCATGAAAAGCAGGCTGCCTTCGTTAAGCGGCGGCATGAACTCCTTGCCGAAGCCGGCGACGAGATCCGCAGTGCGATCGTAGCCCTTGTCCCGGATCGATTTCACAAAACTCCGAGGAAGCCCGAAAGCAGTTAGGAGCGCGATGGAAAGGATGAGGAAGGCAAGGCTGACGACGGTTTTGCGATTTCCCAGCGCCCAGTTCAGCGTCGGTTCGTAAAGCCGCAGCAGGAATTTCATGACGACGTTCTTGTCTTCGGAGTGGAACGGCCCGCGCACCAGCAGCGAGCAAAGTACCGGCACCAGCGTAACGGCTAACAACGTGGAGCCGATCATCGCGAAAGTCTTTGTGAACGCCAGCGGATGGAACAATTTTCCTTCCTGCCCGGTGAGTGCGAACACGGGAACGAAGGCGAGGATGATGATCGCCATCGCAAAGAAAATCGGCCTGCCGACCTGCTTGCAGGCGACCAGCGTGGTCTGCCAAGTCTCCTGCGAGGTGAGTTTACCGCCCTTTTCCTCCTCGGCTTTTTCGCAATGCCGCAGGACGTTCTCGGTCACGACGATGGCGGCGTCCACCAGCACGCCGATGGCGATGGCGATTCCAGTTAGAGACATGATGTTGCTGGTGATGCCGAATTCTTTCATTAGGAAGAATGAGATCAGGATCGAGATCGGCAGCGGCAGCGTAACGATGAGGATGCTGCGGAAGTGCCAGAGGAAAATGATGTGGGCGAGGGTGACGAGGATGATTTCCTCAATGAGCGCGTGCTTCAGGGTGTCGATGGTGTTATCAATGAGCTCGCTGCGGTCGTAGAACGACTTGATAGTAATGCCGGGCGGCAGGCTGGGAGCGATCTGTGCGATTTTTTCCTTCACCCTTTCGATGACGGCTTTGGCGTTCTCGCCGGTGCGCATGACCACGGTGCCGCCGACGGCTTCATGGCCGTCGATGTCGAGCGCGCCGCGGCGGAAGTCGCCGCCGATCTGCACGGTGGCGATGTCCTTCAGATAGATCGGTGTGCCTTCCATGGCTTTGATCGTGACCAGTTCTAGGTCCTCGGTGCTGGTGACGAGGCCGATGCCGCGAAGGACGAACTCGGCACCGTTTTCCTCGACGACTTTGCCGCCGACGTTGAGGTTCGCGTTCTGAACGGCGGAGAGCACCTCCATCATCGTCACGTTCGCGGCGCGCATCTTGGTCGAGGAAAGCTCGATTTGATACTGCTTCACAAACCCGCCGATGCTGGCGACTTCCGCCACGCCCTGGACGCTGGCGAGCTGATAGCGAATATACCAATCCTGGGTGGAACGGAGTTTCGCGAGATCATAGCCGCCGTTTTCCGCCTTCTCGGGATCGACATGGAGATAATACTGATAGACCCAGCCGAGGCCCGAAGCATCGGGCCCGAGCTGCGGCGTGACGCCTTCCGGCATGGCGCTTTGGAGGAAATTCAGGCGTTCGAGCACACGGGTCCGGGCGAAATAGGTGTCCACGCCTTCCTCGAAAATGATGGTGCTCAGCGAGAAGCCGAACATCGAGGTGGCGCGCACTTCCTTCACGCCACTGAGTCCCTGAAGACCGGTGGTGAGCGGATAGGTCACCTGGTCCTCGACTTCCTGAGGGCTGCGGCCGGCCCAGTCCGCATAGACAAGCACCTGGTTTTCCGTCAGGTCAGGGATGGCATCCACCGGTGTTAGAAAAACCGCGCGGATTCCCAAGGCAACCAACATCAGGGTGGCACAGGCGACGAGGAACCGGTTTCTCAGGCTCCATTCAATGATGCGTTCGATCATGGTTTGATTTCCTTTCCACAGTCGGTCATCTCGGTGCCGAAGAATGGATTGGCTCCGGGCCGCTTGCCGTTTTGGATCCAGCGGCCTTTTTTAGGCACTTCCGGCAGCGCTTGATCGACCATCGGACACTCCCAGATTTGCGCCTCGGGGAAGTCCTTCAATTTTCGCAGTGACCCGATGACGGCGGCAGCGGCCATTGAGAAAGGATGAAACGCGGCGCGCGCGCTTTTGATGTCCTCGGAGCCGTGGAAATGGCGGGACTTGTCGAGGGCATCGAGGCTTTCCTTGGGAGCGGGAAAACCGGTGAGGGCTGCCGTGAAGGCTGCGGTGGTTTTCATTGCGGGCTCGCTGGCCTTGTTGAAAGCAGCAAGATCATCCGCGGCGAGCGCGGCGGACATGGCGTCTGCTAGACGGATGAAATCGGAGATGACCTTGATCCCATCATCCGTTAGTTTGGCGGTCAAGGCGACCGGAGTCGGTTCATGGGTGACCGGCGTCATGAAGGCGCGGTTCATTTCCGCTTGGCCGTCGATGAGGAGATTGCCGTTGGTGACGACCCTGTCGCCCGCTTTCAGGCCGGAGAGGATCTCGACAAACTGATCGCCGTGGCGGCCGATTTTCACCGGTGCCTGGGCGTAGGCACCGCCTTCCTGGTCGATGTAAACCACGGCGTCGGGACCGGTCTGGATCACAGCGGAGCGCGGGATAGTTAGGACGGCGGGGGCGTCCACTTTCACCACACCGTCGGCGTAGAGGCGGTGAAGCAGAAGTCGGCGGCCATCGACCTTGGGATTGGGCAGTTCCACCCGCACTTTGGTCGAGCGGGTGGCCTCGTCGAAATTCGGGTCAATGAAGGTGATTTTCCCTTCGAAGGATTTTCCGGGACTCGACGGCGTGGTGATGATGACCGACTGGCCGATCTTGATCCACGGCATGTCCTGCTCGTAGGCGCGAAACATGAACCACATGGTGGAGAAATCCGCGATTTCAAAAAGCCGCTCGCCCGTCGCGACATACTGGCCTTCATAGACGCTCTGCTCTACGACCGTGCCGCCGATGGGTGATAGAATCTGCGAGGTGAGTGCGTCGGCGGGCTTGTCAGCCACGGCGTCGATCTGCTCGGGAGTGAGACCCATCTGGCGGAGGCGCAGGGCGGTGTTCTTCCGCAGCTCGCCGGTGAGCTGGCGGTATTCACGCTCGGCCTGTAACAGGTTCGGGCTGTAGAAATCGGCGAGCGGCTGGCCGGCATCGACTTCCGCGCCCATGAAGTTCACGTGAAGCTTATCCACCCGGCCATCGACGTATGCGGATAGAATCCGATGACGGGTTGCGTCATCGTCGATGACGCCTGCGACTTGCAGCGTGCGGGCGAGGGGCTGAATTATTGCCTCTGCCGTCTGCACGTGCAGCACCTGGATCTGCGTCTGGGTGAGCGCCACGGTGCTTCCGCCGCCGGTGGCGTCGAAGCCTTTTTCTCCGGGATAAACGGGCGTGAGTTCCATGCCGCAGATCGTGCAGCGGCCGGGCTTGTCGCTCCTGATCCACGGATGCATGGCGCTCTGATAGAATATCGGTTTGCGTTCCGCCGTGGAGGTTGAAGAAGTGGCTGCCGGGGTGGGTTTTTGCAGGGTGAACCAGGTGCCCCCCGCTGCTAGCAGCGCGGTGATGAGGATGGTGAGGAATGTTTTCATGATTTCAACGGTTAGGGACCAGGGTTTGGAGTTCTTCAAGCGCCGCGAGCTGCATGGCGATCATGCGGCGCTGTTCGAGACGGATGGCGAAGAGGGTGCGGGCGGAATCGAGCAGGTCGGTAAGAGGCGCCTTCGAGCTGATCCAACCGGCTTCGATGGTGCGGGTGGTGAGTTGGGCTTTTTCGTGGATCTCGCCGGAAAAAGCGCGGGCCTGGGCGGCGGCGTTGGCGGCTTCGGTAACGGCGTTGAGAACCATCGCGGCCACCTCGCGGCGCATGGTTTCCACATCCTGGGTGGCGGAGAGTTCGCGGCTGCGGGCGGCAGAAACAGTCGCCTGATAGGAATGATCATTGAACCACGGCAAGGTCATCTTTATGCCCACCATCGTACTACGGACATCACCGGCGGAGGCGTAGATATTGGTGTCGATGCCGACCGAGACTTCCGGAAGCCGTTCGCGGTCGGCCATGCGGGTTTCCGCGTTGGCGGCACCGGCCATTTCCTCCATGGCGCGGACCTTCGGATTCAAGTGCGGAATGCGGGCGATTTCGGCCCCGGCGAGCGGCACCGGTGGCGGAGTGACGGGTAATTTCAACACCGGCCAGGCCGATTCGAGCGGGCGGCCGAGCGTGAGATTGAGCTTCTGGGCGAAGCCGTCGCGCGTGCGGCGGGCGGCGTCTAGCATCTGCTGTTCTTTGGCCAGTTCCGTTTCCATGCGGAGCGCGTCGCTACCCGAGCCCATGGGATCGGCGGCCATCTGGCGGGCGTTCTCCACCATGGCGGTGAGCCAGGTGATCTGGGACTGCTGGAGGGCAATGGATTCGTCAGCGAGCGCAAGTTCGATGGCGTTGCGGGCGGCCTCCGCGCTGGCGACGAGCGCCGGGGTGCGGGCGTTCTGCGATGCGGCGCGGCGCATGGCCCCGGCCTTGCGGAGCCGGGCATCGAACATGCCGGGCTTGGGCAGCACCTGCTCGATGCCGATACTAACATCGCCATCATCCTTGCGCATCATCCGATTAGCGATGGTGAAGCCGAGACCGGCCATGGGGTCATCCCACAGGCGGACGGCGCGGACGTCCTGACCGGCTGCGGCGGCCAAGTGCTTGCCAGCCACTGCGGACGGATGGGTGCGCGCGGCCTCCCCCCGGATTTTAGATAGGAAATCGTCGTTGAGAAGTCTGACATCCTGCGCTTGCAGGACACTTCCGGCCAAGAGGAGGCCTGTTAAAAATGGTAATAGTGGTTTCATCAGTCAAGTGGGTCATTGGATGGAATCTCCAAGCGCCGCAATCCGCCGCAAAACAATGCCGCAGGGATGGATGGGCACAGTGCGCCTATCAGGGCGCGGACTCAGATGACAAAACGACAAAAAGCCACGGACAGCGGCACTCCTGAAAATCCCACATGAGACTCGGGGATCGAAGCAGTGGCAGGCATGGCTTCGGAAAAAACAGGCAGGGAAAACAGGGCGAGGAAATCGAGTTCGCGAAGTTTCGGGGCGACGAGCTTCAGGTCCACGGGTGCCGGAGCGATCGGGGCCGGAGCGGGTGCTTGCTCGCTTCCGCTGGCACAGGGACAATAGTCCTCCCCCTCGCAGCAGGAATGGGTTCGAGAAGCGGCCGCCGGACAAGCTTGTTCGGATTCCGCTGCCGGGCGCGGCTCGATTTGGGAAAACTGGATCACCAGTCCCAAAAACAGGCCGAAGATGGACTTAAGTAGCGTCACGGAGGTGAAAGTAAGGCAGTTGCCGGATATTCCAATCTTCTTTTCAGAACAAGGATGCTCCAGCCCTGCCGGAGCGGTTTTAGGATGGCTGGAGGGGTGATTATTTCCCGTCGAGTTTCTTGAGGTAAGGGGCCGGATCCTTATCGAATTTCGGTTTGCACTTCTTGCAGCACAATTTGATTTCCTGGCCTTCGTGGGTGAAGACGAGCGCCTCACCCATTTCACCGAGTTTCTCGCCGGAGACGATGCAGGTATCGGGTTTGTAAGGTTTCACCGCTTCCTTTTTCTCCTCAGGCTTCACTTCCGTTACGGGTGGTTTGGTCTCCTCGGCGAAGACGCTGGGGACATTGCCCATGATAAATGCGGATACGGTGGCGGCGGTGAGGATGCTCTTTGTTTTCATGATCGATGAGGTTTGCAGTTTGGATCGGTGCGGAATTTGACCCGCCCCTGAAGGTAGATCTCCGCCGGGTTCAAAAACCCTTTATATTTTTCAAACAATTTCATCACCCGCAAAAAACCCCTTGACCCTGTATCTTACTACAAGGATTAGTGTGATGCCGTGAAAGAGAAATTAACACCGACATGGACACGCACCGCACTCGCCAAAGCGGCGGGAGTGGGCGCGGAAACCCTGCGCTTCTATGAGCAGAAGGGACTCATTGAAAAGCCCCAGCGTAGCGCTTCCGGATACCGCTTGTATCAAGAAAGTGACTTGGAGCGGCTGCAATTCATCCGCCGCTCTCAGGATCTTGGATTCAGCCTTCAGGATATCAGGCAGATCCTCGACCTGACCCACAACATCCGGACACCCCGGAAAAAGGTCCGCGACTTCGCCGAAGCACGGCTCTCTGTCATCCGGCAGAAAATCCGCGACCTGCGGGCCATGGAAAGCGCCCTGGGAAAACTCGTCGCCCGATGTGATGGGAAAGGTGCCTTGAGAGGATGCCCCATCGCCGAATTCATCGGAGGCCAAACATCAAACGAAAACCAATGCCATGAGTGACTGTTGCAAACCCCAAGCTCCCGAGCCGGAAAAGAAAAAATCCTGCTGCCATGCCGGACACCATCACCACGACGCCGAAGTGAAACCATCGTCCGGCGCGAAATATTTCTGCCCCATGTGCCCCGGCGTGGAATCCGACAAACCCGGCGAATGCCCGAAATGCGGCATGGCACTGGAGCGGAACCCTACCTGGAAAGCCGCAGCCGTCACCATTTACACCTGCCCGATGCATCCCCAAATCGAGCAGGATCATCCGGGAGACTGCCCTATTTGTGGAATGGTGCTCGAACCCAAAACCGTGCAACCCGCCGACGACTCGCAGGAAAATCACGAACTCGTTTCCCTCACCCGCAAGCTCTGGCTCAGCACCGCGCTGGCATTGCCCGTGTTCATCATGGCGATGGGCGAAATGATCCCGGCACTGCATGTTAGCGCCTGGATGCCGGAGAAAGCGTTCGGCTGGGTGCAAATGATCCTCGCCACTGCCACTGTCGTCGTCCCGGGCGGATTCATCTTCGTTAGGGCCTGGCGATCCCTTCTGAACCGCAGCCTCAACATGTTCACGCTGATCTCCCTCGGCGTCGGCGCGGCCTGGCTCTACAGCACTTTCGCCGTGATCGCTCCCCATCTGTTTCCTCATTCCCTGCGGCATGGAGGCCACGTCCCCCTTTATTTCGAGGCGGCGGCTGTCATCACCGCCTTGGTGATTCTCGGACAATGGTTAGAGGCGCGCGCACGCAGCAAGACCGGCCAGGCCGTCCATGCACTCCTCGGCCTCGCTGCGAAAACCGCCCGCCGCGTGACGGATGGCCGCGAGGAGGATATCCCGCTCGATGACGTGAAAATCGGCGACCTGCTCCGCGTCCGTCCCGGTGAAAAAATCCCGCTGGACGGTGTCATCACCGAGGGCGCCAGCACCGTGGATGAATCCATGATCACCGGCGAGCCAGCCCCTGTTAGCAAAAAGACCGATGACCGCGTGGTCGGCGCGACTGTCAATCAGACCGGCGCGTTTCTCATGCGTACCGACAAAATCGGCGCGGACACCCTGCTCTCACAGATCGTGAAAATGGTCGCCGATGCCCAACGCAGCCGCGCGCCTATCCAGCGCATCGCCGATCAGGTCGCAGGCTGGTTCGTACCAGCCGTCGTTCTCGCATCCATCCTCACCTTCGCCGGTTGGATGCTCTGGGGGCCGGACCCGCGCCTCGCATTCGCCATTTCCAACAGCGTCGCCGTCCTCATCATCGCCTGTCCCTGCGCGCTCGGTCTGGCCACTCCGATGTCGATCATGGTGGGTGTCGGAAAAGGAGCGCAGTTAGGAATTCTTGTCCGCGATGCCGCCGCCTTGGAGCAGGCGGAAAAAATCACCCACCTCATCACTGACAAAACCGGAACCCTCACCGAAGGCCGCCCCGTCGCCAAGGAAATCGTCGCCACCGAGCCCGGTCGCGAGGACCACGTCCTTACACTCGCCGCAGCCCTTGAGCAATTGAGCGAACATCCGTTAGCCCACGCCATTGTCGTTGGCGCCACGGAAAAAAGCCTGTCACCTGCCCAGGTCGCTGACTTCTCCTCCATCACCGGTGCGGGTGTGATGGGGAAAATCGAAGGTAAATCCGTCCGCGTCGGCAAACGGGCATGGCTCGAAAGCGAAGGCATCAGCATTCCCGAAAATCTCGCCACCTCCGCGCTATCACTTCAGGAAAAGGCCCACACCGTCATCTGGATTTCCGAAGATTCTTCCATCAGCGGATACATCGCCGTCGCTGATCCCATCAAGCCCTCCACTGCGGAAGCCGTCAGCGCCCTTCACAAGATGGACCTGAAACTCGTCATGCTCACCGGTGACAATCCGCAAACCGCGCAGTCCGTCGGCAAGCAACTTGGCATCGACGACATCCGCGCTGATCTATCACCCGCCGACAAACTTGCCATCGTCCGCGAGCTCCGGGCAAAGGGTGCCGTCGTCGGCATGGCGGGCGATGGCATCAACGACGCTCCCGCCCTCGCAGAAGCCGATGTCGGAATCGCCATGGGCACCGGCACCGATGTCGCTATCCAAAGCGCCGGACTCACCCTCGTCAAAGGCGATCTGCGCGGCATCGTCCGGGCCCTCGGCCTCAGCCGCGAAGTCATGCGGAACATCCGGCAGAACCTGTTCTTTGCCTTCATCTATAACGCCGTCGGCATCCCGCTGGCCGCCGGAGTCCTCTACCCACTTACCGGCTGGCTCCTCAATCCGATGGTCGCCGGCGCCGCCATGGCCCTCAGCAGCGTATCCGTCATTGGCAACGCCCTGCGGCTCAGGGGCAAGGCCATTTAAAGCCGGAAGGCAAGGCCCGCTCCACGCGTGGGATGCTCCAGGTATCACTGAGACCGCGCATCATCCTGAAAACACCCATCTCCTGCCGCCCGGAGGCCCGAAAATGCCCCGAGTTTCAGCCCGCCAGCCGTTCGGATGCCTGAAAATTTCTCACAGAACTGACCGCCGCCCAGTCCTCATTCGAGGAAATTCTCAATTCCCGCACGGATGAGCAGGCTGCGAAGGATTACCCGCTTCTAGCAAATACCAAGATCGCACTCGGCAAGCGGCTGCAAGTGCTCCTCAGCTTCATCGATACCTTGGATGCAGCAGACATCCCCGGAGCACGCCCCGAGCTGGACACCCCGAAATGATCCGTCCGGCATAACCCCTTGATCCTGTTGCGAATGGATCTCACTTAACGCGGAGAATTTCTAAAAAAATTCGTGTATTTGCAGCATCATCGTTTTAAGTGGCCTCGTATCTGATCACGGACCTCAATGTTCTATCAGGTTGCTCGTCCCGCGTCAGAATCCATCACAAATCACTCAAATCATCATGAACACCCGCCGCAATTTCCTCTTCAAGCTCGCCGTCTCGGCAGGCACACCACTCGCCCTCGCCGGCCGTCTCAGCGCTCAGGCACCGCCGCCGGTGAAGCTTGAGGAAAGCGATCCGCTAGCCGTAGCGCTCGGCTACAAGGAAGACACCACCAAGGTGGACGCCACAAAGTTTCCGCAGCACAAGCCCGAGCAGAAATGCTCCGGCTGTGTCCTCTATCAGGGAAAGCCCGGCGAAGCCTCAGGACCGTGCGCTGCGGTGGGCATGAAGCTCGTGACCGCCGCCGGCTGGTGTTCCGCCTTTGCAAAGAAGCCTGAGCCCGTCAAACCACCCGAGCCAGCGAAGTAATCCGATCCGTCTCCATCAGGGCGTGTGTTCCATCCGGGCTCACGCCCTTTTTCATGAAGTGAAATCCCGTCGTTGCCGCGCGCGCTATCCGCGATTAGCCTGCGGAATGATCGAGGTCACCCCAACTGGAGCGCGGACTTCAATCCAGCGGAAACCTCCGCTGCCACGCAGGCGGAACGAATCCAAACCCCACCGCCTCGTCACCGCGATTCTCACGTTATTCATCGCCCCGCTTTCCGCCCAGGTCGCCGCTCCGGCGCAAATGCCGCTCCCTAACCCTCCGCCTGCCAGAATCACCACTGCGGATCTCGCGGAATTAGACACACTGCCGGAAGCACGCCGCAAGTTGATCGCCGGGGCGCTGGCGGTTCTCAACGATTCACCCTGGCTACCCTATCTGAATGGGGGCGCTTCTCCTGACGAAGGCGGGTTCGATTGCTCCGGCGCGATGTATTTCGTCATGCGCAAGGCAGGGCTCGATCCGCCGCGCAGCTCGGGCGGGCAGTTCAAATGGCTGAAAGAGAACAACAGCCTGCACGAAGTGACTGCGGACGCGGTGGATGAAAAGGATCCCTCTCTGGCAGATCTGAAACCCGGCGATCTGTTATTCTGGAAAAAAACGGAGCCGGTGACCGTAGGACCGATCCAACTGCGGATCCACCACGTGGCGATGTTTCTCGGAACCGAAAAAAAGGACGGTCGCCCGGTGATGATCAACGCCACCGACGGCCGTTCGTATCGTGGGACGAAGGCGAACGGCTACGGCGTCTATGATTTCCGGGTGCCGAAAGCGGACTCTCTATCAAAACTCGCGGGTTATGGCACGCCGCCCGGATTGGATGACCCAAAATAGTTCAGGACTACCTTACGGCATCAAAGCGCACGGGCGATCTCTCTCGCCAATCTTGCCAGAGCCTCGTTCATCGCCACCACCCGTCCTGATAGATCAACCGTCGTATCGGGTGGGATGATCGCGACGCTGGTGCTGAAAGGGCGGGTATCCGCGACGCGGCCGGCGACGGGCTGCAATTTCCAGGTGCATTCCAGCACCAAGGTGTTGGACGCATCCGGCTCGAACCGCGAGACCCGGATCTCTAGCAACGTCTGGTAATCGAGCGTGACAAAATTCTCAACCGGCTGGATGTTCAGAGAATTCGTGAGCCGCCCGAGGTTCACGCCCGTCACGCGCGAGATCGCGGCATCAAGCGGCTCTGCCCAGAGGTGGTAGCTGTTCATCTGCAACTGCCCGTTGCCGCTGCGGCTGACGAGCTGCTGGCGGTCAAGGTAGCTCGGCAGTGACGGCCGCGTGATGGCGATGGCCGGGCTGGCACCGCTGATGCTGCGGGCTGGCACTGCGGGATCGAGCAGGTGATTCACCGACGAATCCTTGACGGGCTGCAGCACTCCGCAGGCCGCAAGAAGCAGCGTTATAGTTAGAGATAGGAGAGTTTTCATTCGGGTGTGGCTTTGCCGGAGATCAGGGCTTTCGGGTCGCGTTTCAAATCGTTGGAAAGTTCCTTGAGCGCGCGCGAGGCCCGCTCGGTTTCCTGCATCACGTTCTGCAGCCGCAGCAGCACGGGCGAGCGAGGATTGGAGAGTTCGGTGATCTCTTTCGCCGCCTCGTCGATCTTCACGAGTCCGGCGTCGGTCTTCGCGATGACCGCATTGAGATCGGCGATGAGCGGATCGAATCCGTTGTTCGCTTTGGTCGCCAGTTGGTCGATCTGCACGAGTGCGGCATCGAGGTTATCCAATGCTTTGGAGAGCTTTTCGTTACTGGTGATTTTGTGGACGTCCTTGGTGATTTCGATGACGTTGTCGTTGATCTCCTTGATATTCAGCGCGGCGATCTGATTTTTTGTTCCGACCAGAACATTGCGCAGCTCTGCGATTACGCCGTCGAGATCGAGCGCGTTGAATTTTTTCAATCCGTCGGCGATGCCCGAAACCAGTTCGTCGATCTCGGTGCCGACGGTGGGCACTACCGGATAGGGTGGCTGACCTTTTGACTGATAGACGAAGCCGGGCGTGTTAGGGACGATGTCGAACTCGACGTAGAGCTGGCCGGTGACCAGGCTCTGCTGCTTCATCCCACCGCGGAGCCCCTCACTGACGGCTTTATTCACGCCCTCGAAGGTCGAGAAATCAAAATCCCCGCCTTCCTCGGTGCCGATCAGTTCGAGGTCCTTTTCATCCAGCTCGACCACCACCGGAATGATCTTGCGGTTTTCCTTCCGATCCACGAGCACGCTGATGGATTTCACGCTGCCGATCCTAACACCTCCGAAGCGCACATCCGAGCCGACCTGGAGGCCGTAGGCGCTTTTGTCGAAGTAGAGCAGAATGTCGTGGGTGCGTTTGAAAAATCGCCCCGCGCCGAAGAGGACCAAGGCCGCTCCGGCGAGGATGATGCCGATGAGGGTGAAAATGCCGATGACGGTGGGACTGGCTTTTTTGCTCATGACGGTGGAGTGGCTGGAATTTCCGTTTCCTCCCCACGGTGGAGAAAGAGGCGGACGGCAGGATTGTCGGAGTGATCGCGGAGTTCGGTGGGATTTCCGGTGGCTCCTTGGGTGCGTGTGGCAGTATCGAGGAAGATTGAGTTGTTCGCTATCGCAAAAATGCTGGCGAGCTCGTGGGTGACGATGACGACGGTGGAGCCGAGACTATCGCGGAGGCGGAGAATGAGGTCGTCGAGACGGCGCGAGCTGAGTGGATCGAGACCGGCGCCGGGCTCGTCGAGAAACAGAATGTCGGGGTCCAGCGCCATGGCCCGGGCGATGCCTGCGCGTTTGTTCATGCCGCCGCTGATCTGGGCAGGATAGTAGTCCTCGTAGCCTGATAGACCGACGAGCGAGAGTTTATAGGAAACCAAGTCACGGATCGTCTTCGGTGGGAGTTTCGTATTTTCCTCCAGCGGCAGGGCGATGTTTTCCGCGAGGGTGAGGGACGACCACAGCGCGCCGGACTGGTACATCACCCCGAAGCGGCGGATGAATTTCCCGCGCTCTGATGCCTCGGTGGCGGTGAAGTTTTCGTCGCCGTAGAGCACGCTGCCTTTCGCCGGTTCTTGGAGGCCGATGAGGTGGCGCAGCAGTGTACTTTTTCCGCAGCCGCTGGGGCCCATGATGATGAAAATGTCCTTTTCCATGACCTCGAAATTCAGATCCCGCATGACCACGAAGGAGCCGTAGGCCATCGTCAGGTCCTGCACGGTGATCTTGGGGTTTTCAGGCATAGTTAGATGTCGAGGACGGTGAAAATCGCGGCGAATCCGGAATCGAGAATGATGATCGCGGTGATGGAGGCGACCACCGCACGGGTGGTGGCCTCGCCGACGGCGGCGGAGGAATTTCCGGCGTGCATGCCTTGCAGACAACCGCTCATGGCGATGATCGCTCCGAAGAAGACGCTTTTGAAAACGCCCAGCGATGCGGTCGTCAAGGTGATGGAGGCAAGCGTCTCGTTCCAGAAAAGCACCGGCGGAATGCCCACCGCTGCGCCGACGATCATGCCGCCGAGGATGCCGACGACATTTGCGTAGAGCGTGAGGATCGGCATCATCAGGATCAATGCCAGCATGCGTGGCAGCACTAGGAAATCGAAGGGATCGAAACCGAACGTACGCAGCGCGTCGATCTCCTCATTGGCCTTCATGCTACCAATGTGGGCGGCGAATGCGGCACCGGTGCGGCCGCTCATGATGATGCCTGTCATGACCACGCCCATTTCGCGCACCATCGCGATCCCTACCAGATCCGCGACGTAGAGGCTGGCACCGAAGTTTTCCAACTGCACGTTTCCAACAAACGCGAGAATTAGACCTATCAAAAAGCTGATCAACGAGACGATTGGCAGCGCCTGCGCTCCGCACTCCTGGACGATCACCCAGAAATCTCGCCAGCGGAAACGCGCCCTGCCGGTTAGGAAGCGGCCGAGCGAAAGCATCGTTTGGCCAGTGAATTCAGCGATCGTGAGGATATTTTTCCAAACCGCGATCGAAAGTTTGCCGAGTTTCCTGATCTCGGACGAATCGGAAGGCTTGCTGCGGGCCTCGCTTTCCTCGGGAACGGAGAGGGCGAGCTCCATAAGGCCATTCAGATTCGGCGGAAGCCCCTCTAAAGACGACTGCTCGCCTTCCTTTTCCACGCTGCGAAGATGAGAGAGAACGAAGGCGGGCAGGGTGGAATCAAACGAGCCGAGTTTCTCTGTGGAATATCGCGTCGGCGCTTGATCGGGAGTTTCGCCCCCGATTTCCGGGGCCGGTCCGTCGCGCAGCCAGTCGCCGGACAGTTCCAAAACCACCTGGCCACCGTCCCGTGTCCAGCTTGCGCGGGGCGGTATGGCTTCTTCTGATGGCATTTCCAAAGATGCCCCAGAAACTATCGGTGAACAAGCGCGGGTTTTGATCTCAGTCGGGCGAAAACCGGGTGTTTTGCACGCTCACACAGAGCCTCAATTATCAAAGTCACCGCGCATCTTTTGATATGGTTCCCTTTGCGGGTGGGCGGGTGCAAGAGTGAAGCATACCCAAAGCGCAAACTCTCATGATCCAAAAACTACAAAACCGCGCATTGATGGACGGCTGTGAAGCAGCCGCGCATGTGGCTTACCGTTGCTCGGAAGTCATCGCCATCTACCCGATCACCCCGTCCTCCCCGATGGGCGAATTTTCCGAACAATGGGCAGCAAAGGAGGTGCCGAACATCTTTGGCGACGTACCCCGGATCATCGAAATGCAGTCCGAGGGCGGCGCGGCCGGCACCCTACACGGCGCGCTCCTATCAGGATCGATGACCACCAGCTTCACCTCCAGCCAGGGCCTGCTGCTGATGATCCCGAACATGTATAAAATCGCGGGAGAACTCACGCCCACCGTGCTCCACATCGCGGCGCGGAGCCTGGCCACCCAATCGCTTTCCATTTTCGGCGACCACTCGGACGTGATGGCTGCGCGGGCGACGGGCTATGTGATGCTGTTTTCCAACTCCGTGCAGGAGGCGATGGATCTATCACTTGTTTCGCATGCGGCTACCTTAAAGAGCCGGATTCCATTCATGCACATCTTCGACGGCTTCCGCACCTCGCATGAGATCCAGAAAATCGAAACGCTTGATGACGTGGAAATCCGCTCGCTCATCGATGATTCCTGCATCCGCGCCCACCGCGGCCGGGCGCTAAATCCGGACCGCCCGAGCCTGCATGGTTCCGCAGCGAATCCAGACGTCTATTTCCAAGGCCGCGAAGCGGTGAATCCGTTCTACAACGCGCTGCCCGCCATCGTACAGGAAACGATGGACCGCTTCGCAAAACTGACGGGACGCGCCTATCAACTCGTCGAATACGAGGGCGCACCCGACGCCGAGCACGTCACCGTCATCATGGGCTCCGGCGCGGAAACCTGCGCGGAAACCGCCCTCCACCTGAATGCAAAAGACGGCAGGAAGACCGGCGTGGTGAAGATCCGCCTCTATCGTCCATTTCCCACGGAGGCGTTCCTCACTGCGCTGCCGAAGAATGTAAAATCCATCGCCGTGCTCGACCGCACGAAGGAGCCCGGCTCTGTCGGCGAGCCCCTCTATCAAGATGTAATCACCGCTCTGTCCGAAGGCATGGGCGCGGGATTGATCGACCGTTTTCCAAAAGTCATCGGCGGCCGCTACGGTCTGTCGTCCAAGGAATTCAGTCCGGCGATGGTCAAGGCAATCTACGACGAGCTGCTGAAGCCCGCGCCGAAAAACCACTTCACCATCGGTATCAATGACGACGTCACGCACACCAGCCTAATTTACGATTCCGCCTTCCAACTCAACGATCCGCAGACCTCCGCAGCGATCTTCTGGGGCCTCGGCTCGGACGGCACCGTCGGAGCTAACAAGAACACGATCAAGATCATCGGCGATCTCACGGACCTGAACTGCCAGGGCTATTTCGTCTATGATTCGAAAAAGGCCGGAGCCCACACTGTGTCGCACCTGCGCTTCGGCCCGAATCAAATCCGCCGGCCCTATCTGGTCGAGGACGCGTCGTTCGTCGGTGTCTCGCAGTTTCCTTTCCTGGAAAAATTCGATATTCTCGAACGTGCCGCGCCCGGTGCTGTTTTCCTCATCAACGCGCCGCTCGCCCCTGAATTTGTGTGGGACAGCCTGCCGCAGACCGTGCAACAGGCGATCATCGACAAGGGCATCAAGCTCTACACCATCGATGCCTACAAAGTCGCCCGCGAGAACGGCCTTGGACCCCGCATCAACACGGTGATGCAGACATGCCACTTCGCTCTATCAGGAATCATCCCGCTAACGGAAGCGCTTGAAGCCATCAAAGGCGCGATCAAAAAAACCTACGGCAAACGCGGCGAGGCCATCGTGACGAAAAACTGCGCCGCCGTGGACGATTCGCTCGCCCATCTCCATGAAATCCCGGTGCCCGCCGAGGCGGAATCTGCCCACCGCATGCTCGCACACATCCCGAACGAAGCACCGGATTTCCTCCGCAATGTCACCGCGAAGATGCTCGCCGGCCGTGGCGACGAACTGCCCGTTTCCGCCCTGCCACCAGACGGCTGCTGGCCGAGCGCGACCACCCGTTGGGAAAAGCGCCGGATCTCGATGGACGCGCCGAAATGGGAGCCCGACCTCTGCATCCAGTGCGGAAAGTGCGTGATCGTCTGCCCGCATTCGGTCATCCGGGCGAAGATTCTAACGCCCGATGACGTGGCCGCCGCGCCGGAAGGTTTCCTCACTATGGACGCGAAATACAAATCCGCTCCCGGCCAGAAATTCACCATCCAGATCTCGAGCGAAGACTGCACCGGCTGCACGCTGTGTGTGGAAGCCTGCCCAGCGATCAGCAAGACGGACAAGGATTTCAAATCGCTCAACATGCGTGATATTACCGACACGCTGGAGAGCGACCGCGCGCATTGGAAATACTTCACCGAGCTGCCAGATAATCTTGGCGTGGTCGTGAACGAAACCGCCGAAGCCGCTGCGAAAATGACGATCAAGGACGCGATGCTGCGTCAGCCCACGTTCGAGTTCTCCAGCGCCTGCTCCGGCTGCGGGGAAACCGGCTACCTGCGCCTGATGAGCGCACTTTTCGGCGACCGCGCGGTCATCGCTAACGCCACCGGCTGCTCGTCGATCTACGGCGGCAACCTGCCCACCACACCTTGGGGCACCGACAAGAACGGCCGCGGCCCGGCCTGGGCGAACTCGCTCTTCGAAGACAACGCGGAGTTCGGACTCGGCATGCGTCTCGCGCTCGACCAGCAGTCCCGCCAGGCGCTCACGCTGCTGAAGCAACTCGCACCCGAAATCCCATCGGAGCTCACCGCGTCGATCGAGGAAAACTATTTCAACACGACCGAAGGCGACATCGCGAGACAGCGCGAACGCATCGAGAAGGTGAAATCCATGCTCGCCGATCAGAACGCGAATCCAGTCGTTACGAACCTACTCACCGTTCTCGACACACTCGTCCGCCGCTCCGTCTGGATCGTCGGCGGCGACGGCTGGGCCTATGACATCGGCTTCGGCGGACTCGACCACATCCTCGCTTCCGGTGAAAACGTGAACATCCTCGTGCTCGACACCGAAGTTTATTCTAACACCGGCGGCCAGGCGTCGAAATCCACCCCGCTCGGCACCAGCGCAAAATTCGCGACCAACGGCAAGACCACCTACAAGAAAGACCTCGGCATGCTGGCGATGAGCTATCAGAATGTTTACGTCGCCTCCATCGCCCTCGGCGCAAACGACACCCACACGCTGCGTGTCCTTCAAGAAGCGGAGGCCTATCAGGGTCCATCGCTGATCATGGCCTACAGCCCCTGCGTCGCCCACGGCATGGACATGGTGCGCTCGCTCGATCAGGCGAAGCTCGCCGTCACTTCCGGCCACTGGCTGCTCTACCGCTACACCCCTGCGGAGGACAAGCGCTCGATGGGCAAGCTGAAGCTCGATTCCAAAGCACCGTCTTCCACCTTGGCCGAGTATCACGCGGGAGAAAACCGTTTCAAGATCGTCGCGAAAACCCACCCGGACCAAGCTGCGGAATACCTGAAACGCGCCCAGAACGCCGTCATCGCCCGCCGCAAGCGATATGAGTCGTTGGCAGATTTCTCGAAGACGGAAAACGAGGAGCCCGAGTGAAATCAGAGGGAATCGCCCACTTCATCGCGGGCAATTCCTACCACACCGTTACAATCTTCCGTCTGGACGGATGTGCGCCAAGCAGGTATGCACAGGGTAAGTTGATGCGAAACACCAGTCGATTCGCGCAACCCGCTTACCCTACACACCCAAACCAGCCCACCACCATGAATCCAAAAAATATCCTAAAACCCATGCCCATGCGGAGTTTCGCCATGACCTTCGCCCTCGCCGCCGCGTTTTGCGTGAGCCCGGCGATGGCCCGCCAACCGGACCTCGATGGCGATGGCATTCCCAACCTCACCGATCCCGATGTGGACGGCGACGGCATCCCCAACGGCCTCGATAGAAACGTCGATGGCGGCATTTGCAAAAAAGGCCCGTTCAAAGGCAAATATGTCGGCGATCATCTTAAGAATGACAATCCGAACGAAAAGGACATCGACGGTGACCTGCTGAAAGACAATTCCGACAACGAACTCGACATCGACGGCGATGGAAAAAAGGACGATGCTGACAGCGAAAAGGACATCGACGGCGACGGTCGCAAGGACAATGCCGACGTGGAAAACGACATCGACGGCGACGGTAAAAACGACGATGCCGTGAACGAACTCGACATTGATGGCGACGGTAAAAACGACGATGCCGCGAACGAACTCGACATTGATGGCGACGGCCTTGATGACGATTCTCCAGATGAAATGGATATCGACGGCGATGGCCTTGATGACGATTCCGCCGATGAAATGGATATCGATGGGGATGGCCTTGATGACGATTCCGCCGATGAAATGGACATCGACGGCGATGGCCTCGATGACGATTCCGCCGATGAAATGGACACCGACGGCGATGACGTTCTCAATGCCGATGACGACGATAGCGATGGCGACGGCCTTGGCCGCGCGGACGACGATGACGACGATGGCGACGGAGTCGCTGACGCTGACGACAGCGATGATGACAACGACGGCATCGATGACGAAGACGACACCGACGACGATTTCGGCGGAGACGATGATAGCTCCAAATGAGCATTCTGGAATGAAAAATTCCATTTGCCCGATCTGCAGGGCGTGATTGATAATTTGAGCCGGGGCTTCTGTGAATCGCAGAAGCCCCGGTTTTTCTTTTAACGAATTTCGAATGAAACCATTGATGAAACAACCGTGGGTGATGTTGGTTACCGGACTAATTCTGGGCGGAGGGTTAGTGCACCTGGGATGGACTTTTTCAAGCCGCGGTCCGGATCACCCGGATTCGCAGGTGAACGATGGTGCAGTGAACACCCGTACTAGCAAACGAGGCCGTGATCTAGGCCTCGCTTCCCAAACCCGCCAAGACACGCTGAAGAGGGACTTTTCAAAGATGGATCCGCAGAAAGCATGGGCACAGGCGGGCGGGATTTCCAACTTCACCGAGCGCCTCGATTTTCTAACCGACCTGATGCGCGATTGGGGGAAGCGCGATCCGCAGGCGGCGATCGAAAAGGCTCGCAGCCTGCCCGTCGGCACGCTGCAAAAAGCAGCACTGGGCGCTGCCTGTGCCGGATGGGCATCACTCCATCCGGATCAGGCGGCGGAGTGGGCGAAGGGCAATCTCAGCGGGCCACTTGGTGGCGAGGTTTTCGGCATGATCGCCAAGGAGTGGGCGTCCGCCACGCCGGAGAACGCCGCAGCGTGGGTTTCCTCCCTTCCCCCCGGACTGCAGTCCGAAGCCGCGACCACCGCCGTGATCGATGCCTGGACCGCGCAGGATCCGCTGGCGGCGGTGGGCTGGATCGACAAATTTCCAGACGAGAGCCGTAAAACCGCCTCACTGGCCGCACTCGCGGCGGACTGGTGTGCGCAATCGCCGGAAGATGCAGGGAAATGGGCGAGCACCCGCTTGGACAAGCCGGAAAGCAATGACATCGTCGAGGCGCTGATAGATGCTTGGGGGGATCAGGATCCGGTTGCCGCTTCCAAGTGGGTGATGGGCCTTGATGAAGCCCATCAGACGGACGCAGCCGCCACCCTGATTTCACTCTGGGGGGAGAATCAGCCGGAAGCCGCCGCCGAGTGGGTCGCACGGTTTCCACAAGGAGACACCCGCAGCAGTGCGATCCCCGCGCTCGCCCAGTCGTGGGCTGGTTCCGAGCCGGTCAAGGCCGTGGAGTGGAGCTTGAGCCTGCCCGATTCCGAGGAAAAGACGGAAGCCATCGACGAGTC
>JBBRCO010000035.1:0-28074 GCA_038204755.1 Verrucomicrobiales bacterium
CCATGACTTCCTTGAAATTGGCGACCCAGCCGGGCATCCGGCCGATGGCGAACAGCACGGTGAACATGTCCATCGGGATGCCGATGGCGCGCATGATGATGCCGCTGTAGAAATCGACGTTCGGATAGAGCTTGCGGGAGATGAAGTATTCGTCGTGAAGGGCGATTTCCTCGAGCTTTTTGGCGATGTCGAGCAGAGGATCGGAAACGTGGAGCTGTGCGAGCACCTTGTCGCACTGCTCCTTGATGATGACGGCGCGGGGATCGAAGTTCTTGTAAACCCGGTGGCCGAAGCCCATCAGCTTGCGATTACCGGTTTTGTTTTTCACGGCGGTGAGGAATTTCGTGCCGTCGTCGCCTTCCCTGTGGATTTCCTCGAGCATTTCGAGCACAGCTTGGTTCGCACCGCCGTGAAGCGGGCCCCACAGCGCGCAGACACCGGCGGAAGCTGAAGCGAAAAGATTGGCGCGGCTGGAGGCGACCATCCGGACGGTGGAGGTGGAGCAGTTCTGCTCGTGGTCGGCGTGGAGCAGGAATATCAGGTCGAGCGCGCGGACGACTTCCGGTTTGAGTTCGCAGTCCTCACCGGGATACGAGAACATCATATGCAGGAAATTTGCCGTGTATTTGAGGGTGGTTTTCGGATAGATCGAAGGCAGCCCGTGGGCCTTGCGATATGAGAACGCGGCGATGGTGCGGACTTGGGAGATCAGTCTTGCCGCATGGAAGTGGAACCGTTCTTCCCGCGCGTGGAGCAGGTTGGGATGGTAGGAGGACGCCGCGTTGATCATCGAGGAAAGGATCGCCATCGGGTGCGCGGTGGGTGGGAATCCTTCGAAATGGTGGCGCATGCCCTCATGAAGCATTTCGTTTTCCGTGAGCAGTCCGGAAAACTCGGTGAGCTGCGCGGAGGTGGGGAGCTCGCCATAAATGAGCAGGTAGGCGGTTTCGACAAACGTGCTTTTTTGGGCGAGGTCGGCGATGTCGTACCCGCGGTATTGGAGAATTCCTTTTTCTCCGTCGATGAAGGTGATCGCGCTCTTACAAGCTCCGGTGTTCCCATACGCCGGATCCAGGGTGATCGCGCCGGTTTTGTTGCGAAGCTGGCTGATATCGATGCCGACTTCTCCTTCAGTTCCGACAACTGTGGGCAGCACGAGCGGCTTGCCATCTAAGATTAATTCCACTGTTCCGTTCATGCGGGGAGGTTTTAGACAGCTCTGCATGAATTATGCCAGCTTCCATTGCATCGATTTTTCTTATTTCTGCCAGAGAGCAGCATCATCCAAGGAAATCCCTGGAAATCAGTCAAGTCACTCGCCGGTATCGGGATACGAACCGAGCAATTTGACGAGCGAGCAGTGTTTTCCGAGTTCTTCGAGAGCTTCGGCGACCTTGTCATCGTTGCAGTGGCCGGCCAGATCGACATAGAAGATGTATTCCCAGTCCTTGCGCTTGGACGGGCGGGATTCGATTTTCGACATGTTGATGTGGAATTGGTCGAAGGCTTGGAGCGCTTTTACCAGCGAGCCGGGGCGATCGTGAATGGCAAAAAGGATGGAAGTGCGGTCGTTGCCTGTCGGTGGGCAGGGTTTCTCGCCAATGACGAGGAAGCGCGTGGTATTCGTCGCGCGATCTTGAATGGATTCTTCCAACAGCGTGAGCCCGTACATTTCCGCAGCCAGCGGTCCACCGAGCGCGGCAGCTCCTTGTGCGGCCTGGTTTTTGGCAATCTGTGCGGCCTTGGTGGTGGAGGAAACCTCGACGAGATCGGCTTCGGGGAAATTTCTCAATATCCACGAACGACACTGCCCGAACACCTGGGGATGGGAATAAAGCGTCTTGATTTGCTCGCGGGGAATCGACGCCATCAGCCCGTTTTCGATGCGCAGCAGGATCTGCGCGCAGATGTGCAGCGGGGAATCGACGAATAAATCCAGCGTGTGAGAAACCGCGCCTTCGGTGGAGTTTTCGATCGGCACGACGCCGTAGTCCGCTGCGCGGCGGGCGACCTGATCGAAGACATCGGAGAAATTCGGCTGCGGCGAATAATTTACCGAGTGGCCGAATTTTTTGATCGCCGCCTGATGCGTCCATGTGCCTTCCGGCCCGAGGTAGGCGATGGTCAGGTCGTCCTCCAGCGCGAGCGCGGCGGACATGATTTCCCGATAGATCGCGCGGATCGATTTTTCCGGCAGGCGGCCCTTGTTCATCTCGACGAGGCGGCGGAGCAGGGATTCCTCGCGCTCGGGAGCGTAGATCTGCAGGCCGTCGCGCTTTTTCACCACGCCCACCTCGTGGACCAGGTCGGCGCGGCGGGAAAGCAGGTCTAGCAAGTCATGGTCGATCGTATCGATCTGGCTGCGGATGTCGTCGAGATTCACGTTCGGTAGGGGAATTTAGGATTCGGAGGAAGGGTCCGCTTCGTTGTGGGCTGCGGCGGCCGGGATTCCGATGGCGCTGAGGGCGAGCTGCTGCTCGGGATCGGCGGCAGGCGCGGCGGCGTTTTGCGGCTCGGGCAGTTTCACCTTGCGGAGCTCGGAAGCGTTCGGGAGGTCGTCGATGGAACGAATGCCGAAGTGCTCGAAAAACAGATCAGTCGTTTCATAAAGCAGCGGGCGGCCGGGCAGCTCCGCGCGGCCGCCGATGCGGATCAGATCGCGGTCGAGGAGATTCTGGATCATCCCGTCGCAGGCCACGCCGCGGACGGCTTCGATGGCGGCCTTGGTGATCGGTTGGCGGTAGGCGATGATGGCGAGCGTTTCCATCGCCGGGCCGCTCATACGCTCCGGTTTGCGGCCGGGGAAAAGCTGGCGGACGAATTCGCCGTATTCGAGGCGGGTGTAGAGTTTCCAGCCTTTAGGACGCTCGATGACGGTGAAGGCCCGGTGGTTTTCCTGATAGGAGTGGTTCAGCCCGGAAATGGCCTGGGCGACTTGCTCCGATGAGGTCGTGGCGAGTGCTTGCAACCAGTCCGGCAGGGCGGGGGATTCCTTGCCCTCCTCCGTCTCGCGGACCTTGGTGTCCTCCGCCTCGGCGACCCGCGATCGCACCAAGCGGGCAATTTCTTCCGACGGGAGAGGATTTTGGGAGGCGATCAAAAGGGCTTCTACAATGGCGCTGAGCTGCATGACAGGGCCGCAGCTTAGTGGTCGGATCACGCATTTCAAGCCTCCTGCGGAAAACCTGCCATCCCATTTATTTTGCGATCACTGAACTTTCGCCTTGCTGCCCTCTAATTAACGGGCTAACCCACCGCGCTCTTCTCGCTTCCGCGATTTCATCCCGGGTCCCGCAAGACGAACACTTATCACCCGTATTATCCAGCTCTGCGCCATGGCCGCGAAGAATAACAACTCAAAACCTGCTCCCAAAAAGAGCGCTACCAAGCCCGCCGTCAAACCTTCCAAGCCTGCTCCGGCTGCGAAGAAGCCTGCTGCAAAGCCTGAAAAAAAGGCGGTTCCTGTAAAAAAACCTGCTGCGGCCCCGACGAAAAAGCCCGCGCCCGCACCGACGAAAAAGCCCGCGCCCGCTTCGGCCAAAAAGCCTGCGCCCGCACCGGTCAAAAAATCCGCTGCTGCTCCGGCACAAAAGCCTGTGCCCGCACCGGCACCAAAGCCTGAGCCCGCACCAGCGAAGAAATCCGCGCCCTTGCAAAAGGCGATCGCCGTGAAGCCGGAGAAAAAAGCCACGCCTCCCGCCAAGCCCGCCCCGGTCGTTGAGGCCACACCGGTCGTCGAGGCCAAGCCCGAGCCAGCACCGAAGGCCGCTCCTGTGAAGAAGGCACCAGCCGTCAAGCCACGTTCCTCCGTTGTCGATTACCCGGCGCCTCCCGCTCCTGTGAAGCCTCCTTTCGTTCCGCCTAAGGCCGCCTCCGCGCCGTCCGGTGAGGCTGTCGCTCCCGGCAGCAACGGCTCCCACAGCCCGGCTTTTGTCCAAAAACAACGCCAACGCCTTCTTGATCTCCGCGATGACCTCGTTGACGCGGTTTCCGGCATGGCCCGCGACACCATCCGCAATGCCCCCGAAGGCTCCGAAGCATCCGGCAGCGGCCAGCACCAGGGCGACGCCGGCAGCGACGCCTATGACCGTGATTTCGCGCTCTCCGTGCTCGCGAAGGAGCAGGACGCACTTTACGAAATCGAGCAGGCCCTCCGCCGCATCCAGTCCGGCTCCTATGGCATCTGCGAAATGTCCGCCCGGAAAATCCCGCAAGCCCGCCTTGAAGCCATCCCGTTCGCCCGTCTAACGGTCGAATGCCAGGCCCAATGGGAGAAGGAATACGGCAACCGCCGCTTCCGTCCGTCCAACGAAGTAGGCTTCAGCGGCGGGAAATATGCCGAAGATGAAGATTCCGAAACGGTTTCTCTTGACGAAGACGACGATTAAAGCATCCTCCCGCCCCCAAAGTCATGCCACGCGAGATTATCATTCTAGAATGCACCGAAGCGAAAGCCGAGGGCAAGCCGACCTCACGTTACGTCACCACGCGTAACAAGAAGAGCCTCCGCACACCCGGCCGTCTCGAGAAAGTGAAATTCAATCACTTCCTCAAGCGCCGCACCCTCCACCGCGAACTCCGCTAACACCAGTTTCCCATGTCCGAGCCAAAAACAATTCAGCGCCGTATCAACTTCCGTAAGGCGAACCGCATGATGCCGCGTCGCCGGCATGATATTCCTGCCGATCTGGTCGTCGCCACCAATCCTGAGCTTCTCACCAAGTTCACGACGGAAACCGGCAAGATCCTTCCACGCCGCGTGACCGGAGTTTCCGCGAAGCTTCATCGCAAGATCAACAACGCGATCAAGCAATCCCGCGCGATCAATCTGCTTCCGTAATCCGGAGAAAAAGCATTTTCAAAAAGCCGACCCGTGAATGCGGTTCGGCTTTTTTTGATAAAGTCATCGGCCATACGGGTCTCATGTGACCTATTCCTGGCAAGCCTGCACGAATTCAGATAGTCGTGCAATTTTTGCCTTGGAGGCTTCCGAATGACTTTCTATGGTCCCCCCGGCGCAAGCCGTTCATCCATGGCCAAAAAAGATTTCACCATTCTCAACAAACTCGGAATTCATGCCCGTCCTGCGGCGCAATTCGTCAAAACGGCCAATCGTTTCAAGTCCGACATTTTTGTTGAGAAAGACGGTGAGGAAGTCGATGGCAAGAGCATCATGGGCCTCATGATGCTGGCCGCCGGCCACGGCTCGGTCATCGCCGTCAGCGCCGATGGCGAGGATGCGGACGCCGCCCTCGAAGCGCTTGGTGATCTCATCACCCGCAAGTTCGAGGAAGAGTGAGCCAGAAAGTAGTCCAGGATTTAAATCCGTTCTTCAAGTCCAGGTTCGTTTTCCGGCGCACTTCGTCTGGTGTGCTGTACCAAAACCAGTGAGCGGCGATCTCCTCCACCGCCAAGCCCCTGGCGGTTTGTTCCGCGACAACCTCGTCCAAATTCCGCGTTGAGCAGCCGTCCCCCTCGGCCACCATCCTCGCAAGACTTCGGCGTCTGCCTCTTCCGGCGCTCCTGTGCCCTTGGAACCCAGCATGCGTTTGATCCACCTGAGGTGCTCTTTCTCGTCCTGACTCCCCTGGGAGGAATCGGCCCGCGCTTCTAATATAAAACAGTCGGGGAGCTTCTTGAAACGGGAACGGGAGGTGATTTCCCGAAAGAATGCCTCCAGAGTGTATGGGCGGATGGAATTTCCATAGGGCTCATTGTCGGCTCTCCGCACCTGCTGTTTGATATCTTCGCTTGTAAATCCAATTTCCATGTCACACGTTCGCGGCGGTTGTGGCGGCATCTGCCTTGGGCGTTCGTCCTATGAGACGTTCCGGCGATTTTCGCCACGGCAATAATTCGGAGAAAATCATGAGAATTCTGTTGGGGACGCTCTGCCTGTGGATGTTGGCGAATCATTTGATTGCTGAAACGCCTGACAAGTTGCAAGCCGTGTCAGTTCAACTGCCGGCATTCCCTGTGATGCCCCTTAGGGTTGGTCCCGCCGAACCAGATAACGTTTCGGATCTTTGGACAACGTTTACCGCGGGTGGTGGCTTCGGCGTCGCGGCATCCTCTGCGGGATATCGGGTTCAGGAGCTAACATTTGGTCTCCAAAAGGTGGTCGTGGAGGGGAAATCCGGAAAGGCAGTGTTAAAACTCAAATACCCGGAAAAGCAGACGCTCGTTTTTTCGATTCAGGCGCGACCTGCGAAACTTGCGCGGGTTCCGAAAACCGTAAAAATACCCGCAGGCAAGACAACCTGTGAGTTCGATTTCGCCGTCAGCAATGATAATCTGGTCAACCTTAGCAGGAATCTCAGACTGAATGTTTTCATCAACGACTATCTGCTCGTCGGTAATTCCATGTTAGTTTCCGACGATGAGGCGGTTCCCAAGATGACGATCAAATTGCCATATTCGCTGGATGAAGCTGGTAGTCCGGGCTTGGGGCGGATTCAGTTGGACCGTGCTGCGGATGTTAAATTCAAGGTCCGGCTGCGTGACAGCACTGCGGGCGAGCTGAACTATCCGAGGTTCATCACGGTGGGAGCCGGAGACCGGAAGGCGGAGTTCACGGTGCGAGCGTTGAACAACGGCCGGATCGACGGCACGATTCCCATCTCGATTACCGGAGAAGCTGAAGGATTGGCTCCGGCGGTAGGCAGATCCCAGGTGAAGGACAATGAGAAGCGTGAACTTCTCCTGAAACTTCCGGAAGTTGCGAACGAAGGGGGTGATGTCAGTGGAGTGGTTGCGATACCCGGAACCTTGCCATCCGATTTGATCGTCAAACTGACAAGTACCAATCCTGATAGAGTGCTTCTGCCGGAGACCGTTACGATTCCGGCTGGCAGCACAAGTGCGTCTTTCGCGATCAGCGGAAAGGAAAACGAGATTCGCGAGGGCGGCCGCAAGGTAGAAATCTCCGTGTCCGAGGCAACCTTCAGCGGGGATTCGGAAGCCACAATGGTCCGTGACAATGAGCCGGCTTCGTACGAATTCCTGGCGATCCCGGCATTGGTTGATGCGACCGGACTCGCGTCCATTCAGATAAGGGGGGGTGATATCGACGGAAATCTGATAGCTCATCTCGGAGCATCAGTGGAATGGAGCATCGTTTTGCCGGACGGAAGCACGTTGCCGACCGTTCCAACAACCTTAACTGGAGGAGGCACCGCGAATGTGAAAGCCGGATTGGATCTGCATGCGGTGCAAACCACCTCGCTCCGGCTGCGTGTGTCGGGAGCGGGGAATGCGGCGGGGGATTCCAATGCTTTCTCCATCATGCGGGCATTCCATGCAGGCGCGAGGGATCTGGTGTGGGATTCCAATCGGAACTGCATTTATGCCAGCCTTCCGTTCACCACTGCCGGATCGGTTCCGGGTGGACCTGCGGTGGTGACACACAAGGTGGTGGCCATCGATCCGACAACGTTGGAGATTACGGGCCAGACCATCGTGGATTCTGCCCCCGGAAAGCTCGCGCTGACCAGCAACGGGGAGGCGCTCTACGTGGCACTGGATGGCAATGGCTCGATCTCGAGGATCAGTCTTCCGGATTTCACCGTGGTCAGTACATTTCCTGTTGGAGTCGATCCGCTTCAGGGAAAAATGTTTGCGGAGGATCTCGGTTGTGTGGAAGGGCAGCCGGACCTGCTCGTGGTATCGCAGTCTGCCAAGGATATCGTGGCGCGCCATGCCGGGGTAGCGGTTTATGAAAACGGGACGGCCCGCGCGGAACGAACTCCGCCGTCGCCATATGGAGTATTTCAACTTGAGCACAGTCCCGATCCGTCGATCTTCTACGGCTTCGGTTTTGGCTCAGATATCCGCCGGTTCAAAGTTGGACCCAACGGAATCAACCCCTTGGGTGTGCCGCAGTATATAACCGTCGGCGACAAAAGCGATATCCGTGCGGACGATGATGTGATTTTTTCCAGCGAGGGAATCGTGATTAATGGCAAGGAGGGAGTGCAGGTCGGTCAGTTTCCTGTATACGGTTTGGTATGCCCTGAAGTGGCAACGAATCGCGCCTACTTTTTGGAATCCTCTTCCTCATACGACTCAAACAGGATTGCTATCAGCGCATATGATTCGAATAGTTTTACCTTGCTGGGCAGGCTCGCTTTTCCGGCAAAAATGAATGCCGAGCGGAATTTGATTCGCTTCGGCGATTCGGGGTTGGCTTTCATGAGTTCGGACAAAATTGTGTTGTTGAACAGCGGATTGCTGGTTCCTGGAAGTCCTCCCGCAGATCTGGAAATTACCGTGAAGGCGGATCCCGACATGGTGGACCAAGGAAGCCCAGCGGCCTTCACTGTGAAGGTGGTGAACAAGGGGACCAACCCCGCCCTTCGCGCATCGGTTGTCGCGCAATTGTCCAAAGCAGAGATTGTTACAGGCCTTTCGGCCACCCGGGGGCAGCCATCGGTTTCGGGTTCGGTTGTCTCGTGGTCTCTTGATGAGATTCCGGCGGGCGGATCGGAGGACCTTTCGATAAAGATACTGCCAGATTCCCTTGGCCTGATCACTTGCTCCGCCGCGGCAAATTCGACGTCTAAGGATCCAAACCCACTGAACAACAAGGCGAGGGATCGTGTGAGAGTGAAATTCAAATCTGGTATGGATATCATTCACGAGGTTGATGTGACGGCGAACAATTTCCTGTATGATCCCACCCGCGGCCTCATCTGGGCTAGTGTCTCCGAGACCGGACAAGAGTCGCTGCGGAAGTGTGTGGTCTCGATCGATCCGATGACGGGGCTGGTTTCGGACCCGATTCCAATCGGAGGAAATCCGGCGGAGGACTGCATGGCGATATCAAAAAACGGACGTTACCTCTATGTAGGCATCATGTCTGGTCCGGAGATCCGCCGCTTCGATCTGGATCATCCGGAACAAGGCGCAAAGCGTATCGGGCTAAATCTCCAACAATGGAATACAGGGCTTCCACGTCCTTTCCATATTGAAGCGCTCGATAGTAACGAATCCAGCTTCGTGGTGCTCTCTTCGGATTGGTCAATTGCGGCTTATGACGACGATGTGATGCGTCCCAACCGGATATGGCTTGTTTACCCGGATTCCTTTTCGAAAGACGTCACAGCCGACAGGTTTCTAGTGATGGATGGGTTCGATGTGACTCGCTTCGAAGTGAATGCGGCAGGAGTGAACGATCTGGGGAGCAATCGTTTTTTCAATGGGGGCAGTGGTGCGATTGGCGGCGGTTTCATTCTTATGAATGATGGAGGACTGTGGGATAGTCAAACTCTTGAGAAGCGTGCGAATTTCGGATTCTCGGGTTATCCGTTCCTTGATGTGGGAAATCAACGAGGTTATCAGAACGGCTATTCTTCTCTCAGGGCATATGATCTCCCGACTGGAAAAACGGTTGGGCAATTCACTCTGCCTTCATCGGTATATGGGACGAAATGTATCCGATGGGGCACAGATGGTTTCGCTTTCGGCGGTTGGGCAAACAAAATCCGCTTCCTGCGCTGGTCGCTCCTAGGTGGAGATGTTCCCGGTAATGCGATTGCGGCAAGGGGAATGACTTCGTCGGCAGGCGGAAGCACGGACTCAGATGGTGACGGCATCCCGGACGGGATTGAATATCTCTATGGAACATCTCCATCGGTCGGCTCCCGGAATTCGATGGAACTGAAGAGAGTGCATGTCGGAGTAGAAGATATCATTCAAATCACCTTTTCGAGACGTCTGGGGATAGATCGGTCTGAATATGACTACCAGATCAGCTCCGATCTCACCCATTGGAATTCTCCGGAAGAAGTTGTTGAATCGGTTCTTTCCCGCGAAAATAGGGAAGGTGTGGAGATCGAGCACATTGAGGCCCGGATCCGAGTCCCAAACGGTAAATCGTGTTACGTAAGGTTGGGTGTGCAACAGTCCGCAGTTTTAAAATGATCTATCGATTTTTGCCCACCGACCAATCGAGCATTGGGTTATCGGGATGTGACGCTCAGGCTGAAAGGATCGGCAAACAAATTGCCGGGGATCAATTCACCTGTTTGCTCGCCGCGCCCGGAGTGGCATGCGGCGCAAGTTTCGCTGAGCTGGTCACGGATGAAGGCTTGGAGCGTGGAATCTTTCTTCGCGCCCAACGAAAGCTTTCACACTTATCTCCGCCATCGAAGTATAGTAGCTCTTATTGCGGTTCGTGGTTTTTACGCAGGCGATTCCTTGCAGGTGGGTGAAAGTCCCACTCTTCTCATTTCCTCCGCTGCAGGAACAGATCGATTCCATCCACCAGCGCCAGCCAGCTCGCTTCGATGATGTTGTCGGAAACCCCGACCGTTCCCCAGTTGCTCTCGCCATCCGTGGAAACAATCAGCACCCGGGTCTTCGCCGCCGTCGCGTCATGACCGTCGAGAATGCGGACCTTGTAATCGACCAGCGATACCCCGGCGATTTCCGGGAAAAACGGCAGCAGCGCCTTGCGCAGCGCGAGGTCCAGCGAGTTCACCACGCCCTGGCCTTCCGCGACGGTGAGCGCGGCAGTGCCGTTGACGGAGAGTTTCACCGTCGCCTCGCAGACCGGCGGATGCCCATCGCGGTATTGGCGGAAACTGGTGTGATACTCGGTGACGTCGAAATTTTTCACATCGCTCCCGAGTTCCTTGCGGATGAGCAGTTCCAGCGATCCACCGGCCGCTTCGTACGAATAACCGTCGTTTTCCAACTCCTTCACCCGGCGCAAAATTGCACCGGCAGCGGGCGAACCTTTCACCAGCGGAATTCCCAACTCCTCGGCCTTGATCAGGATGTTCGATTGGCCGCTGAGTTCGGAAACCAGGATGTTCTGCTCGTTGCCGACGCTGCCGGGGACGATGTGCTCGTAGCTGCGCGCTAATTTCTGCACCGCGTTCACATGCATGCCGCCCTTGTGGGCGAAAGCCGTCCGGCCGATGAAGGCCGCTCTCGCGAAATGTGGGTTGTTGGAAACATCATCCACGAAATAGGACAGCTCCCGCAGTTTCTCCAGATGCGGCACCACCGGGATGTCCATCTTGAGCTGGAGGATCGGGATGACCGACGTGAGATTGCAATTTCCCGTGCGCTCGCCGTAGCCGTTGATCGTGCCCTGAATCTGCACCGCGCCCGCTCGGACGGCGGCGATCGCGTTGGCCACCGCCAGCTCGCAATCGTTGTGAGTGTGAATGCCCATCGGCGTGTCCGGCAGACGGTTTTTCACCGCAGCGCAGATCTGCATGATTTCCGACGGCAACGTGCCGCCGTTTGTATCGCATAAAACCAAACAAGCCGCGCCGCCTTGCGCCGCCGCTTCCAGAGTGGCCAGCGCGTGCTCGGGTGAATCTTTGTAGCCGTCGAAAAAGTGCTCCGCATCATACACCACCTCGCGGCCGTGTTTCACCAAGTGAGCCACCGTATCGCGGATCATCGCCTGGTTTTCCTCCACCGTCGTCCGCAGAACCTCAGTGACTTGCAGTTCCCAGCTTTTTCCGAAAATCGTCACCACCGGCGTCTCCGCCTCCAGCAGCAGCCGCACCTGCGTGTCCTCCTCCACCGGCGTGTCCGCCCGGCGCGTGGAGCCGAATGCCGCGAGCTTCGCGTGCTTGAGTTTCAGCTTCTTCGCCTCGCGGAAAAACTCGATGTCCTTCGGGTTCGATCCCGGCCAGCCACCCTCAATGTAGTCCACGCCGAATTCGTCCAAACGCTCGGCGATCCGCAGCTTATCGAGGCCGGAAAGTTGGAAGCCTTCTCCCTGCGTGCCATCGCGCAGGGTCGTGTCGTAGAGAAATACAGGTTTGGTGCTCATCGGCAGGGGCGCGGAACTTACTGGCCACCGCGCCGATGGGCAAGGGAGAAGCGAGCCATCTGGCTGCGCAATCTCCGCAACAAAATCAGTAAACTCAAAGCCCGCCCTCTGTAACTTGTCCCCCGGATTTGTGTTCACACACGGAAATCCCCCCACGCCGCCATGGACCTTACCCAATCAAAAATTCTCACCATCGAACAGCAGCCGATTGTTCGTCAGGGCATCGTTGCTGTGCTATCGCCGATCATGGCAGGCATGGAGGTTCTGGGTTCTGATAGCTTCTCGGACGCGCTCCTGTGCATCGAAAACAATCCGATCCGCTTGGTGATCTGCAATTTCCTGATTCATGGAGATACAGCGCTTTCTTTTCTCCAGAAAATCAAGCCCACGCAGCACAAGACCCGCTGCCTGATTCTGTCCGCCCTTGACGAGATTCAGGTCGGTTACCCCTGCATCCGTGCCGGAGCCTCGGGCTTTATCCGGAAATCCTCGCCCGTCGGCCAAGTGGTGGATGCCGCCCAGACCATTCTGGCGGGTCGGCACTATGTCAGCGAGCGCTTGTCCCAAGCACTCATGCAAGGCTGTGATTCCCGCCTGAAATCCTCTGCTGCCGCCCGACTCACCACCCGCGAACTCCAAGTATTCACGCTCATCGGCGAAGGTCTGACGGTCTCCCAGATCGCCGCCAAACTCGGCGTCAGCGTCAAAACCGTGGAAGCCCACCGCGAAAACATCAAAAACAAACTCGGCTGGCAGAATGCATCCCAGGTCACCGCCGCCGCCGTCCGCTGGCTCGATGACACGTCCGTCACCATCTGATCCATCTAGGTGAATCACTTGGTGTCGTGAAAAATTCAGTGTGACGGACAGCGTATGCGGACGTCGTTGCGGCGTCCCGCCGCCACGACTCGCTTTTCATGCGGAGCTGGGAGAGACGCCGCGGTGGGACGCCAAAACCACTTTCAGCATTTTATCCGCGTTTTGGAATTTTACGCGACACTAGGTTTTCAAGTGTTTTCAGGCCGCCAGTGCTTTCCGGCTTGTTGGGGGGGGCATCGCGTGTTGTGAGAAAAGGTCTGGAAAGGGTTTGATTGTGGGTAAATGGCGGCTAATCTCCGCAGGTGACTATAGCAATTCGAGCCATTTACGAAGGCGGAAAGCTCCGACCGCTTGAGCCATTAGAGTTGGCTGAGCACACGGTGGTCCAAATCTCGCTGGAAACCGGTCCAGAAGATGCGGAGCGGCGGGAGTGGCTAGATCAAGGCAAAAGGTCGCTCATGGGAGTATGGGACAACGAGGCCGACGACATTTACAATGTTCTGCTCACGAAATGATGTGGTCCTGCTGCCCATCCCGTTAACGGATCTGAGCAGTTCAAAGGTGAGACCTGCGATTGTGGTGGGTCATGGGAGTTGGCCTGGCGACCTGCTTGTGGTGCCGGTGACTTCCCGGTTGGCAAACGCTGATATGCCCATCAGCCGGTGGGCCGATGCGGGACTGAATGTTTCCAGTGGTATCAAAGGGCAGATCTGCACCGTGGAGGTGAGTCTGGTCCGCAAAGTGGTGGGAAGCATTGCGGATCAGGATAGAAAAGACCTCGATGCTTTGTTGAAAAAGTGGCTGGAATTGTGAGTGGCGGCAGGAGAATTGCTTGGTTCAGCGATCTGGGATGAGCGGATAAGAATGCTGAAAAACTCCCGCCGCCAAACTCGGCGTCAGCGTCAAAACCGTGGAAGCCCACCGCGAAAACATTAAAAACAAACTCGGCTGGCAGAATGCATCCCAAGTCACCGCCGCCGCCGTCCGCTGGCTCGATGATACGTCCGTCACCATCTGATCCATCTGATCCACCCAGGTGAATTACCTGGTGTAAAATAGGTGAAACAGCCTGATGCCTTTTTCCAAATAATTCTTCACCTTGTAAATGTTCTCTACGAAATTTCCAACCAACCGATCCATAGAAACAGTTATGAAGCCACTCTATCACTTTGTCGCAGCCACTCTACTGCTATCGCCATTGGCCTTTGGTAATTATTCCCTCACACCCATCTATCCCGCAACCGGCGGAACCACCTTCTCATCCTCCGGCACACCCCCTGGTTCCTCTTCCGGAGGCACGAATTTCTACTCCGGCTTCGATGAAACCCAATATGACAACCTTGCTTGGAGCTTTATCACCATCCCCAATCCCTATCACTCCAGCGAGGGTAACTCCGGCGGGGATATGGCCTACGCCGGCTACAACGCCACCACCGGCATCATGACTTGGAATTCCACCTCCAACGCTACCTGGAACACCGCCTTCGGCACTCAGAACATCGCAACCCGCCTCGTCGCCCAGTTCCAGCCCTGGACCGGCAGCGGCAACGCCCCGCTTGGATCAGGCTGGTTCGCACCCACCACTGCCGCGACTGAAGCCCTCACTTCCGTTTTCGGCAACTCCGCGTGGCCCCTTATTGATGTCGATGCCACTGGCGCACAAGACCAGTTTCAGGTCTGGTATCGCTTTGAAACAGTCTCCGGTACCCCGCTCCTCACCTACTATGATGCCACCAACAGTCTCGGCGGCGGCATGAATACCGGAACTAACGGAGGATTTCTCATCTCCGCTGTTCCAGAGCCAACCGCATCTTTGATCGGCAGTCTCAGCGCGCTTTTCCTGCTGCGCCGGCATCGTAAAAATGCCTGAAATTTGTAGGGACTTTTGAAAAGGGTGCTGGATCTAACTCCCGCACCCTTTTTGGTTTTTAAAACACTCTGACACTGGCTGGAAATCGCAATGTCCAGATCTTGTGACGTCGGCTTCATTTACAATCATCATATTTTCGCGGCACCGCTTGGCGTCTGATGGATTGGAAGAAATCGACGGATCGGGTGGCTAGATGCCAACGCGCCGCCTCATTCCGGGTAAACCGCCGCTTGCCGGGTGTAGCCTCAGACATCCTGACCTAGAGGGAAACGGGATGACCTCAGCGGGAGGTATTTGAGGCGCAGCTTGGTGGCGGGGTATCGGGTTCCGGTAGCGTTGAGTTCTTCACAGTGTTTGGTAAGGACGGTGTCGTGGATGGGGTTGGCCTGGCCGTGAAGTTCGATGTGCAGTTCACATGCGGTTAGATCGTGGTGGAGGTTGATGGTCGTTTGCCTGAGTCCCCGGATGAAGCTGTGGGCGTCGTCGTGGCGGCGCAGGGTTTCGCGGGCGAGGTGGACGAGGGCGGTCTCGCTGCGGTGGGCGATGAGTTGGCGGGTGAAAAACCGGAACGATGCGATGTCTTCGGCCGGATGGGTGAACACCGGCAGGTGGCCATTGAAGTGTGAGTTTCCCGAATCTGGGATCGGACATCTAGCGGGAGATCGGGCGGCAGCAGGGCGGGCGTCATGAGGGTGGATGGTCAGAGAGCATGATCTACCGCCTGCGATGAATGGGCATGGTGACTACATTCTCCGCGAGATTCGGGGAAACCGACTTTTTGTGCAGATTTTCGCCGATCCTGCGGATGTGGCTGGTTGACAAGCAAGGGTGGGCTTGACCACTCTCCGCAAGGCGCGGCAAGGGCAACGGTCCGGAACCTGCGACAAAATCCACCTCTAAGGACTCATAGCTCAGTGTTTTCCAACGAAGATTATCTTGCAGAATTGCTCGCCGAAGCCGGCATGGTGAGCGCCGAGGAAATCGCCCGAGCGCGCAGTGCGCTTTCAGGAGGTGAAACCATCATCGAGCACCTGCTCGCGCACACGTCCGTCACTCAGGAGGATGTCGCGAAAACGCTGGCGGCGAACGCGGGGATTCCTTTCATCCGATTGTCCGAGGTGGCGTTTGATCCCTCGATTACCGAGGCCATTTCCGAGGAAACGGCGAAGCGCTATCGGGTGATTCCGGTCCAGGACGATGGGCTTTCCCTGGTGATCGCGATGGCGGATCCGCTGGATTTCGAGTCCCTCGACACTCTTCCGCATGTGATCGGTCGTGAGCTGAACCTCGTCTGCGCGACCTATCAGGACATCCTGGATCACCTGAAGCAGTTTTATCATTCGGAGGAAGTGGCCAGCGTCGGCGGTGACGGCTACTCGGTGATGGGCGGCGACGCCGAAGCCGGTGCGGCGGGTGACGATGCGCCGATCATCCGGCTCGTGATGCAGACGCTGACGGAGGCTTTTCGCCTGCGGGCGTCGGATATCCACATTGAGCCGCTTGAGACCTCGGTGCGAGTCCGCTATCGCTTGGATGGTAAGCTGGTGCATGTGGATACGCATCCGAAGAAACTTCTGCCCGCGATCATTGCCCGTCTGAAGGTGATGAGCGGCACGATGTCCATTGCGGAAAAGCGCCTCCCTCAGGACGGCCGGATCCAGCTCAAGATGGGCGAAAAGGAAGTGGATCTCCGGGTTTCCTCGGTGCCTTCGAACCACGGTGAGTCGATCGTCATGCGGATTCTGGATAAAACGGCGCTTTTACTCGGTCTGCCGGAGCTGGGATTTTTCTCGGACGACCAGATCGTTTTCGAGCAGCTCCTCGGCCTGCCGGACGGAATTCTACTCGTCACCGGGCCCACCGGTTCTGGAAAAACGACCACGCTCTACGCCTGTCTCAACGTGATCAACAAGCCGGACAAAAAGATCATCACCGTGGAAGACCCGGTCGAGTATGAGCTCCCCGGAATCAATCAGGTCATGGTGAAAACGGACATCGGCATGACCTTCGCCGCCGCCCTCCGCGCCATGCTCCGGCAAGCGCCGAACATCATTATGATCGGGGAAATCCGGGATGCGGAGACCGCAAACATCGCGATCAACGCCTCGCTCACCGGTCACTTGGTTTTCTCCACGCTCCACACGAACGACGCGCCCTCCGCCGTCGCGCGTCTCGCGGACATCGGCGTGAAGCCGTTCCTCATCGCCTCCGCCGTCCGCGCCGTGCTCGCCCAGCGTCTGGTGCGGAAACTCTGCCCGATCTGCAAAGGCCCCGCCGAACTGACGGATAAGGAAATGCGCGCGCTCTCTCTCGATACCTCCCGCATGTCGGAAGCGACGATCTTCGGACCCGTCGGTTGTGAAAAATGCCGCGGCAACGGGTTCAGGGGCCGGATGGGGATTTTTGAAATCTTCCTCATTGATGACGAGGTCCGCTCGATGATCAACACCGGGCTCACCACTACGCAACTCCGCCGCCGCGCGCGCGAACTCGGCATGCGCACCCTGCGCGAGGACGGCATTCGCAAGGTGCTGTCCGGCCTCACTTCCGGCCAGGAAGTCGTGCACGCCACCATGTCCGACCACGACTGATCCTTTCTTAAACTTCGACCGAATCGAAAACCCTTCCGCTTCCCCGTCCCATGGACAATCTACAGATTATCGAACTTTTCCAATCGCGCGGCCTCATCGATGCCGCGCTCGCCCAGGACATCCTCCAGGAAGTCGGCCACAGCGGCAAAGAAATCGGGGAAATCCTCGCCGACTTCCAGGTCATCCAGAACCGCGACGACATCTGGCCCGTGGTCGCCTCCGAACTCGGAACCAGCATGGTCGATCTGCGGAACTGGACGCCGCCGGAAGCCCTGCTCGCGCTTGTCCCCGCAGGAACCGCCCGTCTCCACGGCGCGCTTCCCGTCAATTTCGACGAAACCGGCCTTTACGTCGCCCTCGTCGATCCGCTGAATCCGCAGACGCCGGAAGACCTTCGTTTCGCCCTCGGCCGCGAAATCAACGTGGTCGTCGCGCCCGATTATCTCGTCGAATCCAAGATCAACGAATGCTACGGCGGTGAAGGAAAAGCGATGGAGGACATCCTCTCCCAGCTCGAAATCGGCAGCGGAGGGGACAACCTCAGCACTGCGGAACTCGAGTCCGAGGCGAATTCCGCGCCGATCATCCGCTACGTCGATCTGGTGCTCTATCAGGCCATCAAGGAGAAGGCGTCGGACATCCACTTCGAGCCGTTTGAAAGGGATTTCAAAATCCGCTACCGGGTGGATGGTGCGCTTTATGAAATGGCCCCACCGCCGATCCATCTGGCCGGTCCCATCATTTCCCGCGTCAAGGTCATGTCGAACATGAACATCGCCGAGCGCCGTGTCCCGCAGGACGGACGGATCGTCAAACAATTCGGCGACAAGCAGGTGGACATGCGCGTTTCCTCGCTGCCCACCCAACACGGCGAATCGATGGTGCTCCGGGTGCTCGACCGCTCTTCGGTCAATCTTTCGCTCGAAAACCTCGGCCTCACCGACCACATCTACAACTACATCACCGAGACCATCGAAAAGCCGAACGGCATCTTCATCGTCACCGGCCCCACCGGTGCGGGAAAAACCACCACACTCTACGCCGCGCTCCGCCGCATCAACACGATCGACGCGAAGCTCCTCACCGCCGAGGACCCGGTCGAGTATGACATCGACGGCATCATCCAGATCCCGATCAATGACGCCATCGGCCTCGATTTCCCCCGCGTCCTCCGCGCATTCCTTCGCCAGGATCCGGACCGCATCATGATCGGAGAAATGCGCGACAAGGAAACCGCCACGATCGGCATTCAGGCTGCACTTACGGGACACTTGGTGCTTTCCACCCTCCACACCAACGATGCGCCCGGTGCCATCACCCGTCTGGTTGACATGGGATGCGAGCCGTTCCTTGTTTCCGCCTCGCTGGAAGGAATTCTCGCCCAACGCCTCGTCCGGACGATCTGCAAGGAATGCAAATCTCCCTACGAACCCAACGAGGCCATCCTCAGCCAGCTCGGCATCTCCGCCCATGAGCTCGGCGATAAACAATTCTTCACCGGTTCCGGCTGCGATGCCTGCGGCCAATCCGGCTACCGCGGCCGCCGCGGACTCTACGAGCTGCTCAACATCACCGATCCGATCCGCGAGCTCATCACCTCCCGCGCCCCTACGGTGGTCATCAAGCAGAAAGCTGCAGAGCTCGGCATGAACACCCTCCGCGAGGACGGCCTGCGCAATATTTATCTGGGTTTAACCACAATTGAGGAAGTTCTCAAATACACCTGATACTACCGGCGGTCCCCCGCCTCAGAAACGATTCCAATATTTAAACCGCATCTATTTAGTTTCTTTACACCTCTTCCCGAAACCTTCAAAAAAACCCTACTCCCATGGCAAATTTCCAATACTCAGCACTTGATGCCAAAGGCGAACAAACCACCGGCACCGTCGCCGCAGCCACCGAAGCGGAAGCGATCCAGCAGCTTCGTGGCAAAGGCCTTTACCCCACCCAGATCATGGAAGAGGGCAAGGGCAATGGCAAAAAAGGCAACAGGACCGTCGCTCCGCTCAAGCGCAATACCACCGCCAAGCCCAAAGCCTCGAAAGGCAATCTCGGTGGCCGTGTGAAACCGAAGAACCTGATGATCTTCACCCGTCAGCTCGCCACGCTGATCGATTCCGGCCTGCCGCTTCTCCGCAGCCTTACCGTGCTTGAAAAGCAGGAGCCCAATCCAGTCCTCCGCGCCACCGTCTCCGCCCTTGCGGAAAACGTGCAGGGCGGCTCGACGTTCTCGGAATCGCTCGCCCAGCACCCGAAGATTTTCAACAAGCTCTACGTGAACATGGTCAAGGCCGGGGAACTCGGCGGTGTGCTGGAAATCGTCCTCAACCGTCTCGCCGAGTATCAGGAAAAAGCCCAGAAGCTGAAAAACAAGATTGTTTCCGCCATGGTCTATCCGGTGATCGTCATGTTCATCGCCGTCGCCATCCTCGTCTTCCTGATGATTTTCATCGTTCCGAAATTCAAGGAAATGTTCAGCAGCACGAACGAGCAACTCCCGCTCATTTCGCAGATCGTCTTCGGCATGTCAGAGTTTTTCCTCGCCCGGCCGCTATTCGTGCCGAACGTGGTCTTCGTCTTCATTGTGTTCGGTGTCGGCGTTTTTCTCTTCAATCTCTGGGGCCGCACGGTGGGTGGCCGCAAGGCGATCGATAACCTGAAGCTCCACATGCCGGTGCTCGGTGACATCCAGCGCAAGAGCGCCGTCTCCCGCTTCTCGCGCACGCTCGGCACCCTCGTCACTTCCGGTGTGCCCATTCTCCAAGCCCTCAACATCACCCGCGACACCGCCGGTAACGTCGTCATCTCCAAAGCCATTGAAAAGGTCCACGAGGCCGTCAAGGAAGGGGAAACCATCGTCACCCCGCTCCAGGCGTCCGGCGTTTTCCCAAACATGGTCATTTCCATGGTGGACGTCGGCGAGGAAACCGGACAGCTCCCGGAAATGCTCCTCAAGGTCGCGGACGTTTATGACGACGAAGTGGACAACGCCGTCACCGCCCTCACCTCCATCCTTGAGCCAATCATGATCGTGATTCTGGCCCTCATCGTGGGCTCAGTCGTGTTTGCATTGTTCCTGCCACTGATTAAAATGATCTCGACGATGGGAGCCCAGTAATCCTGGCACCATCGGCAGACTCAAAATCCAAGGATCATGAAAACCACTCCACGCAAAGCCAGCTCCGGCTTCACGCTCATCGAGCTGATGGCGGTAGTCACCATCATCGTCATCCTCGCCGCCCTCGTTGTTGGTGGCCTCGGCTACGTTACTGAAAAGCAGGCCACCTCGAAGGCAAAGGTCCAGATCGCGCTGATCTCGAAGGCGCTGGAGGATTACAAACTGGACAACGGGACCTACCCGCTGACCGGAAACACGACGGGTGGAACGAACCAGACAGCCTCTCTCTATCAAGCACTTTTCTACGAGGGCTATGACTATAACAAACAAACTTCTCCTCCAGATCCTTGGACGAAGAAGGTGAACGGTGTTGATTTTCCCAAATCGACCAAAATTTACATTGCTGACTTGGATCCGACATCTACCAAGCAGGGCTGGGTGGACTTGGTAACCGGCGACAACCCGACGATCCCACCCACCACCACGATCAAGGATCCATGGGGTAGGGAATACGCCTACCGAACCGCCGCGCCGCAGTCAGGAAATACTCCAAACGCCGATACTCAGAATCCCGATTTCGACATCTGGTCGTATGGCAAGGATGGCAAAACGAACGCGGACCCCAACCACAAGGATTCCCTCGACGACATCAGAAACTTTTGAAGTAATCCCCGGATTCCACTTCTACAAAAAGCCCGCCACTCCGGCGGGCTTTTTTGCGTCGCCAGCGCAGTTCCGAAGTAGGGTTATTCCCCATGGTTCCCACTGCTTTTCAGCGCTAATGTGCAAGTGTTGTCAGTAAGAAGCCTGTCATATCGTTAGGCGGCCCGATGACACGCGAGAAATCACACCATGCTCAGGAACATCAGCGAAATCTACGGCACCCAGCTTGGCGCCACCGACGGAACCATCCGCCATGTGAAGGACTTTTCCGGATTCATGATGGACCACAGGAGCCGGGCCATCGCCGATCCCGTCGTGGAGACCGGCCATTGGTATTTCGGCAAGGAAATCCTCATCTCGCCGGCAGCGGCGATGGGCATCAGCTTCGGCGATTCCGAAGTATCGGTGAAACCCACCCGGGCAGTTCTCCCTCGCACCCGCGAGGACAAGGCGACGAAACCCGCCTTCTCCAAACATTAAACCAAAAGAAAAACCTCCAAAATGGAAAACATTCAAACAACTCCCCGATCAGGAAGTGGATCCATCGTCGTCACCCGCTCGATTACCCGCCAGATGGTGTACGACTTGACTCTGGAGCTGGCCATGATAGATGGCCGGGACTCCCACCAGATCAAGCAGGCGGACTATGAGAAGGCGAAGCGCGAGCTTACCGGCGAATCCGATTTCGAACGCCAACAGCAGATCCTGGATTTCCACGAGTACTGACCGCGCACTTCACGGATTTCTGCCGCCTCACTAATGGAGGGTGGTCCGTAAAGCGCAGATTGGCGGTTAGCCGCGCCCGGACGTGGTCACGGCGTCTCGCCGCAATGCTCCGGAAATCAGAAACGTCGCGGCGAGACCCTACCACTACATCCGCACGCGCTGTCCGCCATATGAACAACCCAGCTAGGTAATCAATCATCAGCTAACAAACTTTCCTCCGTCGCCTTGACCATTTGGTCGTGTCCGGCTTCCTCGACGCCCTCTTCGAAAAGCCGCTCGCCGATGCTGCGGCCGTCCTCATCCTCATTGTCACCGAAGGCGACGGGTGCCTCATGCCCCTCGGACCCGGCGACCGGATTCCAGCGGTCGGACTCCGGCGCGGATTCCAACAAGGTCTGTTGAGCATCGAGTTCCCCTCCGCCATTGAGCTCCCGCCGGGCTTCGTCCCAGTCGGACTTCGAAACCTCATGCGGCTCGCGACCATTGATCGCGGCCAGCTCGGCCGCGCGCTGTCGGACCATCCCGCGCGTCACCGCGCCGATCCCGATACCGTGGATAATGACCGCGCTTTCCTTAAGTGGATTCGTATTCATAGGGTAATCGCGGGGTTTCAACCGCATGGGGAACTTAGGAAAATTTCACCCTTTCAGCCATGGGGTGAAACCCTACTTTCCGGCGGGTAACCGGGCAATCCCACGCCACACACCCGCGCCGCCAGCCGCGCAGCGGCAAAAACTCCGTTAGCAATTGCCTCGCGTGCGGCTGCACAAGAGGCATGCCCCTCTGCGATGAACGCAAAACGACCCCGTCTTCATGCCAGCGGCCTCCCACCAGCCGGCCCCGGTCAAGCCGGCTTACCGCATGATGGCCTATAAAGCCAATTCTGCGGGGGAGCGAGCGCCGTCCCGGGTGAGCGCTATTTCCCCACGCGCCCGAAGACGGGACAGCAAGGTCCCCGGTTCCATATTTGATGCTGCCTCATGCTGGGTTCACGTTCACACGGGACTGAGATTCTTTCCACTTGCCAGAGCCGGTAGGGCGGTTAGGCCGGTGAAGAGTGTGCTATCTATCGCCTTGGAAGCGAAACGCAGCGGCCGGACCCCGCTTCAAATAACCACGATTTCTAACGGGATTTATAGGGTGAAACCCCGCGCCACCTTCTTTTTTCCGAGCACTCCGCCTTGGGTTGAACCCCCCATTGCAAATGCTCCGGCTTCGCTCTAGACTAACGAGTGGCAAGTGATTCCAACCATCCGACCGTCGCAGGCGGCCACGAGCAAGCCCGAGAAACTTCCCCCAACTCCGGCACGGTGGTTTCGGTGCGTGGCAGCGTCGTGGACGTGCGTTTCGAAACGAATCTTCCGCCGATCCACACGGTGCTGCGCGCGGGAAAAAACGCTGGAATCGTCATTGAAGTGCTTTCTCAGCAGGATGCGCGGCACGTCCGGTGCATCGCCCTCACGCCCACCCAGGGCCTCGCCCGCGGGATGGCCGTGACGGACTCAGGCGGACCGCTGAAAGCGCCGGTGGGCAAAGGAATCCTCTCACGGATGTTCGATGTTTTCGGTAATGCCATCGACCGCGAAGGTGAGGTTCAGGACGTGCAATGGCGTTCGGTCCACCGCGCACCGCCGCCGCTGGCCCGGCGATCCACAAAATCGGAGATTTTCGAAACCGGGATCAAGGCCATCGACGTTCTCGTCCCGCTGGAGCGCGGTGGCAAGGCGGGGCTCTTCGGCGGTGCGGACGTGGGCAAGACCGTGCTTCTGACGGAAATGATCCACAACATGATCGGCCATCAGGAAGGCGTCAGCATTTTCTGCGGCATCGGCGAACGCTGCCGCGAGGGCGAGGAACTCTATCGGGAAATGAAGCAGGCCGGCGTCCTGAAGGATATGGTGATGATCTTCGGCCAGATGAACGAGCCGCCGGGCGCCCGCTTCCGCGTGGGTCATGCCGCGCTGACGATGGCCGAATATTTCCGCGATGACGAACACCGGGATGTGCTGCTGCTGATCGATAACATTTTCCGCTTCATCCAGGCAGGCATGGAAGTTTCCGGCCTGATGGGACAGATGCCGTCGCGGCTTGGCTATCAGCCGACGATGGGCACGGAACTCTCAAGTCTGGAGGAACGCATCGCCAACACGGACACCGGCGCGATCACTTCGATCCAAGCGGTTTACGTGCCGGCCGACGACTTCACCGATCCGGCCGCGGTCCACACGTTCTCGCATCTATCAGCATCTATAGTGCTTTCCCGGAAACGGGCGGGCGAAGGGCTTTTCCCGGCGATCGACCCGCTGCAATCCAGCTCGAAAATGGCGACTCCGGGCATCGTCGGCGAGCGGCACTACGCCTTGGCGCAGGAAATCCGGCGGACTCTCGCGCAATATGCGGAACTCAAGGACATCATCGCCATGCTCGGGCTTGAACAACTTTCGCCCGAGGACCGCAAGGTCGTCGCCCGCGCCCGGCGGCTGGAGCGCTTTCTAACGCAGCCGTTTTTCACGACCGAACAATTCACCGGGATGAAAGGAAAGCTCGTCAAACTGGTAGATGCGCTGGATGGCTGCGAACGCATCCTGAGGGACGAATTCAAGGATTACCCGGAGAGCGCGCTTTACATGATAGGCGCGATCACCGAGGCGAAAAAGCAGGAGAAATCCCAACCCGAGGAGGCGGCCCATGCATCTTAGAATTCTGCTGCCCTTCGGGATCTTCGCCGACCAGTCCGGCGTCTCACGCATCGTCGCGGAAACCCGCGACGGGGCGTTCGGATTGTTCCCACGGCGGCGCGATTGCGTGGCGGCGCTGGAAGCCGGAATCCTGATTTATGAAACCGACGCCGGCGGCGAAGTCTTTGTCGCGATTGACGAAGGAATCCTCGTCAAGGCCGGCCGGGAGATTCTCGTCTCGGTGCGCCAGGCGCTTGGCGGAAGCGACCTCGGCCAATTGCGCGAGACGGTGGAAAAAGATTTTCTGGCGGCTGACGAAGACGCGCAAAGCGTACGTTCGGTGATGGCCAAACTGGAATCCGGATTTCTCCGTCGCTTCACCACTTTTCAACATGAATGAAAAACCCGACAGCCGGCTTCAAAAATCCGGTCCGACCTTCGCCAACCGAGTTGGCACGAAGGCCACGCGCAAGCTCAAGGCGCGGCGCCGTTCCTCGCCGGGCGTCTGGTTTGGCCTTGGCATGATGGGATTGATCGGCTGGTCGGTCACGATTCCCACACTGCTGGGTGCGGCACTGGGTCTCTGGTTGGATAAGCATCATCCGGGCGACCGCTCGTGGACGCTGGCTTTGTTAGTGGCCGGGCTGATGATCGGCTGTTTGAACGCGTGGCATTGGGTCGCCAAGGAGGAAAAGTCGATGAAAGAGGAACAGGAGGAAGACGATGAATGATGGCCTATCTCTGGTGTTGGCATCGCTTGCGGGTGTTCTGCTAGGCGCAGTCTTCTTCGGTGGACTCTGGTGGACGGTGAAAAAGGGAGTGGCCTCAACGCGGCCGGCGCTTTGGTTTCTCGCCAGTTTCCTGCTGCGGATGGGCATCGTGATGGCGGGGTTTTATTTTGTGGGACAGGGAAATTGGCGGCGTTTGGTGGCATGTCTCGTTGGCTTCGTCATCGCACGGTTATTCGTCACCCGATTCTCGGCGAGTTTGGCAAAGGAGGTTTCCCATGCGCCTTAGTCCCGATCAGATCGTTTACTGGCAGCATGGTTTTTTCAAACTCAATGCGACCATTGTCTTTACCTGGGGCTTGATGCTGATGCTCGTGGTGGGGTCCATGCTCATCACGCGGAATCTCACCAGCGACCATCAGCGCTCGCGCTGGCAGAACCTGTTGGAAATCGTCGTCACCGGCATCCGGACGCAGATCGCGGAAGTGGGGCTGCGCCATCCGCAGAAATACATCGGGTTTCTCGGCACTCTTTTCCTCTTCGTCGCCGCAGCAAGCCTCTGCACCGTCATTCCCGGTTATGAGCCTCCCACCGGATCGCTCTCGACAACGGCGGCGCTCGCGTTGTGCGTCCTGATCGCCGTGCCGATGTTCGGCATCGAGGATCAGGGCGTGGCAGGCTATCTCAAATCCTACATCGAGCCGACCATCATCATGCTGCCGTTCAACCTCATCAGCGAGGTTTCCCGCACGCTGGCGCTGGCCGTCCGCCTGTTCGGAAACATGATGAGCGGGGCGATGATCATCGGCATCCTGTTGACCATCACACCGTTCATCTTTCCGGTAATCATGACCCTGCTCGGCCTGCTGACCGGCATGGTGCAGGCCTATATCTTCACCATCCTGGCGGCGGTTTACATCGCGGCCGCCACCCAAACGCGCAAGCCGAAGCTTGTCGAAGAATCCGCAAATCAAACCAAACCAACCCACTAGCTAACATGGACGACCTAACAATCATCGCGGTGGCCTCCATCGTCACCGCCGGCTTCACCACCAGCATCGGTTGCATGATGCCGGCCATCGGGGAGGGAAAATCAGTCGCTTCCGCGCTGACTTCGCTGGCCCAGCAACCCGACGCCTCAGCCACCATCACCCGCACCCTGTTTGTCGGTTTGGCGATGATCGAATCCACGGCCATCTATTGTTTCGTGGTTTCGATGATCCTCATTTTCGCCAACCCGTTCTGGAACCACGTCATCGCCCAAGCGGCGGGGAAATAAGCCATGCTCATCGATTGGTTCACCGTCGCCGCGCAAGCGCTCAACTTCCTCATCCTGGTGTGGTTGATGAAGCGCTTTCTCTATCAACCGATTCTCGGTGCCATCGACGCCCGTGAGAAGAAGATCGCCGCCGAGCTCGCCGATGCCGCCGGGCAAATGGCTGCCGCAAAAAAGGAGCGCGACGAGTTCCAACACAAGAACGAGGAGTTCGATCAACAGCGCGCCGGCCTGCTGGCAGAGGCCGGGGACGAGGCGAAAGCCGAGCGCCAGCGGCTTCTCGAAGAAGCCCGTGCCGCAGCGGATGCACTTGCCGCCAAGCGCCAGGAATCGCTCTTGAACGACGCGAAAAACCTCAATCAAGCCATCACCCGCAAAGCCCAGAACGAAGTGTTTGCCATCGCCCGGCAGGCGCTAGCAGAACTATCCGGAGCGGATCTTGAGGAGCGGATGATCGCGGTTTTTACCAGTCGTCTGCAGACACTGGACGAGGAGACGAAATCACCACTCGGCGACGCACTGAAATCCACGAAGGAACCCGCGCTCATCCGCAGCGCGTTCGAATTGGCGGAAGAATCCCGGGCGTCGATTCAAAACGCGATCAACCAAACCTTTGCCGCAGACATTCAGCTACGGTTCGAAACTGCTCCGGATCTAATAAGCGGGATCGAACTGACGGCGAACGGCCGGAAAATTTCCTGGAGCATCGGCGATTACCTGAAATCGTTGGAGGCGGGGGTTAGCGAACTTTTGAAAACCCCTGCAAGCGCATGAACTCCGCACCCGAGAGCTTGCAAACCGTGCTCGACCAGGCATTCACCCGCCTGCGTCGGGTCCGGGAGGATTTCACGCCTCGACTGGTGATGCGCGAGGTCGGCACGATCACGACCCTCTCCACCGGCATCGCCAAGGTCTCCGGCCTGCCCAGCGTGGAATTTGAAGAACTCCTTGCCTTTCCCGGCGGCGTCTTCGGCATCGCCTTCAACTTGGACCCGGACGAAACTGGTGTCGTATTGTTAGGCGACTACTCGAATCTGCACGCGGGTGACGAGGTCACCGGCACCGGCCGGGTCATGGACGTGGCGGCGGGTGATGGATTGTTAGGCAGGGTCATCGATCCGCTCGGCCGCCCGCTCGATGGCCTCGGCGCGGTGGCCGCCAGCACGCGTTTGCCGATTGAGCGCCCCTCCGCAGCGATCATGGAACGCGCGCCCGTCACCGTGCCGCTTCAAACCGGCATCAAGGTGATCGACGCACTCATCCCCATCGGCCGCGGCCAGCGCGAACTCATCCTTGGCGACCGCCAAACCGGCAAGACCGCCATCGCAATCGACACCATTCTCAATCAGCGCGGAAAGGACGTATTCTGCGTCTATTGCGCCATCGGCCAGCGGGCGTCCGCCGTGGCGAAGGCCGTGGCCACCTTGCGCGAAAAGGGCGCGATGGAATACACCGTGGTGGTCGTCACCGAGGGCAATGATCCGCCGGGACTCGCCTACATCGCGCCTTACGCCGCGACGAGCATCGCGGAGCATTTCATGGAGTCGGGGCGTGACGTGCTCATCGTCTATGACGACCTCACACACCACGCTCGCGCCTATCGTGAAATCTCGCTTCTGCTCCGAAGACCGCCAGGGCGCGAAGCCTTCCCCGGCGACATCTTCTACATCCACTCCCGACTCCTGGAGCGGGCGACGCACCTGAACGACGAGCTCGGCGGCGGCTCGCTGACGGCGCTGCCCGTCATCGAGACGGAAGCCCAGGACATCTCGGCCTACATTCCCACCAACCTCATCTCGATTACCGAC
>JBBRCO010000036.1:0-27922 GCA_038204755.1 Verrucomicrobiales bacterium
TGTCGATTTCAAACTTGAGTTCGGCCGCCTCGTTTCCGATCCGTCCGTGATCGTTCTCGCCGATGAAATCAGCCCGGACGGATGCCGTTTGTGGGACCTCAAGACCGGCGAGAAAATGGACAAGGACCGCTTCCGCCGCGATCTGGGGGGCGTGATGGAGGCCTACGAAGAAGTGCTCGGACGGCTCATACAGGCAGGCGCAAGGGTGATTGGATGAGCGAAGCGCAGCTGAGTCGCCTGTTGGAGTGGATCTGGCTGCTCGACCAGCACTGGGAGCCGCTTGGCTAGATGTCGAAACCCATCGCGAGGGAATCGGTCTCGCCACCCGCCCCTATCAAAAAGTGCGTTTTGTAAGGGATCCTGAATGGTGCGCTGCCAAGATTCAAGACCTCAAGACTTGCTGCCAAAATTCTCCCGCTCCTAGCGGGCCTTTAGCGGCGCTCTGCGAGCATTGATGCCCCTGAGCCGTGCAAAGCTCTCTCAGTCTTGAATTTAACGTCTTTATGTCTCGTGTCGCCCGTTCATGCTAGTTGTCGAATTCACCTGACGCCACCCGGCTAACTCCAGAAACAGCCACTACCAAAATGATTCTTGGCAAAGCGGTGCGGAAAGTTACGTTCGCATTGAATGGATATGGGACCTAAAACAACGAGCGTTCTCGGCCAGACGGCAGATTTTGGCTATTTTTTACTCAACCTCCGGTCCAGCCAACGGCTATTTTAGATGCCTTCCGCAAAAGGAAATTCCTAGCAGCAAGTCAGACAGGCCGTTCACATCGGCAATAATCCAACACTTCTCTATACAATGAAACACACTCTTAGGTTTGCCCCCGGCCTCCTCCTGCTGCTCGCTGCCTCTCCTTGCATTGCCATCACCGATACTTGGGACGGTGGCGGCGCGGACAACAACATTGCTACCGGGCTGAACTGGCTCGACAACACAGCGCCGCTCAGCGACCTCGTGAATACGGACCTCATCTTCTCCGGTGCTGTGAGGCTCGCGCCAAATGTGGGCACAATATTCAGCACGAACAGCGTGACTTTTAATAATACGGCGGGCGCATTTACCATTGGCGGGTCGTCGGTGACCGTGGGCTCGGGCGGGATCGTGAATAACAGCGCGAATCTCCAAACTTTTCCCAATGCGATCAGCCTCGGGACAGCGAGCAGCACTTTGAACGCGGCCAGCGGAGCGCTGGTCTTGAACGGCGCTTTTGGGCTGGGCACCTCGACGCTGACGGTGCCCGGGGCGGCGAACACGACGCTCGGGCTGGTGAACGGGACGGGGACGATCAACAAGAGCGGCGCCGGGACGCTGAGCTTCCAGCCCGCCACGACGCATCTCTTCGACCTCGTGCAAACCGCGGGTACCGTCCAAACACTGGGCGCGACGGAGTTTAATACGGGCAGCGCCGTGCAGATCAACGGCGGGACTTTTTCCGCGCTCGGCAATCTCACGCTGGATGGTGCGACTTTCACGCGCGGTGCGGGCGCTTTCACGCTCGCAACCGGGGCCACGTTGACGGTGCAAAATGCGGGGAGTTTCGCCTTCGGTGGCTCGCAGAGTTTCACTGCGGGCCAAACCATCGCGGTAGCGAGCGGCGGCCAGGTCACGAGCGGCAGCTACATCGACCTCGGAAACGGCGGCGTGGGGACGGCGTTCCTGTCGGTCAGCGGGTCGGGTTCGCTCTTGCAGACCGGCAGCATCAATGATTGGGGAGCGTCGGGCGGGTCGGCGAATATCTTTTTCACCAGTGGCTCCACCGGGACGCTCGGCGGCGGCCTGCGACTGGCCCAAACCGGCGCGGCGGGAGGCGGGTTTATGACGATCAATCTCGGCGCGCAGGTGACGACTTCCTCACTCGCAATCGGGCTCTCGACGGGCGGGGCGCAGGCGACGGTGAATGTCGATGGCGTGGGCTCGAAGCTGACGGTCTCCGGCGCGGGCGCGGCGTCGGTGGGCGCGGCCACCGGCGCAGCCCAAGCGCTTTCTTTTTTCGGCGGTGGCAGTTTTGAAAGCGGCACCGGCGCGCTAACAGTCGGCACGACCGGCACACTGAACGCGTATGGCGACTTCCTCGTCAACGGCGACATCATCGTGAATGGCGTTTTCAACAGCCCGGGCCTTCCCATCACCCTCGCGGCCGGGAAGAACCTCACTGTCCAAGGCGGGGGCGATGCATTCATTCAAGCCCTGAATGTCTCGGCTAACTCGGCGGCGACCTTCACTGGGGCAGGCACGACTTTCAACAATGGCCACATCTTCACTACCGCTGCGACTTCCGTCCTCAATGTGAGCGCGGGAGCGGTCCTCAATAACGCGGTCCTGCGGCCGACTAATGGCTCGATGACCTGCGATGGCGCGGGCACCCAATTCAATGTCGCCAGCTTCGGCTACACAGGGATCGGGGGGACTTACAATGGTGCTGCGGGCACCGCGACTGTGACCTTTCGCAACAACGCCGTCGGCACGCTCGCCGACTACGCGGATGTGGCGTCCTTTGGCAGCACCGGGGCCAGCGGCACGCTCCAGGTGCAATCCGGCGCGGATGTCCAAATGAAGAATTTCGCCATCGCAATCAGCCTCAATCAAACGGGCGTCGTCACGGTGGATGGCAGCGGCTCGACTATTACGCAGAGTGGCAACGCCTACCTGATCGTCGGCCGATTTGCGGACAGTTCCGCGTCCCTTCAGCTCACGAACGGCGCGAGCTTCACCACCGGGACCGTAGCCCCCGGGTCTTTCGGGGTAAATGTCGAAGCTACCGGCACGCTCTCGCTGCTCGGGACGGGCACCACCTTCACCGCGAATGCGCCAATGGTCGTACGCGGACAGGTGACGACCGGCGCGGGGACCATTTTTACCATGGACGCCGGCAAGTCGTTCACGGTGACCGATGGCGGGGATGCGGTCTTCGGCAGTTCTCCGAATTTCGGTGCCGGCACCGCGATCACGGTCAGCGGCGCGGGCTCCACGCTCAGCAGCGGCGCACGGCTGGACTTAGACAACGTCCGACTCGATGTGACAGGCGGCGGCGTTGTGCAATCTGCGGGCACAATGGCAATCTATGGGACGTCTCAGGTCGTCGTGGATGGGCCGGGCTCCGAGTTGAAAACCGCACCGGCTGCGGTGAGCGTCTGGGTAGGGAGCGCCGTCGCTGACCACACCATCCTCACTTTCCGTAACGGAGCCACTGGCACTTTCGGCGCGGTCGAATTCGGCCAGTCGTTCACGCCTCGGCACACGCGGGTCGTCGTGGAAAGCGGCGCGGATGTCACGCTCACCGGGCTAGCGGCAAATTTCACCGGGATCACCACATCGGAGGTGCAGGTCAGCGGCGCGGGCTCGACGCTCACCGCCACGACCAACGGCATCGTTCTGGGCGAGGCCACGGATCGCGCGGGGACGCTGACCATCAGCGGCGGCGCAGTCGTCTCGCTGCCGGCCACGGGGACGAACAAACTCGTGCTCAACCCAACCGGCACGCTGAATCTCGCAGGAGGAACCCTGTCACTCGGCGAGCCCGTGTCGCGGCTGGGTGGAGTCATCAATTTCACCGCTGGCGCAGCCCTCCTCGCCGAAAATCTTGCCGTCGGTCCCGCTGGCCTGCTCGGTGCGAACCTCACGCTCACCGCGGCCAAGCAAGTGACTACGCCAGGCCTCACACAGGTCGAAATTTTCAACACGCTGACCCTCGATGGCGGAGTGCTGACCACCGGCACGCTGGAGAATAGCGGGACCATCGATTTCAAAAAAGGCACGCTCGCGGTGACAGGCGCGGGCGGTTTTAACATCGGCACGGGCGCGCTCGGAGCGAACGTGGTGCTCGGCACGGGGGCGAACTTGCAAGTGACGAACACGGCCAATGTCGCGAGCGGTGCGCTGCTGCGAACGAACGGCGGTAGCATCACCGCCGCGAACATTACGAATAGCGGCACCATCGATCACCGCGATGGCGCGCTCAATTTCAGCGGCACGCTCACGAATAATGCCTCGAGCCGCGTTTTCGTGAGCGGCGTCGCATCGCCTGCGGGTGCGATCATCAACAGCGGAACGATCACCATGCAGAACGGCATTGGTTTCCTCGGCGGCGCGGGCGCAATCACCAGTACCGGTTTCATCACTGGCGACGGCACCATCGCGAAACCCGTGACAAACAGCGCCGCCGGACAAATCCGCGCGGAGTCTGGAAAGAGGCTTACTTTCACTGGCACCCTCGCACCGAACGCGGGCACGATGTCGCTGCAAGGCGGCACGCTGGACTTCATCAACGCGATCACCAACGGGTCGAGCGGCTTCATCTCCGGACGCGGCACACTCTCCACAGCCAGTCTCACCAACCAGGGCTCCATGGCCTTTTCCGGCGGTAACACGGACATTTTTGGCGACACCACCAACACCAGCGGCGCGCGCATCGTGACCAGCGGCTCAGGCGCGGTGACGACGTTCTACGACGACGTGGTCCACAACGGCCTTGATATCTTCACCGGCGCGGGATGCAGCACGGTCTTCTTTGGCAACGAGTCCGGCAACGGCCCGCTCACCGGCTCGGGGAGTGTCTATTTCATCGGCGACCTCCGCCCCGGAAACAGCCCCGCCGCCGTCAGTATTTCGCCGCAGGCCATCTTCGCGCCGTCCAGCTCTCTGGTCGTAGAAATCGGCGGCCTTACCGCTGGCACGCAGTATGACAAGATTACCTTCTCCAGCGCTGCCAACCTGCAAGTCGCGTGGGAAGGCACGCTGGTTGTGACGCTGGTCAACGGCTTCACCCCAGCCGCCGGTCAGGCTTTCGACATTTTCGACTTCGATGCCGCCCGTGACGCTGGCACCTTCGGATCCTTCAATCTCCCAGCCCTCCCCGTCGGACTCGCGTGGGACTCGTCACAACTCTACACCGATGGCACGCTGCGCGTCATTAGTACTTCCGGCCTTAACTTCGCTCAGTGGGCTGCCACTGCCCTCGGTAATCCCGCCGCCACCCCCACTGGCGACCATGATCACGACGGCCTCGCTAATGCTGTCGAATACGCTCTCGGCCTCTTCCCCGCACAACCCGGCACCATGGTGCCTACTTTTGATCTCTACCCCTATGGCGATGGCAAAAGCCTCCGCGCTCGGTTCACCCGCCCGCTCGACCGCACCGGCGTCACACTGAAAATCCAGGCCAGCAGCGACCTCCTAACATGGACCAATGTCGCTATCAGCGTAAACAGCGCCCCCTTCACTGGCGCTGGCTTCATTTCTGAAAACCGCACCCACCCCCTGTCCGATCCCGGCCTTGTTGAAGTCCGCGACATTCTCACTACGGACATCGCTCCACGCCGCCTCATGCGCCTGGTGATTGCCCTTGATCCCTGATTAGAGGTGGTCGCTGCTAGGAAATTGCTTTTTGCGGGTGGCTCCTGTGAGAGACTTCACCGCGATGGCGGGCTAACAGCTCGGGCTGGCTATCCGATCACTTGTCCGTCGGCTTGGACGGCTTCACGGCGGTGCGTTCGATGAACTCGATGATCATGCCGGCGACGTCCTTTTTCGAGGAGAACTCGATGCCTTCGAGTCCGGGCGAGGAGTTCACTTCCAACACGACCGGGCCGTGGTTCGAGCGCAGCAGGTCCACGCCGGCGACGTTGAGCCCCATCGCCTTGGCGGCGCTGATGGCGACGGCACGCTCGTCCGAGGAAATCTTGACCTTTTCCGAGGATCCGCCGCGGTGGAGATTGGAACGGAACTCACCGGGAGCGCCCTGACGTTTCATGGAGGCGACGACTTTTCCGCCGACGACGATGCAGCGGATGTCGGCACCCTCGGCCTCTTTGATGAATTCCTGGACGAGGATGTTCGCATTGAGTCCCTTGAATGCCTCGATGACGGATTCGGCCGCGTTCGCAGTTTCCGCAAGGACGACGCCGACCCCTTGGGTGCCTTCCAGCAGCTTGATCACCAGCGGTGCGCCGCCGCACATTTTGATGAGTTCTCCGGTGGCTTCCGTGTGGTGGGCGAAGCCGGTGACCGGCAGGCCGATGCCGCGCTTGGCGAGGATCTGCAACGAGCGCAACTTGTCGCGCGAACGGGCGATGGCCACCGAATCATTGAGCGTGAAAACATTCATCATCTCAAACTGACGGACGACGGCGTTTCCATAAAAAGTATGACGCGCGGCGATGCGCGGGATGATGGCGTCCGCAATGAGTTCCTCGCCATCCACATAGATCCTTTGCTTGCGCGAGGTGATGTTCATGTAGCAGCGGAGGTAGTCCACCACGCGGACTTCGTGGCCGCGCGACTCGGCGGCGGTGACGAGGGCGTGGGTGCTGTAGAGCTGCGGATTCCGGGAAAGGATGATGATTTTCATGCGGTGCGGTTTCGCTGAACCAGTCGTGCAGGTTTGCGCATGCGTCCAATAGTCACCGCGCCCTGCGGTCAATCAGAAAAACGTTTGTGACGTTTTGTTTCCAATGATTGCGGCGGTCGTTACAGTCGGCGGCATGCGGATTGATATCGTGACGTTGTTTCCCGAGGTGGCGCTCGCACCGTTGAGCGACTCGATCATCCAGCGCGCGCGTGCGGCGGGGATCGTGGAGGTGAAGGGGCATCAGTTGCGGGACTGGTCGGTGGACAAACATCGGCGGGTGGATGATTCGCTGTGCGGCGGGGGGCAGGGGATGTTGCTGAAACCGGAGCCGCTGTTCGCAGCCGTGGCAGCACTACGCGGTCCAACTACCCGGGTGATCCTGATGACGCCGCAGGGCCAGCCGTTCCGTCAAGCCGTCGCGCGGGAGCTTGCGGCGGCGGAGCACCTGCTGATCCTCTGCGGCCATTACGAGGGCGTGGACCAGCGGGTGATCGATGCGCTGGTGGATGAGGAAATCTCAATCGGTGACTACGTTCTAACCAACGGCGCGCTCGCCGCCGCCGTGCTTTGCGACGCGGTGATCCGGCTGCTGCCGGGTGCGCTGGGCGACGACCGCTCGCCGGTTGATGAATCGTTTTCCGACCCAAACCGGCTGGAAGCCCCGGCCTACACCCGGCCGATTGAATTCCACGGCATGGCCGTGCCGGAGGTGCTGATTTCCGGAAATCATCGCAAAATCGAGTCCTGGAAGGCGGAGCAGGCCCTCGCCCGGACCCGCCTGAACCGCCCGGATTTGTTGGAATGACGGGGCGGAAAGAGGTTTTTGCCCCTCCGGTAAAATTTTATGTCCGAATTCCGGGGAATTATGTCAGGGTCCGCGCCGTGAAAAGTGCAATGGATCCAACGAAGAACGGGCAGGAACAAGATCGCCCTGTTGTGGAGCCCGCCACCATCGAGGATCTTCCCGCGCTGACCGAACTGGTGATGAATCTTTTCACTCTATCAGGTGATTTCTCGCCCGACCGCGCGGTGCAGGAACGCGGACTCCAGCTCATCCTTGAACAGCCGAACCGCGGGCGGATATTCGTAGTTAGAAACAAGGACAGGATCTTCGGCATGGTGAACCTGCTGTTCACGATCTCCACCGCCTGCGGTGGATTTGTCATTCTGATGGAGGACGTGGTCATTCATCCCGACCACCGCGGACAAGGTTATGGCGCGATGCTGTTGGACTACGCTGCGGAGTTCGCCAGTAAAAAACAGTTCAAACGCATCACGCTGCTGACGGACAAGATCAGCGCGGAGTCCCAGGAGTTCTTCAAGAAGCAGGGCTTCGAATACTCAAACATGATTCCGATGCGCAAGATCATCGGGTGAATAGAATGGCTCCTGACATCGTCAGGAACCGGCCGGACGTGCCAGGCAGGCAAAAGCGGTGGCCTAGCGCAGTGGGTGAAGTATCACTGGACCCAATGCCGCGATACCTGGTTCCCAGCCTTGCCTGGCTTCTATTGCTTCCGCTGGACGTTGCACCAGCAGTGACGAACCGTTGGATCTGCGCATGGCAGGCGAATGACCGGAGGCCTGAACCATGAATCTCAAGCCTGCAACGAACACTCGAAATTCCAAACCTGCTCCGTTAACGCTGCCTGTTAGATCGGGCTGGTACCGGCGCATTGGAATCACAGTTGATTCTTCCAGCGACGGGGAGCTTGCGTAGTGGCAAGCTCCTCGCCATGTTGTTGCGTGATTCGGAAATTCATCAACCTGTTTGCGGTCCTCCTTGGACTACTGTGCAGCGGGGTTGCGTTTGCGGATGACGCGGAATCCAAAAGAACGATGGCCAAGGTGGTCGTCATTCCGGTGCGCGAGCAAATCGCGAATCCAGAACTCTACATCCTGCGCCGCGGCCTCAAGGAGGCCATCGAGAACGAGGTGGATACCATCGTGCTCGACATGGATACCCCGGGCGGTGCCTTGGACGTCACCTTCGAAATGCTCAAGGCGCTAGAAAAATTTCCGGGAAAAACAATCACCTACGTCAACCGCGAGGCGCTCTCCGCTGGTGCCTTGATCTCCGCCGGAACCGATGAAATCTACTTCGCACCCGGAGCCGTAATCGGCGCGGCAGCCCCGGTGAATGCCACGGGCCAGGCGATCGACCCGGTCATGCGGGAAAAAATCGTCAGCTACCTCAAGGCCAGGGTCCGCTCGATTTCCGAAGGCAAGGGTTACCGCGGGGAGGTGGTCTCAGCGATGATCGACTTGGATTCGGAATTCAAAATCGGCGACCAGATCATCAAGGAAAAAGGGGAGTTGCTTTCGCTGACCGCACAGGAGGCCGTCAAAACCTACGGGGAACCTCCACAGCCGCTGCTGGGAGCCGGAATCGCCGAGAATCTGGACGCCTTGCTGGACCGCATCCACGGTGCCGGAAACTACAGCGTGGAGCGCCTCGAAATCACCTGGTCCGAGAAACTCGCGCAATATCTGACGGCAGTGACGCCCGTTTTGCTAGGGATCGGACTGCTGCTGATGTTCATCGAGTTCAAAACGCCGGGATTCGGAATTTTCGGAATTTCGGGATTGGTGGTTCTGAGCGTCGTCTTCTTCAGCCAGTTCGTCGCAGGTCTGTCCGGCCACGAGCCGATTCTCTTCTTCCTGCTAGGAGTGGTGCTGCTGGCCGTCGAACTGTTGTTTTTCCCCGGATCCGTGGTGATCGGCTTGACCGGCATCGTTCTCATGCTGGGCTCGCTGGTTTGGTCGATGATGGATCTCTGGCCGAGCGAACCCATCTCGATTTCCGGCGATATGTTCGTTAGGCCGCTCGTCAACGTGATGACCGGCATCCTTCTGGCGTTAGTGTTTTTCTTCGCGCTGCTCAGATTTCTGCCGAAGGGCGGGCCATGGGGTGGCATGGTCCTTAAAGCTGTAGTCGGCGGAGAACCTGCAATGGTCGGCGCGATGACGGGTGGCGGGTCTCTCATCGGTGAAACCGGAATCGCGGCTACCGCGCTATTTCCCAGCGGCCAAGTGGACATCGGCGGCAGACGTTATGAGGCCCGGCTCGATATGGGCCATGCGGATGCGGGAACCACGGTCAAGGTCACCGGACTTGCGGAATTTGGTCTCACAGTGGAGGTGGTGTCATGACGCTGATCGTTCTTCTGTTCCTCGTCGGCGTGGTTTTCATCGCCGTGGAAGTGATCATCCCCGGAGGCATTCTCGGTGCGATCGGCGCGCTTCTGATGTTCGCGGGTTGTGCCGTGGCGTTCTCGACCTACGGCACTTGGGGCGGCGTTCTCGCACTGGCTGCGGCGCTTTTGTTTGGCGGCATCGCCCTGTATTTCGAATTCCGAATCCTTCCGAAAACCGCGATTGGCAGGCGAGCCTTTCTCACCTCGGAAGTCACCGGAGTCAGCGCCGCATTAGGGAAGCAAGCTCTGGACTTGGTCGGCCATTCCGCCGAAGCCCTCACCATGTTGTCGCCGAGCGGCTATGTCCGTGTGAACGGCGAGCGCTACGAAGCTTTTTCCCAATCCGGCCAAGTCCCTGCCGGAGCCACGCTCGACATCGTCGGAGCGGACAATTTTCGTCTCATCGTCTCACTTCGCAAAACCAACTAAACCACCACCACCACCACGCTCATGATCAACATTTCCACCATCATCCTCATCGTTGTCGCCATTCTCGGACTGCTTTTGTTCGGCATCATCCTTTCCTTCTTCAGTGTTTGGCTCCGGGCCTGGCTGGCGGGTGCCTACGTGGGCTTCACCGAGCTCGTCGCCATGCGTCTCCGGCAGGTGCCCTACGGCATGGTCGTCGACGCGCGGATCACTGCGAAAAAAGCAGGGATCGATATCCCCATCAACGACATTGAAGCCCACTTCCTTGCCGGTGGAAACGTCATTCCTTCCATCCAGGCTCTCATCGCCGCTCAGAAGGCCGGCATCAATCTCGATTGGGACCGGACCTGCGCCATCGATCTCGCCACCAAGGGTTCTGGAAAAAGCGTCAACGAAGCGGTTCGCACCTCGGTCGATCCCAAAGTCATTGACTGCCCGAATCCCGCCTCCGGTCGCTCCACCATCGACGGCGTCGCCAAGGATGGCATCCAGGTAAAAGTCCGCGCCCGCGTCACCGTCCGCACCAATCTCGACCGCTTCGTCGGCGGTGCGAAGGAGGAAACCATCATCGCACGCGTCGGTGAAGGCATCGTCACCACCATTGGCTCAGCGGAAAGCTATAAAACAGTGCTTGAGTCCCCGGATTCGATTTCCAAGGTCGTCCTCCACCGCGGCCTCGATGTCGGCACCGCTTTCGAAATCCTTTCCATCGACATCGCCGATGTCGATGTCGGCGAAAACGTCGGTGCCCAGCTTCAGGAAGCCCAGGCCGAAGCGAACAAAAACATGGCCCAGGCCCAGGCCGAAATCCGCCGCGCCGCTGCCGTCGCACTCGAACAGGAAATGATCGCCCGCGTCGCGGAAATGAAGGCCAAAGTCGTCGAGGCCGAGGCCCAAGTGCCGCTTGCCCTTGCCGAAGCCTTCCGTACCGGCCGCTTGGGAGTGATGGATTATTACAAGATGGAAAACGTCAAGGCGGACACCCAGATGCGTTCCAACATCGCGAAACCCGAGGGCACCTGAACCCCTCTTTTTATCAACTATCAACTCCTGACTATCAGCTTCCGGTGAACTGGATCCTCGACCATTTTCAAATCGTCATCCTCGTCGCCCTGGGCCTCGGCTCGGTGGTGAAAAGCCTGCTGGATTCGAAGGCCAGGCAAAAGCAGGAGAGCGGGGAACATTACGATCCCGGAGACGTCTTCGCGCCCGACGGGAATTATCGTGAACCGACGATGCCCTCCGTCCCGCCGCCGCAGGCCCATCACGTCGTTCCCCCGCCACTTCGCGAGAGTGGCTACGATGAGGCCGTCGCCATCGAAACCGCCAGAGCCGCCAAGCACCAGCGGGTTCTCGCGGACCGCATGCGCCAGATGCGGGAAACCCGAGCCACCACCACCGGCGGGGCCTCGGCCACCCGCGGCCGGATCGCTGCCGGTGGGATCGCGAAGCCGCTGAAACAAACTCCCCTCGCCATTCGTCTCCGCCTCCGCGATCCTGCCGAGGTCCGCCAGGCTTTTGTCATGCGCGAAATCCTCGATCCACCGGTCGGCCTGCGCTGAGTGGGGCCATCCCCGGCTTTTCAAAGCTACCTGTTCATGCAGTCCGGACTATTCTGGATTCAATCGAAGGGGTCCAAAATAACAGACATTCGCCCTTCCTTTCCCGACAAGCAAAGACCATAGAGATTGTGATTTTCGCCGGGGACGAGTGGTTCTCGCTGCGGCTTCCGTTTGGCAAGTTCACCCGCAGAATCTATCAGGAAGCGCGGGGACCGGCGGGGGAAGTGCCGTTTTAAGGTGTGGCATTTGCTGGCATTTCCCAGGCCGAAGTTAGGCTTTCCGGTGATCGAGCCCTCGCATTTTTGGATTGGCGTGTGCAAGGCGGCGCAGGCGGGCATATTCCCTACATGGAAACCAATCAATACTGGTGCAAACCGACGCAATCCGTTCATGTTCCGCGCATGAACGCTGCCGCCGCTGGATTCAGAATGCCGCCCGAAGGGTCGCCTCAGGAGGCCGTCTGGCTTTCCTGGCCCGTCGATGACCCGCGCCACTGGGGCGGAGCGAAACGGGAAATGATGTGGGCGAAGTTTGCGGAAATCGCCGCGGGCATCTCGTGTTTCGAGCCGGTCCGGATCAACGCGCCCGGCAAGGACCACCCCGCCATCCTCGTTGCCTGCAATCAGGCGAAAGCCGTGCCCGAGAGAGTGCAGCTCTTCGATCACCCGCACAACGACGTCTGGTGCCGCGACCACGGGCCGATCTTCGTGAAGCACGAAAGCACCGGTGAGGTGGCCGTCACCGACTGGGAATTCAACGCCTGGGGTGGGAAATTCCCGCCATGGGATCAGGACAACGCCATTCCGGAAAAAGTCGCCGCCGCCCTCGGCAAGCGCCTCTTCAAAGGCGGTATGATTCTCGAAGGCGGAGCCATCGAAATCAACGGCGCGGGCCAGCTCCTCACCACCGAAGCTGTCCTCCTCAATCCTAACCGTAATCCCGACCTCAGCCGCGGTGAGATCGAACAACACCTCCGCGCCGGCCTCGGTGTTTCTGAAATCCTCTGGCTGCGCCAGGGCATCGCAGGCGACGATACCGATGGCCACATCGACGACCTTGCTAGATTCATCGATCCGCAAACCATCCTCGCCTGCATCGACACCGGCGAAGCAAACAAACAGATCCTCGGCGAGAACCTCAGCCGCCTCCGCGCCTTCACCGGACCTAACGGACGTGCCTTCGATGTGGTGGAAATCCCCTTGCCCGAAGCCTGCGAAGTCCCCGGCTGGCGGCTGCCCGTGCTCCCAGCCTCCTACGTGAATTTCCTCATCGTCAACGGCGGCGTGCTCGTCCCCACCTTCCGCCAGCAGAAAAACGACGACCGCGCCCTCGGCATGATCCGTGAGCTTTTCCCTGATCGGGAGATCACCGGCATCGACTGTCTCGACCTCGTCGAGGAAGGCGGCACGCTGCACTGCATTTCCCAGCAGCAGCCAGCGTGATCAGGCGTCCGCTCCGGTGATGATCTCACAGCTCGGCAGTTTCGCCTTGAGGGCTTTGACGGCTTCCGGGGTGACGGCGGTCTGCCAGAGATAGAGACGCTTGAGATTGGGCATCGCGGAGAGTTTGCTGATCCCTGCATCGGTGACCTTGGTGCCGTAAAGGTTGATCGATTCGAGCGAGGAGAGTTTCAAAAGGGATTCGATAGATGCGTCGGTGATGCCGGTTTCTGCGAGGCGGATCATGCGGAGTCGGGTGGCGGAAGCGAGCAGGGCGATGGAATGGTCGGTGATCCTCGTGGCAGATAGATCAAGGCTAACGAGGTGGGGAAGAAGCTTTTCCAGCTTGTTGAAGCCGGTGTCATCGAAGTTTCCACGCAGAGAGACAGCGGTGAAAGTGAGAGCCGATGATTGCAGGGACTCGAAGGTGAGAGCTCCGGGAAATTCCTTGGAGAAACCGGCCACCGCGGATTGGAGCGCGGGATCCGGAGCGGAAGCGGCGGCTTTTTCCTGCGGGGCGGATCCGATGGCGGCGGACAACAGCCTGTCGAGGGATTCCTTGATGGAGGCCGGCATGTCAATTTCGTTGATGGTCTTCTTGGGATCGGCACCGCTGTCGATCCACCATTTCAGCACGGCGATTTCGTGGGCCTCGATGTCCGGTTTGCCTTCGGGCGGCATGCGGTCCTCATCGTCTTTTGGCAGCTCGATGCGCTCGACGATGTGGCTCTTCGCGGCGCTGCCGGGTTCGAGAGCCGGGCCATCCGAGCCGCCCTTGACGAGCATTTCGAAGGTGTCCATGCGGAGCTTGCCCTTCGCCTTGCCTTCCTTGTGGCACTGGACGCAGCGGCGCTCAAGGATCGGCGCGACGATATCGGCATAGACGAGCTGGCTGCCTGCCTGCGCGGCGTTCGTTAGTTCCGGCTGTTTTTTCTTCCCGAGTCCCATGGCCCGGCGCAGCGGCTCGGGCGCGTATTTCGTTAGGTAACCTTCGCCGTGGGTGAGGGTGGCACCGTCGTGACTTGCGAACGCCATAATGCCGACGCTGGCGAAAAGCAGGAGGCGATAGAAAGCCGGATTCGAGACAGTCCAGGATTTCACGATGAAGGTGAAAACTGCGGCGACCGCGAAAATCAGACCGCCCCAGAGGTGGCGCCCGGCGATGGCGTTGTTTCCATAGTCCTCGCCATGACCATGGAAGAGCAGGAACCCGGCGACGGCGGCGAGGATGGCGCTGGCCGCGCCGAAAAACATCGGGAAAAGCGGCGTGCTCTTCGGCTCGGGCGTGCGGCGGCCGAAAATCGCGGCCAGTTCCTGGAAAAGGATCAGCGAAAAAACACCGATCGGCAGGTGAAGCAGCACCGGGTGAAAATGGCCGATGAAACGCACCATGTCCGGCATTTTCCCGCCATCGGGCTGCCCGGCTAGAAACGGCATGGCGATCAGGCCACCAATCGCGAGCAGGCAGAAGAAAGTAAGCGCCCAAGGTTTCTTGATGCGGGCAGCGGATGAATTTTCAGCCATGGATTGGGGCACCTACGGATTGGACCACCGCCATCTTCCACCTGGATCCCGGAATGTCACACATCGATCGTGACTTCCGGTTTGCCGCGTGACGCGGGAGATTTGGCGGATTTCCCCTTTCCGATAAAAGGAATCCAACGCGTGACGTCGTAGCCAAGATAGGCCATCGACTTGACGAAAATCCACAAAGCTGTCGCTTCGTCGATGAAGGGAATCGGATCGGGAAGCGGTCCGGCGATGAGCAGATAAAGTCCGGACAAAATGGCGACCAGCCAGGCAATGCGGCGTTTCATGGTCGCGCACGATAGCACGGAATTCCCAGCCCGCAAATTGCGGAACTTCCTTGATTCCCCGACCTCCGCGAAGAGACTGCGGCAGACAACATTTCCCCCATGGATCCCCTTATTCTCAAAACACTCCACATCGCCGGCGTCATCGGACTTTTCACCTCGCTCGGAGCTACCCTGCTCGGCGGCTCTGGAAAAAAGGGCGCGTCCATCCTTCATGGGGTTTCCTTGCTATTCATCCTGCTGATTGGTTTCGCGATGCTGAAAATGCCGCCGATGGGACAATCCTGGTGGATGATCAAGCTCGGCCTCTGGCTCTTCATCGGTGCCGCTCCGGCACTGGCAAAACGCAAGGTCCTGCCCGCATCCGTGGTGCTCGTCCTCTGCATCGCTGCCGCGACGACTGCTGCCTGGCTGGGGCTGACAAAGCCGTTCTAACTGGCGACCCGCCCGTTTTTACGTGGTTGCCGCGTCTCGCTGCAACGATCCTCTTTATTGGACTTTGCGGCGAGAAGCCGCACCCAGTGCGAGCGCACATGCTGGCCGTCACGTTGAATTTTACACGATACTAGACTTTCGTAACCTCCACGTGCACTTCCATCCGGCAGTGCCCGGTGCCGCGGTAGCTCCCCCTGACAGGTGCGACGTCCTCGTAATCGCGGCCCACGGAGATTTTCACGTAGCGTTCATCGGCAAGGGTATTGTTAGTGGGGTCAAAACCGATCCACCCCGCCTCCGGCAGATAGATCTCACTCCAGGCGTGCGAGGCCTGGGCTCCGACCAGCGAGTCACGCGGGCCGTTGTAAAGATAGCCCGAAGCATAGCGCGCGGGTATCCCGACGGCACGGCACAAACCTAACATGACGTGGGTGAAATCCTGGCAGACGCCGCAGCGCATGGCGAAGGCGTCCTCGAGATGAGTGTTCACGTTGGTGGAGCCGGGCTGATAGCGGAATTCCTGATGCACCCAGGACATCAGCGCCAGCGCCTGATCGTAGATCGAGGTGAGTCCGGCCGTGACATCCACCGCCTGCCGCCAGACTTCCGGATGGCGCGAGACCCAGCGGCTTTCCTGAAGATACTGCCAGGTCTGCTCGCGCATGGAAGGGTCGTTGAGCGCGCCCAGCCCCGCCCTGCGGCTCGCATTGGAAATGTCCAACGGCAGATTGTGCACCTTGATCCGGCTCTCGATCTCCAGCTTCGAATGCGGGCTGGGAAGCTCGAAGTGATGCGTGATGTTCTGGAAAAGGTCGGTGAAGCGCTTGACGCGGGTCGCCGGAATCACACGGATGAGCGCGGACAATGTTTTCTGATAGGGAAAGGTCCGCGGCTCCAGGTGCAGCGTGTTGATGCTCTGGCTGACCGGACTGGCGTAGTGAAACGCCGTCCGGTGGATGACCGAAAGTTTCATGCCGAGTGTCGGCCTGACCGACTCTTCGGAACTGCTCACTGCTGCTGTTGCTGTTGTTGCTGTTGTTGCTCCAACTGCCACGCGGCAGCCATGGAGAGTGAGGGCACCGGAGCCACCGGCGAAAGTTGTACCCGCTCCGGCATCAGGACGTAAGTTTCGAAAATCTCCGCGCCGATGTGGTTGAAGCGCCCTTGCAGCGCGTCGAGATACTCGTGCAGGCCTTTTTCGAAAACATCCTTGGTCGATCCGAAGTCGAGCTCGGCAAGCAGGCGGCCGGCCTCGCGCTCCGCCTCGTTAGAGAACCCGCCACGCGGAGTTCCGGAAATGCGGTGCAGGCTGATGTCCACCTTCTCGACGCAAAAGCGCACGGAGCGCGGGAAGTCTTTTGAAAAAATCAGGAAATCCACCACGCCTTCCGCGGTGATCTCGCGCTGGGACGCCCGATAGGCTCCCATCGCACCGCAGGAACGGAGGATGGCGCTCCAGTGGAGGATCTTTTGGGAGGTGGATTCGAATCCATCCTCGACGTCCGGCAGGTAGCTGGAGACATCAAGGAAGCGGGTGGTTTTGTCAGCCCGTTCGAGATGCCTCCCGAGGTCCATGAACTCCCAGGCCTCGTTGCGGGAAGTAGTGGACGCGGCCACGCCGAGGAAGGTCATCGCCGACCTTCTGACATTTTCATAAAACCGCGGCGGGTCCAGGCTGATCATGCCAGCGGCCTCGTCCGACCGGGAAAACAGATAGAGTGCGTTGAGTTCCTCCCAGAGTTCATCGGAAAGCTGGTCACGGACCGTCCGCGCGTTTTCACGGGCCAACGCGATGCAGGAGATGATGCTGTTGGGATTCCGCGGATCGTCGGTGAGGAAGCGGATCACCTCGTCGCTGCCGGTGTCGTCGTAAAGTTTGCTGAATGCCTCCTCATCGCCGGTGCTGAGAATGATGGGCTGCCAGAAACCGCGCAGGCGGTCCGTGTCGAGCTTTTCATAATCCAACAGCAACTGCTGGTTGACGTCGATCAATCTGGCGAGGTTGTCGGCCCGTTCCACATAACGGACCATCCAGTAAAGCGTGTTTGCAACTCGTGAAAGCATGACTGTTAGTTAATCGCGGAGCACCCAGGTATCCTTGCTGCCGCCGCCTTGGGAAGAATTTACGATCAGTGAATCTTTGGTCAGTGCCACGCGGGTCAGGCCGCCCGGCACGATTTTTACTTCCTCGCCGTAGATGATGTAGGGCCGCAGGTCGATGTGGCGGCCTTCCATCGCCCCGTCGCACCAAGTGGGCGAGCGGGAAAGCGCGACCACCGGCTGCGCGATGTAGTTCCGCGGATCGGCGATGATGCGCTCGCGGAAATCGGCGATTTCATCCTTCGTCGCGGTCGGCCCCATGAGCATGCCATAGCCGCCGGACTCGTTGGCCGCTTTCACGACCAGCTCGGGGAGGTTGGCGAGGATGAATTTCATGTCGGCTTCTTCGGAGGCAAGATAGGTCGGCACGTTCGGCAGGATCGCCTCCTGACCGAGGTAATACTCGATCATCTTCGGAACAAAGTAATAAGTCACCTTATCGTCCGCGACGCCGGTTCCCACCGCATTGGCGAGCGCGACGTTTCCGGCGCGGTAGGCATTCATCAAGCCCGGTACGCCGAGCACCGAGTCCTTGCGGAAAACGACGGGATCGATGAAATCATCGTCGATCCGGCGATAGATCACGTCCACCCGGAGCAGGCCGCGGGTGGTGCGCATGTAAACGAATTTGTCCACCACCACGAGGTCCTTGCCCTCGACGATGTCGATGCCCATCTCGCGTGCCAGGTAGCAATGCTCGAAATAGGCGCTGTTGTGGCACCCTGGCGTGAGCAGCACACAGACCGGATCCGCCTCGCGGCGTGGCGAAATGTGATGGAGCATGCTCAGCAGCTCGCGCGGATAGGAATCCACCGGACGCACTCCCATCGTTTCAAAAATCCCCGGGAACGCCCGCTTGAGCGCGTTGCGATTTTCCAACAGATAAGAAGCGCCGGACGGGCAGCGGCCGTTGTCCTCCAGCACGTAATATTTTCCATCAGCGCCGCGGATCAGGTCGCTGCCGCAGATGTGAATGTAGATGTCCTTCGGCACGTCCACGCCGCGGAATTCCGGGCGGTAGTGCTTCGCCTGCTCGATGTAGAATCGCGGGATGACGCCGTCTTTGAGGATTTGCTGGTCGTGATAGATGTCGTGAAGAAAAAGATTGAGAGCGACGATCCGCTGCGTGAGACCGGCCTCCAGATGCTCCCATTCGTTGGCGGGCATCACCCGCGGAATCGGATCGAAAGGAAAAATCCGCTCGGTTCCGCGGTCGTCATGATAGACGTTGAAGGTGATCCCCTGACGCAGGAAATAGAGCTCCGAATTGGCCTTCCGGGCGAGGAAATCGCGTTGATCGAGCTTGCCGAATTTCTGGAGGAGAGGAGCGCAGTGTGGGCGGACATTTCCATCTGCGCCGAACATTTCGTCGTAAAATTTGCCGGGGTCGTAGCCCTTGAACATTTCCATAGGTTTCTGATTAGCAATTAAGCACACTGCGGGCCAACTTTTAAAAGTCCTCTCAGGAAAATTTTCGATTCACTGCGCAAATCTGACCATTCACGCTACCGATTCCGCTTTGTTCAGTTCTCCTCTTGAAAACCCCCACCTGCCCGTCTATTCCTGCCGCAGCCCCAGCAATCCGCCTGTTTTCAAAACGCTATGAACGCCCTCACACGCAGCCTTTCCGCCTACTGGTCCTCCTCCATCGGGAAAAAATTCGTTGTCGCCCTGACCGGGATCGTGCTCGTGCTGTTTCTCGCCGGCCACCTTGTAGGAAATCTGGTTATTTTCGCCGGTGCCGAGCCTTTCAACGAATACGCCTATTTCCTCCACCACATGCTGCACGGCGCGGGCATCTGGCTATTCCGCGCGGTCATGTTGGTGATGATCGCCGCCCACATCATCGCCACGGTCACCCTTACCCGCCAGAACCGTGCTGCCCGCCCTCCCTACGAATACGACGCCACCATCCAGGCTTCGAAATCCTCCCGCATGATGATGATCTCCGGCCTAACCATCCTGGCCTTCGTGATCTATCACATGCTGCATTTCACCGCCCGCATCGGCAACAGCTACAACACGCTGGACCGCTACAAGACCACCCTCGACGGCAAAGAAGCCCACAACGCGTGGCTCATGGTCATTGATGGCTTCAACTGGTGGCCGGCCTCGCTGTTCTACGTCATCGCCATGACGCTGCTCTGCTCGCATCTCTCCCACGGCGTCGGCTCCATTTTCCAAACCCTCGGGCTCCGCTCGAAAAAGTCCGCCGGGCTGATCAAGCAGGTGTCCATCGCCTACAGCCTGTTCATCTGGCTGGGCTTCATCTCAATCCCGATCGCCATCCTGGTTTTCAAATTCGGCCGCCACTAAAAAGTGATTATTGATTATTGATCATTGGAATTATGAATGCAGAAGAACTTAAAACACGCTGCAAGCAGTTCTCCCTGCGCGTCATCCGATTGGTACGCGCACTTCCGGACGATGGGGTGAGCCGCCCCATTGCCAACCAACTCATCCGCTCCGGCACATCGGTTGCAGCAAATTATCGGGCCGCCTGCCTCGCCAAATCTCCCGCCGATTTCGCATCTAAAATCGGCACCGCTGCCGAAGAGGCCGACGAGTCGGCTCTTTGGATGGAACTCATTATGGAAGACGAAATCCTACCTGCCAATCTGGTTACCCCGCTTTGGCAGGAAGCCACGGAACTCACCGCCATCTTCTGCGCCTCCATCAAAACAGTCCGCCAAAACAGCGCCAGCTGAGGCCAATAATCAATAATCAATCTCCAATCTCAAATTCCACCATGTCCATCGTCCTCGATAGCAAAATCCCGTCCGGTCCGCTCGAACAGAAGTGGTCCAAGCACAAGATGGACTCCAAGCTCATCAACCCGGCGAACAAGCGGAAATTCTCCGTCATCGTCGTCGGTTCCGGCCTCGCCGGTGGTGCCGCCGCCGCCTCGCTCGCCGAGCTGGGCTATCAGGTGAAATGCTTCTGCTATCAGGACAGCCCGCGCCGCGCCCACTCGATCGCCGCGCAGGGCGGCATCAACGCCGCCAAGAACTATCAGAACGACGGCGACTCCATCCGCCGCCTTTATTATGACACCATCAAGGGCGGCGACTTCCGCGCCCGTGAAGGCAACGTCTATCGCCTCGCCGAGGTTTCCAACTCCATCATCGACCAATGCGTCGCCCAAGGCGTCCCCTTCGCCAGAGAATACGGCGGACTGCTCGACAACCGCTCGTTCGGCGGCTCCCAGGTTTCCCGCACCTTCTACGCCCGCGGCCAGACCGGCCAACAGCTCCTCATCGGTTGCTATCAGGCGCTGGAAAAGGAAATCCAGAAGGGCGGCGTGAAGATGTATTCGCGCACCGAGATGCTCGATGTCGTGCTCGTCAACGGACACGCCAAGGGCATCGTCGTCCGCGATCTCGTCACTGGTGAAATTTCCTCCCACTCCGCAGACGCCGTCGTTCTCGCCACCGGCGGTTACGGAAACGTCTTTTTCCTCTCCACCAACGCGATGGGCTGCAACGTGACCGCCGCCTGGCGCGCCGCTCGCCGCGGTGCGCTTTTCGCCAATCCCTGCTACACCCAGATCCACCCGACCTGCATTCCCGTCAGCGGCGACTATCAGTCGAAGCTCACGCTGATGTCCGAGTCGCTCCGCAATGACGGCCGCATCTGGGCTCCGAAATCCGCTGATACCGCAGCAAAACTCCGCAAAAAGCAGATGAATCCATCGCAAGTCGCCGAAGACGACCGCGACTACTTCCTTGAGCGGAAATACCCGTCTTTCGGCAACCTCGCCCCGCGCGACATTTCCTCACGCGCCGCCAAGGAAGCCTGCGATGACGGCCGCGGCGTGGCTCCGACAGGACTCGGCGTTTACCTCGATTTCCGCGATGCCACCAAGCGCCTCGGCGAGGACACCATCCGCTCCCGCTATGGCAACCTCTTCCAGATGTATGACAAAATCGCCGGTGAGGACCCCTACAAGGGCCCGATGATGATCTATCCAGCCGTTCACTACACCATGGGCGGCCTCTGGGTGGACTACAACCTGATGTCTAACGTCCCAGGCCTTCATGTGCTGGGCGAAGCGAATTTCTCCGACCACGGCGTGAACCGCCTCGGCGCCTCCGCCCTCATGCAGGGCCTAGCCGACGGTTATTTCGTCATCCCGACGACCATCGCAAACTACCTCGTCACGCAAAAACCCGGCAGCATTTCCACTGAAATGGCCGAGTTCAAGCAAACCGAAACCGAGGCCAAGGAGCGCGTCAGCAAGCTCTTCTCGATCCAGGGCAAACGCACCGTGGATTCCTTCCACCGCGAACTCGGCCTCACCATGTGGGACAAATGCGGCATGGCCCGCTCCCGCGAAGGCCTCACCGAAGCTCTCGAAAAAATCCCGCAGGTCCGCGAGGAATTCTGGCAGAACGTCCGCATCCCCGGCTCCGGTGAAAACGTGAACATGGAACTCGAAAAAGCCGGCCGCGTCGCCGACTTCCTCGAATTCGGTGAAATGATGTGCTACGACGCCCTCGCCCGCGAGGAATCCTGCGGCGGCCACTTCCGTACCGAGCACCAATTCTTCAACGATAGCCCGGAAGTCATCTCCGGCAGCACCCAGGCCGGCGAAGCCAAGCGCGACGACGCGAATTTCGCCCACGTCGCCGCCTGGGAATACAAAGGCAACGACACCGCCCCGGTCCTCCATAAAGAGCCGCTCATATTCGAAGACGTCCACGTCTCCATCCGCAGCTACGCCTGAGAAAATTGGAGCGCGGAATTCATTCCGCCTCTTGTGTTCGGCCAGCGCGGGCGAGGACGAACACTCTTTGATCACTCAGTCCCTCACCACGGGCGAGGCCCACCATGGAACTGCTGGTAGAATCTTCTTCTCCCATTATCTTCCGTTTCGCTTTCAATATTACCCAGCCCGCTCCACACCAGTTCCCGAGCCGTCGCCATCATGTCGAAGCCCATCAGCAAGCGCTCCTCTTGCGTCTTGCGCATCGTTGCAGCGGAGAGCATGGCATTGATCTCCGGCGGAGTGACCTTCACGGCAAAACCCGTGTCAGCATATCTGTCAGATCCAATTCGACTGACCATGTCTTGAGATACCCGGTATCGCAACCCGTAGCAGTTTAGTTCTCTACAGCCGAAAACTGTCGAGCCGACATGGATTCCTTCGCCAAGTGCAGTTTGGAAAGGATCAGATCTTCCTTGCCCACCACCCACACTTCGAAGTCCGCAATCGTGAACCGGACGCGCCGGGCGAATCCATGCAACCGGTAATCCTCCCGCTTGCGGATCATGAAATCCACTTTGATGAGCGTGGCCCGATAAATCGCGCCAGCTTCTGGATTTTTGGAATTTAACAGGCTGGGGCGGGCCGGGCATTCGATTGGTGCAAATTCAGAGGCTGGCGGAGGCAGTCCCGGCTGGCAAGCACAGCAGGGTGAAGCGCTCCGGATCTTGCGAAGCAGCAGGGGAGACATTGAAGATGCTAAATGAGGGCGGAATTACGCTGTCACCTTCGCAGGCTGCACCTGCGGATAGGATTTTTTAGCAGGTAGAGGATGGCGACTAGAAAGGCGCGGGAGAGCGTGTGGTCTGCACAGTCCCCTGTGCGGAATCTTGGTTCGCAGGATAGCCGTGCTGCAACAGAAGAACCGCACAGAGGACTGTGCGGACCACATTTTGGCTCTGCCGCTAGACGCGACAGCCACGGTTCTGGGCAGCCATGGCAAAGGCCGCCTGCGGGGTGGAGGGACTTTCGCCCTATTCGCTCTTTTCAATCCCACCGAGCTGCCATTTCAGCTCCGCCAGGCATTCCCGCCAGAATCCAACTTCCATCGCCTCGTAGCGCACGGTGTCCGGATTCACCTGGGTGGTGAAAAGGATGTTGCTCGGTTCCTCCAACAGTTCTTCGTAAAGCGCGCGCATCAGATAGGCCAGCACCTCGTCGTCATCGTGGAGCAGGGGCGTTGGATCCTCGTCGTGCGTTTCCGCTTCCAGTGCCGAAATCACTTTTAGCAGAAGCACTTGATCCAGCGCCATACCGATGTGGTCCGCCGACGAGTGATGATCCGCGATGATCGCCAGCAGGCGTTTCACGATGCGCTTTGCCTCGCCCTTGCGATCTTCGATCTCCTGCGGCGTCCGGCTTGGTGCGATCTCCGGCAGCAGCGGCATGCCGCCGGCAGAAACCGGAATTTTATCCGGAAGGGTGTCCAGGCGGAAGTTCTGTCGTTGGGGAACTGGAGAGTCGGAGTCTGACATCGTGTTTGCTAGAACGGGAATCTCCGTTGAATGAAAAAGCGATAGGGCCTTTTGTCAAATCCACTCCAACGCCTGATCCAGCGACTCGACCACATGATCCGCGCCGTGGTCCGTGAGAGCGGCGGCGGTGAACTGGCCGGTGGAAACTGCCAGGCATTTTGCGCCGATGGCGTGCGCGCACGCGATGTCCTTCGGTGTGTCGCCGATGACGAGGGTTTCCTTCGCTGTGAAGCTGCGCCCGGCGTGGGCGGCGGCGCGCTCGAGGGCGATGGGGCCGAGTTTGTTACGGTCCGCGTGATCGCAGCCGTAAGCACCGAAGGGAAAATAGGCGGCCAGCCCGAAGTGGCGCATCTTGCTCGCGGCCCCGCCGGCGGTGTTGCCGGTGAGCAGTCCCATGGTCACCTGAGGGCGTTTTGAGAGTTCTTCCAACAGCGGGGAAACACCGTCGTAAATCCGGCCGGGGAAATTTCCGTGCGCCAGGTTCCAGTCGAGACGGACTTGATAGGCCTCGAAATAGCGGGCAATGCGCTGCGGCGTCGGCTCGATTTCGAAATGAGCGTGGATGTTCGCAATGATTCCAAGATCGGTGCTGCCTGCCAGATCGAGCGGCGGGCCTTCGTGGCCGAATACCTCACGCGTGGCTTCCTGAAGGGCCTTCATCCCGGCACCGCCGGTGTCAACCAGGGTGCCGTCGATGTCGAACAGATAGAGCATTGGCTGCTACCTTGGATTATTTGGCTTCTTCAGCTTCTGCCTTTTCGGACACAGCTTCTTCCAGCACCTCGTCAGGCACCTCGTCCGGGACGAAGTCGTCGTCCGGTTCTTCGGTGTGGGTTTCTTCGTCCTCGAAGTCGTCTTCCTCCATCAGCTCACCGTGGAAGAGGTGGAACTTCCGCTTCCGCTGGTGGGCGGGAAGGGGAGAAAGAATCATCGCGACGGCACGCCCGTTCAGGCGCGGTGCCTGATCGACCTGGGCCATCGTTTTGAGGTCCTCAATGATGCGGTTGAGCACTACGAAGCCAAGGTCCTTGTGGGCGTTTTCACGACCGCGGAACTGCAGGACGAAGCGGCACTTGTGGTTGCCTTCGAGGAAACCTTCGGCGCGGCCGAGCTTGATGTTGTAGTCGTGCGTGCCGGTGCCGACGCGGAATTTCACCTCCTTCATGCGGGTGGCGCTCTTCGACTTCTGCTTTTTCAGCTTCGCCTGCTCGTACTTGTATTTCCCGTAATCGACGATCTTGCAGACCGGTGGGTCCACTTGGCCGGCGATTTCGACGAGGTCGAGTCCGAGGGATTGTGCTTTTGCGAGCGCCTCGCGTGAACTCATGACTCCGAGCTGTTCGCCGGTGGCGAGGACAACACGAACTTTCGGGGCGCGGATGCGGTCGTTGATCCGCGTCATATCGCGGAAACGACCCCTATTTTGGTCTCTTTGTGGCTTAGCGATGGCTTTGTCCTCCAGTGGGTAGATGCGACGCGCCGGGGCACTGGCGGACAAGTCCGCTGCACGAAACCGGTGCGAAGAGGGGCAGGAAACGATTGACCAAGCGCCGGATCATAGATCGGAGACAGCGGGGAGAAACCGATCATGAAACAGATCGGCTTTGAGGGTCATTGTGTATCGTTCCAGGAAAATCATTGAACGGCTGGGGGCCGGAATCGTGACGTCCGGCAGATCTTTGCAAACAAATTGCTCGGACCGACTGAACGTCTAGGGCGATTGAATACGGGACATTTCTGATTTCGGCAAGCCTGATTTTTCACAGACTCCGCTCCGGGATCTCTAATTTCATCCTGGCGATGAAATCTTCCAGCGTCATCGTCGTGAGTTTTTCTCTATCGCGGCGGCGGATGGAAACGGTGCCTTCGTCCACTTCCATCTGGCCGGGCACGATCTTGTAGGGCACGCGGTCAAGACGGGCGAGACGGATGCGGGCGGCTGGATCCACCGCCAAGGAAGGCACCGCCGTCTCCTGCACCCGGGCGCTCACCCAGATTTCATCGGGCGGGATGATGGGTATCAATTGGAGAGATGCAGTTCCTCCATGTCCGCTGCGTTACCGTTGCGGTTCAATTCTTCGGTCTGAAATGCTTCAACTGACAATATTGAGCAGCTCGCTCGCACAGTCCGGGTCACCTCCTCAAATCCGGGTTTCGGGTGCGGAAGCGCTTAGAACTCCCAGGAAACCGAGCCGTAGGCGAAACGGCCGGCGCCGGGAATCTGCCCGCCTACTGCTAGATCTCCGCCGGACACGCGGTTCACGCCGCCAAGATGGTCGGCGTAACGCTTGTCCAGCAGGTTTTCCACGCCTATTTCCACGCGCAGGGCTTTGGCGAATCGTTTGGCCAGGCGGAGATTGAGCAATCCATACCCTGGGCTGGCGGACTCGCCCTGAAGGTCGGATACGCGGTTTTGGGCATCCGCCCATACCCATTCGAGGTGGCTTTCCCAGCTCTCATGCCGGTATGCGAGATCCACGATGCCACGGAACGGCGCGATCCGGTAGAGATCATCGCCGGTGTCCTTGTTTTTTCCACGCACATGGCTGATGGAGGAATCAATGGAGAAATCCGCGTTGATTTGATATCCACCGGCCAGTTCGAAACCATAGAGTTCCGCACGATCAATATTCTGATACTGGAGCACCGGCATTCCGGCAGCATCGAGTCGCGCCAGCGGCATGCCCTGGATATAATCGTTCACGGACTGATAGAATGGAGTGAGTTCCGCGCGCCACGACTTGCCGCGTTTTTCAAGCCCGAGTCCGATTTGAAACGATGTCTCGGGATCGAGGTCGAGATTTCCAAGATAGGTCCGGCCGTCGGCGAGACCCGCGCTGGCGTTGAGCGGCGTCCACAGGTAGCGCTCGACGAGTGACGGCGCGCGGTTCTTGAGAGCGAACGCGAGTTCGATGGTGGTGGTATCATCGGGATCGAAACTCACAGCCGCGGCGGCACCCGGCATGACGTCCGTGAAAGAACGGTCGGCGGAGTTGAAAGCGTTCTGGTCAGCAAGGATCATCGCATTGGCGGGTGGTGGCGGCATGATCTGATTGCTGACAGGATCCGCGTCACTGGAAACCACGTCGCCGCGCAGGCCGATGCGGGTGGTCCATTGGTCCGTCCACTGCTGTTCCCAATCCATGTAGGCTCCCGCCCGGCTGCGCGTGTTATCGTTGAAGGTGTCGCGCTTCTTGCCGGTGGCGATTGCGACTTGCTCCGCATCGAACTCATTGCCGTGAAGATCGATCCCGGCGCGCAGCTCGGTTTCGCCGTGCGGTAGCAACACGTCGCTCCGCCAACCGTAGTCACGACTGGATGACGGCGCTTCCATCGCCATGCCTGCGGGTGGCAGGGGTGCGGGACGCAGCGAGTAATTGTCCATCAGGTGATCGATGTCATGGATGTAGAGCCGGTTTTCCAAGGTTCCCCAATCGAATTTCTGTTTTTGTGAGAGGCCGAAATTCCATGCATCATCCTTGATCATATCCATCGGCAGTGCGGGCGTTCCCGCATCGCGGGTGGCGGAAAATCCGGCATTCAAGGCGATGAAACCTCCCTTGATCCGCCAAGCGCCAATGATTTCATGGTGAGTCGTGTCGTAGCCGCTGTCCGCGACCGTGCCGCCTGCATGGCGGAGATCGCCGGCGGTCGCACCGGAACCGCGGTATTGGAAGGCAGCATCGCCCTGTGATAATGTTAGATCGGCGCTTGCCATCGTGGCGTCCTGGCTACCCGAGAATGAAGTTCCGAGTTTCCCTTGGAACAACGACGCCGCACCATCCGCGAAGACCGGGTCCGGTCGGTCGAAGCTTAACGAGCCGCCGATGTGGTCGCCGCCCACGCCCACCGGGGAAATACCGGCATACATGTCGATCAGGTCGCCGCTGCCTGCGGAGGCATAGTGGAGTGGCGGGTCCATGTGGTTCGGGCAGGCCGGGGTGATGGTCATGCCATCCACGCGGACGGCCACACGGTCGCCTGATAGACCGCGCAGTTGGACGATGCCGGTCTGCGGGCCGTTGCGCACCACGGCAGCGCCGGGCAGGTTGCGGATCAGGGCCGCGGAGTCGGCGCTGCGAAGATGGTCCGCGCCGACAATAGTTTCATTGAGGCTCCACGGTTCGGAAATACTACGGCCCTGAACGATGAGCGGCGGTAACATGTTGGGATATCCCTGTGTTTGGGAAAATGCGGGAAAACCGCAGATCAGCGCGGCTCCGGCAGAAATTGGATAGATCGGTTTCATGATGTTTTGAAATTAAGCTTGAGATAGAACGGATTTTTGAATGAAGGACCCACGCCCGCCCGGCCACAGCAGCGGGGTGCGTTTGCGAAGCGTCCCGAATCCCAC
>JBBRCO010000037.1:0-27683 GCA_038204755.1 Verrucomicrobiales bacterium
GCCGTTGAGTCCGATCCGGCGCTGGCGATAGATCACGCTGCCCGGGGATTCCAGATAGACGAGCATCGCGAAGACCGCCATGATCGGCGCGAAAACGATCATGCCGATGATGCTGCCGATCACGTCCACGGTGCGTTTCGCGGCGTTGTTGAACGCGTGGTGAAGCGGCATTTTACCGATACCCAGGATCGGCATGCCGTGGAAGCTTTCCAATTGGAGACTGGAAACGAGGATCTGGAAGCAGCTTGGGACGAGCTTGAAATCGATGAACTCACGGCCACAGGTCTCGGCGAGTTCGAGCATCTGATGACGGTCCAAGGTTCCCTCCACCACCATCACCACATCGGCTCCGGACGAGCGCAGGATGGGGCGGAGTCCTTCGTAAGAACCTAACATGGGCACCCCATCGGGAGGCAGGACTTCAAATGCGTAGCGCGGCGGCGAGATGGCACCGATGACGGTCATCTGGTTCGCCCGGCCGTTGCCGAAACGACGCAGGGCGCGGTCGCACTCGCCATTCCATCCCACAAACACGGCCTTCTGGCGCAGCGCGCTGGCAAACGGCTCGCGGCGGAGAATGCAATAAAGCATCCAGCGCCAGCTCAGCAGGCCGACCATCGAGGTGGTGCATCCGATGAAACAATAAAGGCGGCTGATGGCAGGCTCGATTTTGAAAACCAGACTCAGGGCGAGGAAGCTGACCGCCCAAATCACGCAGGATTTTATGATCGTGGTGAAAGTCCGGCGGACGGCCAGGTAGTTGCGCGGATCGTGCAGGCGGGAGTTGGCCAGCAGGAAAACCAGATAGGCGCTGCCGAGCAGGACGTGACCGCAGTAACCCCAGACGTTGACGACTGGATCGACGACGCCTACATCACGCATGCCCGTTTCGAAACGGATCACGTAAGCCAGCATCATCGCTAACAAAACCACCGCCGAATCACCGATGAAACTGGCAGCTACCAGCTTCTGGTGGGCCACCCAAGGGCGGTGGCGGTGGCGGAGGGAGAAGGATTCAGCAGTTTTTTCAACCGATGCGGGTGCAACAGAGGGACGAGCCGGGGGAGACTCGCCCGCGACCAAGCGGGATGTCGAATTCATGTTTCTGGGGGGTGGGGGGAATAAGCAACGTCATTGGGGGAACAACGTTTATCCGGGGGGATAAGTAGCGGAGAGTATCAAAGGTTCAAATAAATTCCTAAGCAAATTTTGGCGCGATCGCGTAGGTATCTTCCGGTGGCGAAGCAGAAGCCACGCCAACGGGTTTTGGATTTGAAAGTCCGGGACGATTTACCGGCACGCCGGGGCCGACCGGAGATGAGCCGGATGCATTTTTGGCAAACTCGCTCCAGACGAATCCGACGAGATTTCCGCCTGCGGAGCGGACGAGTTCGGCTGTGCGCTTGAGTTCCCGGCTATCGCTGCCGCCGTCACGGACGACGAGGCAGGTGCGGTCGGCGTAGCGGGCGATGGCCAACATGTCGCTGACGGCGAGCACGGGCGGGGTGTCGATCACCACCCGGTCGAACCAGCGGTAGGCATCCTCTAGCAGCGACGGGAAACGCGTGCCGGCGAGCAATTCCGCGGCGTCGGCACGCATCGGGCCGGAGGAAAGAAGGTAGAGATTGGGCAGCGCGGTGGTGAAACAGGCGGTGGCGGGATCGGTTTTCCCGGCGAGATAGCCACCGAGGCCGTTTTCCTCGGTGCTGCCGGTGAGATGCTCTCGGCTGAGCCCGGAGCCACGGAGATCGGCGTCGAGCAAAAGCGTGCGGTGTCCCTGCAAGGCGAGCGCGGTGGCGTAATTGAGCGCGCAGAATGATTTTCCCTCCCCTGCTTTGGCGCTGGTGAAAAGCACCGTGCGGGCGCTGTTGCTGCCGGGAGGCGGAGCGAGAACGACCCGCAGGCGGCGGAAAGCCTCGGCACCGGCGGACGCTGGATCGGAAACGAGGACCATGCCGTCGCCGGAATTTTCAATGATCGGTAGTGTGGCCAGCAGCGGAGCCCCGGTGGCGCGCGCGGCGGCGGCGGAATCGCGCACCTTGCGATCACCCAATTCGAGGCCGACGAGTAGAACCATCCCTCCGAGAAATCCGAAAAACATGCCCGCAGCGGCGAAGACGAGTTTTTTCGGACTGCTGGGTTTTTCCGGAGTGAGAGGCGTGTCCTCCCATCGCAGCACGGAAGCGGGAACAGAAGCGGCGAGGCTGGTCTCGCGGAGCCGCAGGGCCACGGAATCGTGGAGCGTCCGGTCTGCCTCGGCCTCGCGGGCCATGCCACGGAACTGCTCGCGAATGCCCTCGACATCGACGGCACTGCCACGAGCGGCGGTGACTTCGGCCTCGAGTTTCATTTCGTTTTCCTTGGCGACGCGGAAGCGTTGCTCCAGCGCCTGTCCGGCGGAGCGCACGGTTTCTGCGAGGTTTCTTTTGAGAATTTCGATCTCGTTGGAAATTTCCTTGAAGACCGGGTGTTTATACATGTAGCGCTCCTTGACGCGGCCGAATTCCGCTTCCTTCAATTGGAGCACACGCACTTGGGAGAGCACTTCGGTGCCGCGCTCGGATGATTCCAAACCGGCGAGTGCTTCCGGTTTGGAAGAGTCGAACCGGGTGAACGCCTCAAACTCGGATTGCAGGCGCAGACGCGCGGCTTTGGTCTCGGTGAGCTGGGCACTGAGCGTGGATAGCTCGTCGCGGACGGGGCTGCCGCTTTCGGAACCTTCGAGGCCGGGAACGGGATGCACTTGGCGGAAATCCTGCAGCTTTCGGGCGGAGGCCTCCATGCGATCGCGCAGCCTCTCTTCCTCGCGGGCAAGGCCATCGCTGGCTTGTTGGGTGATCAGCTTCTGGCGGTCCGTCGTCCACTTTTCATACTCGGTGACGAGCGATTCGACGAGGCGCTTCGCCCGCGCCGGATCGGTGTCGTCCACCTGGATGTCGATGATACGAGTGCCGCGGCGGAGTTCGATTTTCACGCGGCTGGAAATTTTCGCCAATAGCGCCTGCTCGCCCGTTCCCGGCGGTGCGAATGCGGGATCCTTGCCGAGGCCGTTGATTTCTATCAGGCGCATCAGCAGCGTGGAGGCGCTCATCCCCTGCTCCACCGAGCGCATTTGGTCGAGATCGCGGGTTTCCTCAGGAGCCACGGCGCGGATATCGAGCACCAGCGGCGCTTGGCTGCTGACGTAAACGGAGCCGAACGCGCGGTAGGTTTTCGGCAGCTTGCTGGCGAAGGCATGTAGTGCGATCCCACCGAGCAAGGTTGCGAGCAGGACCATCCACCCGCGGCGCAGGAGGATTCCCATCAGCCGGCCGGGCTCGACCTTCGGCAGGAAATACGTCGGGTCCGCAGCGGCGGGTGCGGGCAGTTGCGAGGCTTTGGGAGCGATCGCGTATTCTGTCGGTTTTGAAAGGGACATCGTAGGGGGGAAATTAGAAATCAGAAAAGACTTTCCGGAACAGTGATCACATCGCCATCGCGCAAGGGAATATCCTGCCCCTTGCCATTGGTGATTTCAGAAAGATTCACCGTGAGAACCTGCCCGCCACCGCGCTTGAGGCCGATCTTCTTCGCGTTCGCGATCCGGGTCACGCCGCCGGCCATGCCGATGGCCTCTACCAGCGTCAACTGCCGGTGCGCTGGCAGCACGAAGACTCCCGGGCGCTGCGCCTGACCGAGAACCGTCACCGTCCTGCGGACGCGAGCCTCAATGGAAACACTAACTTCCGGTTTCACCAGATAGCCGTCAGCGAGCTTGCGGGTGATCGCTGCAGCGGCCTGATCGGTGGTAAGTCCTTCGATGCGGACCGCGCCGATCAGAGGCATGGAAATCGTCCCGTCGGCAGAAAGCTGGCCGCGGGTGGTGAGCTCGTCCTCGCGGAAAACGCGGATTTCCACGTTATCCATGCGGCCGATCACGCCGGATGAGCGCTCAGCCGTCTGGCCGCAGGCGATCGCCGCCATCGCCCCCGCGAGGAGCAGATGGATGAGCGTCACAAATTTCAGGTTCATGGTTCCGTTCACGTTAGAATTTATAGTTGAATTCGATGCCCGCCATTTGCTGCGTGTAGCCGAAGTCCGAGGCGTTCGAGGTGTTTTCAGAAGCCCTGTAAAACAAAGCCACATTGGAATCCTCGGAAATCTTATACTCAAGCGCCGGACGGACAAACCAAATTCGGTCGCGCCGCCCGGACGGCCCTGAGCCGGAAACACGCGAGTAGCTTGCCTTTTCAATCCCACCTTCGAGCCGTGCCGTCCAGTTTCCACCGAGGCGCTGCGACGCTCCGGTCGTCAATCCCGTGACCTTGTAAATCTGGCCCGCGTAGAACGACGAGGTATCCTGCTTCTGATAGGCAGTGACATAAATGCTGGTGCCTTCGCGCGGAGTCCATTCGGCGCGGGCGGCCATCACCGGGTTCACCTGCGAGTCGCGCTCCACCTTGCGGTATTCCCCGCCGCCCTCGAAATCGATGCGGATCTTCTCACGCGGCTGCCACTCCACGCGGCCGGTCAGTTGCTGGGTGTTCTGGTCCGGCGAATCCCGCACCCTGAATTTCGCCACTTGATAGATCAGCCCCAACTGCGTCTTTGGCGAATAGGCGAATCGCACGGCCGCCTCGCCATAGGTCTTGCTGGAGTCAAAGAGGGCCGGATCCTGATAGTCGGACTGACGGTTTCCGGCAGCCAGTTCGAGAGTTACCTTCTCGCGTGGCAACCATGCCGCGCGCACTTCGTTTTCAAACTCCAGCCGGTCCGTCTGTCGGCCGGTCTCAGCCGTGGCGTCGCCGAGCTGCTGAAGCCCGCCCTTGTAGGTGACCTGAGTGAGCTTACCCCGCCAGCCGGCAGTAAGCAGCGCCTGGTGATCGATGCGGTTGTCCGAATTGTTCTTCGAATAGGTCACCGAAGTCGGGCGATAGGCGAGTTGGATGAAACCCTCACCCTCCTTTGCGTCGCCCTTGGTGTAGGCCACCGTCGGCCCGATGCGGAACACCATGTCGGATTCAGGTTTCGAGGAACTCAGGAAAATATTGCTGTCGTAAGCGGCGGAAATCACCGCACCCAGTTCCCAGCCGCCGCGCTTCTTCGAATCATCCTGCACCACCGGCGGCGGCAATGGCACCGTTTCATCCCCTGCGGCTTCAAGACTGTCATCTACAGTGGCAACGACGCGGTCCTCCACCGCCGGAGCAATCTCCTGTGCAACAACAGAAGTCTGGATACCGGCCATGAAACAGGCTAGCATCACAACAACCATCCGGGGGGAATATGGTTTAGAAAAAAACATCGCAAGGGGGATGCAACACGCAACCCATCAGGCTTATAGCACCTGCTGACGCCACTTATCAATCATCGAAGCTTTACGTGATCGCGTAATACCAAGTGAACCAAATCATGTTAGCAATTAGGGAGTCTCCTCAATCCAGCGAACCGGAAATTCAACAAAACTTTACCAATCGCCCGATTTCCAATATCACTTCGCCGCCTCAGATCACCGCTCTCCCCCTGTGCCCCCCACAATGGAACCCTTCGCGCCCACTATTTCCTCCGACGCACCCATCACCGCCAACCGGTGGACCGACAAGTTCGAGCGGCAAGCCCAGCTCAATCCCTCGCAAACCGCAGTGGTCAGCGGGAAACACTCACTGACGTATGGCGAACTCAGCGCGTTTTCGAACCAAATCGCCAACCACCTGCGCGCATCCGGTATCGGCCGGGGGTGCTTCGTGGGACTGGGATTGCACCGCTGCCTCGAACTTCCCGCTGCGCTGTTGGGAATCCTGAAATCCGGAGCCGCCTACGTCCCTCTCGATCCCGGCTACCCCGCCGCGCGCATCGAGCAAATGATCGCCTCATCGAAACTGGAGCATGTGGTGACCAAACACGATCTAGCAGAACGCTTTCCCAATGTGAACTCTATCTGCATCGACGGAGACGCCCTCGCTGGCATTTCGATGGACGATCCGGCGCGCGATGTCGGAGAAAACGACTTCATGTATGCCATCTTCACCTCGGGGTCCACCGGACAGCCGAAAGCGGCGTCGGTCTTTCACCGTGGATTTGAAAATCTGCTCCATTGGTATTCGATCGAGCTGATGCTGGGCCCCTGCGACCGCACGCTGGTCATCAGCTCGCCCAGCTTCGATCTCACGCAAAAGAACTTTTTCGCACCACTCATCACCGGCGGCACGCTGGTGCTCGACGACTGCCTGACTTACGACATTTCCCGCATCACCGGACTGATCCGCGACCACGGCGTCACACTGATCAACTGCACGCCCAGCGCGTTCTATCCGCTCATTGATGCCGCCGCCGCGGATCAATACAGAGCGCTGTCCTCGCTGCGATTCGCCGTGCTGGGTGGCGAGCCGATTTCCATCCCGCGCCTGCGCCCATGGCTGGAGAATCCGAACTGCAAGGCAGAGATCGTCAACTCCTACGGCCCTACCGAGTGCACTGACATTTGTGCGTTCTATCGCCTGCACAAGGGCAATCTCGATGACTTTCCTTTTGTCCCGCTCGGCAGTGAAATACCCAACGTGCAGGTCACTATCAGGGACGGATCGCTCGCCCCTCTTCCCGATGGCGAAATAGGTGAACTCTGCATTTCCGGCGCTGGCATCGGCGGTGGATACCTGAACGATCCCGCGAGAACTGCCGAGGTATTCAAGGACTCGATCTACCGCACCGGTGACCTCGCAAAACGCCACCCGTCGAATATTCTCGAATTCCGCGGTCGCGCCGATCACCAGGTGAAGGTGAACGGATTCCGCATCGAGTTAGGCGAAATCGAACTTGCGCTCAATCAGCACGAACTCGTCCGCGAAGCCGTCGTCATCGCCAGTGAGAACCGCCTCATCGCCCACGTCCAAGGCAGCGCCGGCCTCGCAGCTCTCCGCGAGCATCTCGCCACCCGACTCCCGGCCTACATGGTGCCCGGCGAGTTTCACTTCGTGGAGAATTTCCCTCTCACCCCTAACGGCAAGATCGACCGCCTCGCCCTCGTAAAGAGCACCAGCCATGCGCCGCCATCCGCCACCTCGGGCATCTCGATGGAGTCGGAAATCCTCGCACTATGGTCCGGGATCCTCGACCGCCCGGTCACCGACGCCACGGCAAACTTCTTCGATCTCGGAGGAAACTCCATCCATGTCGCCATCGTCCACGTCCGCCTGATGGAAATGACCGGCCGCCAGTTCCCGATCACCGAGCTCTTTGCGCGCCCCAGCGCCAGATCGATCGCAGATTTCCTCTCTCCAAAGGGCGTGAGTTCTGCTACCAATAGCGCCCAAGACCGCGCCCGCCTCGCCCAGGCCGGTCTTTCCAGATTCCGCAAACCTCCCACACGATGAACGAAGACACTCCATCCCCAGAAGCCGTCGCCGTCATCGGCATGGCAGGCCGTTTCCCCGGAGCACAGAATCCGGACGAATTCTGGCAGAACCTCATCGCCGGAAAAGACGGCATCACCCGTTTCCCCGGTCGCACCGGGGCGGATGGCAGCAAATACGTCGGCGCGCGCAGCATGTTCGACAATCCGGACCTGTTCGACGCCTCATTTTTCGGAATCTATCCAAAGGAAGCGGAGCTGATGGATCCCCAGCACCGTGTGTTCCTCGAATGCTCATGGGAAGCGCTCGAAGACGCGGGATATGATCCGCATTCCTACCCAGGCATGATCGGCGTCTATGCCGGACTCAGCCTGAATACCTACCTCCTTCACAACCTCGGCAAGGGCAGGGAACTCGCGAAAAACTATCAAGTTTCCGAATACCAGACGATGCTCGGAAACGACAAGGATTTCCTCCCTGTCCGCGTTTCCTACAAGCTCAACCTCCGCGGACCGAGCATGACCATCCAGTCCGCCTGCTCCACCTCGCTCGTCGCGATCTGCCAGGCAGCCACCGCGCTGCTCACCTATCAGTGCGACATGGCGCTCACCGGCGGCGTCTCCATCAGTTTTCCCCAACAGCGTGACTACCTCTTCCAGGAAGACGGCATGGTCTCGCCCGATGGCACCTGCCGCGCCTTCGACGCGGAGGCCGCCGGCACCGTCTTCGGCCACGGCTGCGGCGTCGTGCTACTCAAGCGCCTCAGCGACGCCATCGCCGACCGCGATCCGATTCTCGCCGTGATCAAGGGCTGGGCCGTCAACAACGACGGCTCTGACAAGATCGGTTTCGCCGCTCCTGGCGTGAACGCGCAGGCGGAAGTCATCAGTCTGGCGCAAGCGTCCGCAGGTGTGCATCCGTCGGAAATTTCATACATCGAAGCCCACGGCACCGGCACTCCGCTAGGCGATCCAATCGAAATCGCAGCACTCACCAAGGCATTCCGCGAGGGCGGCGCGGAGGAAAACGCCTTCTGCGCCATCGGCACCGGCAAGACCCATATCGGACATCTCGATTGCGCCTCCGGAGTCACCGGGCTGATCAAGACGATCCAACAGTTCCGCCACGAAAAAATCCCCGCCCTGCTTCATTTCAAAGCGCCGAATCCGCGCATCGACTTTTCAACGAGCCCTTTCTCGCCTGTTAGCGAGGATCGTGACTGGAAGTCCGGTGAGAAGCCGCGCCTTGCCGGGGTCAGCGCCTTCGGAGTCGGCGGCACCAATGCCCACGTCGTGATGGAGGAGGCACCGCCGCTTCCGACCACCACTCCCGGCCGGAAAAAACACCTTCTGCTACTTTCTGCTAAAACATCATCCGCTCTCGATGCGATGGCCGCCCGTCTGGCGGACCACCTCGAAAAAGAACGGCCGCACCTTGCCGACGTTTCCTACACGCTTGCCACCGGACGCCGCCATTTCGCCTTCCGCCGCGCCATCGTTGCCACGGATCATGCGGAAGCGATCATGAAACTCCGCGAACCCGCCAAGTCATTTGCCGCTCCCGCCAGCTCGCCGCGCGCAGCATTTCTCTTCCCCGGCCAAGGCTCGCAATACACGGACATGGGCCATGAGATCTACGATTCAGAACCCGCCTTCCGCGCCGCCGTCGATGAATGCGCCACGCTGCTGCGTCCGCTGATTTCGCACGATATCCGTTCCACCATCTATCCGTCAGACGCGGAACGAGAGGCTGCCGAGGTTGATATCAACCGCACGGCTCTCACCCAGCCGTGCATTTTTGTCATCGAATACGCACTCGCGAAACTGTGGATTTCCTGGGGCATCCAACCATCGCTTCTGATCGGTCACAGCATCGGTGAATACGTCGCCGCTGTTCTAGCAGGCACCTTCAAATTGGAAAACGCACTCCAGCTCCTCGCCACCCGCGCGAGGCTCATGCAGAACCTGCCTGGCGGCGGCATGCTCGCCATCCGCGCCGGTGCCGACACACTCACGCTGCCTCCCGGCATCGATCTCGCCGCAGTGAACAGCCCGCAGCTTTGCACGGTTTCCGGATCACAAGAAACGATCGCATCCTATCAGAAAGAACTTGAGTCGAAGGAAATCGGCTGCCGTTTGCTGAATACCTCGCATGCTTTCCACTCGGCGATGATGGAGCCCGTCATCGCACCTTTCACAGAGGATGCGTCGATGATACCCGCCAATCCGCCGAACATCCCATGGATTTCCACCTGCACTGGAAAGTCCATCAATGCAGAAACGCTGGCGGATCCCGGCTATTGGGCGCGCCAGCTCCGCCACACCGTGCATTTCACGGAAGCCCTTTCCACCGCCTATATCGAAAAGGATCTAACCATGCTCGAAGTCGGCCCGGGCCGCGCGCTCGCACCGTTCGCCATCCAACATCCGGATCGCGGAACGACGCCCGTCGTTTCGACACTGCCATCGTCTTCGGATGATCTCACCGACCTGCTAAATGCTGTTGGAGAACTTTGGAAAAACGGTGTCTCTGCCGACTGGACCGCGTTTTTCAAAAACCAGGAGCGCGCCCGCCTCCGCCTTCCGACCTATCCGTTCGAACGCAAGAGCTACTGGATCGACAACTCGGCCAATGCCATCCCCGAAGTCGCCCCCCCTGCCCCGCTTCCCGTTCTGTCAGCACCCGCCCCTCTCCCGATTTCCACTCCCCCTGCGATGAGCACCATCCGCGTTTCCGATCTTCCCACCAAACTCCGCGCGCTTGTCCTCGATCTATCCGGCGTCGTGGTCACTGATGACGACGCGAGTTTCACCGAACTCGGCTTCGACTCGCTTTTCCTCACCCAGGCCAGCCAGGCGATCCAATCCCGCTTCGGTGTGAAGGTGACTTTCCGCCAAATGTTAGGCGACCTTTGCTCTGTCGCATCACTCGCGATGTATCTCGATAAAAAAATGCCGGCAAGCGCACCGGTCGCTGCCCAACCTCTCCCGATGCAAGTCCTTCCAGCCACCACCGGCGGATCGCCAATGGAGCAATTGTTCGCCAGCAACCTGCAACTCATGCAGGCGATGCTCGCCGGTCAACAACCTGCAGCAGCACCGTCGAACGGACTCACTCCCATCGCCTGGCCTGCAAGTCTCACGCGCAATGCTGTGGCTAACACCCGTTTCGGCCCCTACAAGCCAATCGACAAAGGCGAAAAAGGCGGACTCACGGACCTCCAACAGAAATCGCTCGCCCAACTCATCGCCCGCTACGTTTCGAAAACCAAATCTTCCAAAGCCTACACCGCCGAGCATCGTCCGCACTACGCCGATCCACGTGCGGTTTCCGGTTTCAAATCACTATGGAAAGAAATGGTCTATCCAATCGTCTCCGACCATACGAAAAACGCACAGCTCTGGGACATCGACGGCAATGAATACGTCGATATCACGATGGGCTTCGGCACCTATTTCTTCGGTCATTCGCCGGATTGGCTGATTGACGCGATCGAGAAACAGCTCCGCACGGGAGTTGAAATCGGACCGCAGTCGCCCATCGCAGGGAAACTCGCGAAGGCCATTTGCGAGCTAACAAACATGGAGCGCGCCACATTTTGCAACACCGGTTCAGAAGCGGTGATGGCTGCGATGCGCCTCGCACGCACGATCACCGGACGCAACCGCATCGCCTATTTCACCGGCGACTATCACGGCATGTTCGAGGAAGTCCTCGTCCGCGGCGCTTGGGTGGATGGCGTTTACAAAGCCCAGCCGATCGCGCCAGGCATCCCGCAATCGCTGGTAGAGAACATGCTCGTTCTCGACTACGCGGATCCAGCATCGTTAGAAATTCTCCGCGCCCATGCCCACGAACTCGCCGCTGTCATGGTGGAGCCGGTGCAAAGCCGCGCTCCCGGACTCCAGCCTGGTGATTTCATGCGTGAAGTCCGCGCCATCACCGAGAAATCCGGCACAGCGCTCATTTTTGACGAAGTCGTGACCGGCTTCCGCTGCGCGCCCGGCGGTGCCCAGGCCTACTTCGGCGTGGAAGCGGACATGGCCACCTACGGCAAGGTCATCGGCGGCGGCATGCCGATCGGTGTGCTCGCCGGCAAAAAGGAATACATGGACGCACTCGACGGCGGTGCGTGGAGCTATGGCGATGATAGTTTCCCTGAAGTCGGCGTGACGTTCTTCGCCGGCACCTTCGTTAGACACCCGCTCGCACTCGCCGCAGCGTGGCGCGTGGTGGAGCATCTGATGGGCGAAGGCCCGCGCATGCAGATTGATATGGAAGAACGTGTCGGCCGTCTTTGCCGCACGTTGAATTCGCATTTCGATGCGATCGGCGTGCCGATCCGTCTGCCGCATTTCAGCGCGTATGCCGTGATCGAACACGCGCCGGATCTGAAATACGCGAGCCTGCTGTGGTATTTCCTCCGCGAAAAAGGAGTGCACGTCTGGGAAGGCAGACCGCTCTATTTCACCACCGCTCACACGGATGTGGATCTCGACCGCGTCGTCACGGCATTCGTTGAGTCCGTTAGCGAGATGCAGTCCGCTGGATTCCTTCCTGCTTCACCCAACGAAAACTCCGTCGCGCCGAATGCGTTCCCGCGCTTCGACAGTGCGCCGACGACTGAAGCACAGCGCGAGATTTTCCACGGTGTGCAGATGGGCGAGGATGCGAACTGCTCGTTCAACGAGTCCAACATCATCCGCTTCGAAGGCGGGTTGAACCCGCAGGCGCTGCGTGAGGCGCTGAACGACATCGTCGTGCGCCACCCGTCGCTGCGCAGCACGTTTTCCGAAGATGGGAACACCCAGTATTTCCATCCGTCCGCCCGCGTGATCGAGCTGATGGAACACAATTTCTCCAGCATCACCAGCAGCTCGCCGTCGGCCCTTCTTCCGCTCTCGCTGATCCACAGCGCGGAGAGTTCAATTCCTTTCGACCTGACGAAAGGCCCGCTCATCCGCCTGCACCTCGTCCATCTATCGGGCAACCGCCACGAGCTGCTTTTCACCGCGCACCACATCATCTGCGACGGCTGGTCCTTCGGCATGATCCTCGCGGAACTCGCCACCGCCTATAATTCCCGCCGCGCCGGAAAACTGCCACGGCTCGCACCCGCAATGCCATTCGCGGAATATGCACGCATCGAGGAAGCTAATAAAAACAGTGAAGAAACGATCGCAGCGGAAAACTTCTGGGTTTCGAAATTCTCCAACGGCGCTCCGGTTCTCGATCTACCAGTGGACCGCCCACGCCCCGCGATGAAGACCTACAAGGGCGCGATGGAAAAAATCACCATCGCTCCCGAGCGTTTCGAAAGACTCAAAAAAGCATCGCCCAAACTCGGCGGCACCATGTTCGCCACTTTGCTTTCGTCCTTCGCCGCGCTGCTCCAACGCCTCACCGGCCAGGAAGATATAGTCATCGGCGTGCCTGCCGCTGGCCAAACGCGCATCGGTCGTGACGAACTCATCGGCCACTGCCTGAATTTTCTGCCGCTCCGTCTCGCACCCACTGCGGACCGTTCGTTCCGCTCATTCGCCGCCGAGGTGAAGGAACAGGTGCTCGAAGCTTACGACTATCAGAACTACACTTTCGGCAGCTTGCTCCGGAAAATCGACATCCCGCGCGACACCAGCCGCGTGCCACTGGTTTCTGTGATTTTCAACATCGATAAAAACGGCACCGATCAAATCCACTTCGATGAAATGAAGTTCGACGTGGAAACGAATCCCAAGCAGTTCGTCAACTTCGAGTTGTTCTTCAACCTTGTGCAAACCGATGAGCGCCTCGTGGTGGAGTGCGAATACAACACCGATCTCCACGAAAAGAGCACGATCCTCGGCTGGCTGGACGCGTTCGAGCAATTGATCGAAACCGTGATTTCCAACGGCGATATCGTCCTCAAGGATCTCGACACCCTGACCGCGGAGGATCGCAAAACACTCGATGCGTGGAACGCCACCGATCGCCCGTTGCCCGCGGAACCATCCATCCAGAGCTTTTTTGAAAAGCAGGCGGATATCAATCCGCAGAGCATCGCGCTGCTCGACGGTGACCGCAGCATCACCTATCGGGACCTCGACCGGCACGCGAACGCGCTGGCCGCGACGCTCCAACAGAATGGCGTCACTCATGAAACCCTCGTCGGTGTCTGTGCCTCGCGCTGCGCGGAACTGCTCGTTGCCATCCTCGCCGTCCTCAAAGCCGGCGGTGCCTACGTGCCGATCGATCCGAAATATCCGAAGGACCGCATCGCCTACATTCTCAAGGATGCCTCGGCACCTGTGTTGCTCACCCAGCACGCTTTGGTTGATTCGCTTCCAGCCGAGGAAGGCAGCCGCCGCGTTTTCATCGATGACGCACTTTCTAACTACGCCGACCGCCTCGTTTCCAACACCAAGCAGCAGGATCTAGCCTACGTCATCTACACCTCTGGATCGACCGGGCTGCCGAAGGGCGTCGCTATCGAGCACCGCAACACCATCGCGCTGATCGGCTGGGCGCAGTCGGTCTATCAACGTGAGGAACTCGCTGCCGTGCTATTCTCCACCTCGGTTTGTTTCGACCTCTCGGTTTATGAAATGTTCGTCACCCTCGGCAGCGGCGGCACTCTGATCCTTGCTGAAAACGCGCTGGATCTGCTCGGACATCCGCACCGGGAGAAGATCACGCTGATCAATACCGTGCCGTCCGCCATCACCGAGCTGCTGGAAGCCGACCTCATTCCTGCATCGGTGAAGGTGATCAATCTCGCTGGCGAAGCACTGACCACCCAGTTGTCGGACCGCCTCTATCAAGTCTCCCCGAGTGTGAAGGTTTACGATCTCTACGGCCCGTCCGAGGACACAACGTATTCCACCGTCGCCCTGCGCCAGCCCGGCGGCCGCGCGACGATCGGCGTGCCGATTTCCAACACCAAGGCCTACATCGTCAACGAGCAGGGAGGACTCGTGGCCCCAGGCATTTCCGGCGAGCTTCTGCTAGGCGGAGCCGGTCTCGCCCGCGGCTACCTGAACCGCCCAGAACTCACGGCGGAGATGTTCATTCCAAACCCCTTCGAAGCAGCACCCGGAGCGCGGCTCTATCGGACCGGCGACCGCGCACGCTTCTTTGAAAACGGCGAACTCCAGTTCCTCGGACGCCTCGACCATCAGATCAAGCTCCGCGGATTCCGAATCGAGTTAGGAGAAATCGAGTCCTCTCTGGAAACCCATCCGGCAGTGGCGAAGGCCGTGGCCCATGTACACGACAACCGCCTCGTCGCTTACGTCACCACCGCCGGAGAATCTGCGGACACCGCCGGCACGGCGATCTGGCAGGACCAGTGGGACCTTCTCTACAAGTCCGCGATCAAGCAGACTGGAAGTGAAAAGCTAGACTGCCTCGATTCCGTCATCGCCGGTTGGGCCGGAGTGGAAAACCTCGACGCGCAGGTCACCGAGTGGATCGATACCACCGTCGAGCGCATCCGCAGTTTCGGCGGACGGCGGATTTTTGAAATCGGCTGCGGCACCGGCCAGATCCTCTCACGCCTAGCAGCCGATTCTGAATTCTACTGGGCGGCTGATATCTCGAAAGTCGCCATTGAAGCACTTGAAAACAACCATCCGCTTCCGCAGGTGAAACTGTTTCATCGCCCCGCAGATGATTTCAACGGAATCCCTGACGCGCATTTCGACACGGTCATCATCAACTCCGTCGCGCAATATTTCCCGGATGCCGATTACCTCGCCCGCGTCCTCGAAGGAGCCGCCCGCGTGCTTCAGCCCGGTGGCAGGATTTTCCTTGGCGACGTGCAAAGCAATGCGCTGTTAGCGACGCACCATGCGATGGCACTCCGCGGGCATGCCCCTGTCGGAAGCACTTCCGGACAGCTCCGCCAACTTGCGGAACAACGGATCGCACAGGAAACGGAGCTCTCGCTTGATCCCGCATGGTTCGAATTGTTCGCCAGCAGCCATCCGTCGGTTTCACATATCGAAACGCTCCTGCGTCGTGGTAAGTTGACTAACGAAACAACCAGCTATCATTACGACGTGATCCTCCACATCGGACAAACGCCGGCCACCTGCGCCCTGCCACCGGCCACCGAGTGGAAAAACCTGAATCTCGAACAGCTCGAAGCCATGCTCGTCGAGAGCAGTGCGACGCTCTATCTAACGAACATTCCGGACGCCCGCCTCACGGTGCCGCTCGCCTTCCACCATTCGCTGAATGCGGCGGACCAGGATGGGGCGATCCCCGAGCTGACGCCCGCGCCCCGCAATGCGGTTTCCGCCGAAGATCTTTCCGTGATCGCCGCGCAAACCGGATACCGTGCTCACGTCCGCTGGATCGACAATGGCAGCCAAGGTCTGTTGGAAGCGGTTCTGCTACCCGTGTCCGAAAAATCACTGCCGGCATGGCCGGAGAAGGGTTCATCGCAGGCTGTCGGCCCGCTTGCCAACACCCCGAGAGCAGCGAAGACGAAAGACAGCGGCCTTGCCCGGATCCTCCGCGATCACCTTTCGATCTGCCTGCCGGAATATATGATTCCGGCCGCCTTTGTGGAGCTCGACGCGTTTCCACTGACACCTAGCGGAAAGGTGGACCGCAAGGTGCTGCCCGTTCCTGCCGCTCCGCAGACGACGGGAAAATCGATGGCTGCCACCGCTCCTGAAAGTGAGACCGAGACAAAGCTGTTGGAAATCTGGGAGCAGGTGCTTGGCAAGGAGAGCATCGGCACCGAAGACGACATCTTCGCACTGGGCGGCGACTCGATCCTGATTTTCCAGATCACCACGCGGGCCTCAAGGGCTGGAATTCCGCTGACTCCAGCTCAGGTCTTCCGACTGCGCAACATCAAAGCCCTTGCCGCCGAATCCACAGATGCTGTAGTAAAACCATCCGCACCTGCAATCCAGCGAGTCAATCGTGATGCCTATCGCCGCAATCTCTGATCCGATGTCAACTCCCGACGCAAATCCCCCCTCCTCCATGGTTGCTGACAGCGGCACGGGCGTGCTTGCTTTTCCCGCCTCGGTCGCCCAGCAGATGTTCTGGTATCTGGAACTGTTGCAAGGCACGGTCACGGCTTTCAACGTCCCGCTGCGCTTCCTGCTAACCGGACCACTCGATATCCCGCTTTTCGAACGCGCCCTGAACGCGGTGGTGGAGCGCCACGAGAGCCTGCGCACCTGCTTCGTCGAGGAGGACGGCGAGCTGCTCCAGATCGTCAGTCCCGAGATCATCGTTCGGATGCCGGTGCTCGACATCAGCCATCTTCCGGCGGACCGCATCCAGGAGGAGGCTGACCGGCTCGGCAGCATTGAGGCGCACCGCCCGTTCGATCTATCAAAAGCACCGCTTCTCCGTGCGGAAATCCTCCGCCTCGGGCCCGGGCACCACATTTTCCACTTCACGGTGCACCATGCGTTGTTCGACGGCATGTCGATGACGATCTTCACCGCCGAGCTCTCCGAGTTTTATCAGGCGTTCTTCGAGAACCGCGCTCCGAAGGTCGAACCACTTGCCATCCAATACGGCGATTACAGCGTCTGGCAGAAAGAGTTCCTTGAGGGGCCGAAGGTGAAGGCCCAGCTCGACTACTGGAAAGAGCGATTGAAGGGCATGACCGAAGTGGAGATGCCGACCGATTTCCCGCGACCTCCGGTAAAATCATGGAAAGGAGATATCACATCGATCCTTCTGCCTAAGGAACTGACCGACAGGTTGCAGTCCATCGCGGCGGCGGAGGGAGCCACGCTGTTTCATGTGCATCTCGCGGCATTCATGATTCTACTCCACCGCTATTCCGGCAATCCGGACATTACCGTGGGAGCCCCGGTGGCCGGGCGCAGCGGTGGTGACCTTGAACCACTCATCGGCGTTTTCATCAATACCCTGATCCTCCGCAGCAATCTAGCAGGAAACCCCGGATTCCTCGAATACCTCTCCCAGATCCGTGAAACATCCCTGGAGGCGTTGGAAAACCAGGAACTCCCCTTCGAGTATCTCGTGCACGAACTGCGCCCGGGACGCGATCCAAGCCGCAATCCGCTGTTCCAGATCAACTTCAACCACCATCGCTCGTTCACTCAAACCGAGCACTTCGGCGGCGTCAGCCTCACCACCATCCCCTCGCGTTCTCCTGGCGCGATCTTCGACCTGCATTTGTTCATGGTCGAACGCGACGAAGGCTGGCGTGCGTCCCTCGATTTCAGCACCGAGCTTTTCACCCGCGAGTCCGCCAACCGGATGCTTGGTCATCTGAAGCGGCTACTGGAGGAAATCGCCGCACATCCGGAACAAGCCATCGGCGGGATGGACCACCTGACATTTCCCGAGAAGGACCTGCTGATTCACGACTGGGCCGGCACCCGGACCGACTACCCGCGCGATGCAACCATCGGCGGGCTTTTCCTCGAAACCGCAGGCAAATTCCCGGCCCGCGTCGCGCTCCAGGCTGGCGGGCAATCGCTCACCTACCATCAACTTCACTCGGAAGCCTCGCATCTCGCCCAGCGGATCCGCCAGGAAGGCGTCATGCCGGGCGACCTCATCGCTATCTGTTCGCATCCTTCAACGGAAATGATAGTCGGCTTCATCGCGATCCTGCTAGCCGGCGGCTGCTGCGTTCCCATCGACCCCGCGTATCCCGCAGACCGTTTCACCCTTCTGCTGGAGGAAAGCGGTGCCATGATCGGTCTTGCCACCGCAGGTTGCGGAAAATCCTATCCGCCCGGCTGGAAGGGCCGTGTTCTTCTGATCGCTCCGGTTGGCACCGCCGGCGAACCCGTGGAAGTGCCGGAAGCCGGCCTCACCGCCGATCATCCCGCGCACCTGCTGTTCACCTCCGGATCCACGGGGCGTCCGAAGGGCGTGCTTCTGGCCCATCGTGGAATCGCACGCCTGGTTAGAAACAGCAATTTCCTCAAGATCACGCCGGACGATGTCTTCCTGCAGGCCGCGCCGGTATCATTCGATGCCTCGCTGTTGGAAATCTGGGGACCATTGCTTAACGGCGGCCGCCTGATTCTTCTGCCAGATGGTCCGGGCCTTGCCGAAATCGCCAGTGCGGTGCGCGACAAGGGCGTCACCACCCTTTGGCTGACGGCAGGCCTCTTTCAACTCATGATCGACGAGCATCCCGAGTCGCTCAAGAGACTGCGCTATCTGCTCGCCGGCGGCGACGTCCTTGCCCCTGCATACGTCCGCCGTGCCTTGGATGCACTGCCTGACACCCGCATTATCAACGGCTACGGACCCACCGAAAACACCACCTTCACCACCTGCCATCACATCACGACGGCGGATCTGGAAAAGCCTTCAATCCCTATCGGAAAGCCAGTTTCCAACACCACGGTCTATCTGCTGGACGAGCAACTCCGCCCGGTGCCCGTCGGCATCCCCGGAGAACTCCATACCGGCGGTGACGGTCTCGCCATCGGTTATCATGCGGCACCGGAACTCACTGCCGGGAAATTCATCTTCCATCCAGAATTCGGCAGGCTCTATCGCACCGGCGACCTGTGCCGACGGGCGTCCGACGGCACCATCGAGTTCATCGGGCGACGTGACCATCAGGTGAAGGTCCGCGGTTTCCGCATTGAACTCGGTGAGATCGAGGCCACGCTGGCCAGCCATCCGCAGGTCAGCCAGGCCAAGTCCGCAGTCCGCGGCGAAACTGCGGAAACCAAGCGCATTCTCGCATGGGCCGTTCCCGGTGGCGGCGCGACTCCAACGCCCGAGGAACTCGCAATCTATCTGGCAGACCGGCTTCCCACCTTCATGCAGCCGGACGGCATCGCCGTGGTGGATTCGTTTCCCCTCAACGCGAACGGCAAGATCGATCTCTCCCAGCTTGCAGATCCCGGCCACCGGATCACCGCCGCTGCGGACATTCCGCACGAAGAGCCTGCGGGCGACACCGAGTGCCATCTCGCCACAATCTGGCAGGACTTGCTGGGTCTGTCAGGGATCGGGCGGCATGACGACTTTTTCGCCCTGGGTGGCCATTCGTTGATGGCGCTCCGCATGTTCTCGCGTATCAACCGGGAGTTCGACAAATCCCTGCCGCTCGCAGCACTTCTTCAGAACCCGACGATCGCCAGTCTCGCGAAACTGCTCGAGCCTCCCGCCCAGGTGCCTGTCATCCCACCTCCTCCAACCGAAGTTCCTGTGACTCAAGCAGCTCCCAGCGAAGCCCTCCCCGCTGCCAAGCCGCTTCCTAGCAGCACCCATCGGACCAAAGGCAACATTGTCACGCTCGCTGAGGGCTGCAGCCAACCGCCGCTTTTCTGCATTCATGGCGGCGATGGCGGCGTCCTGTTCTACCGAAGCCTCGCCGCCCTCATGCCCACGGAATTGCCCTTCCATGCCATCGAATCGCTCGAACTTGGCAATAGCGGGAAAATCGAGGAGACCAGTATCGAGGAAACCGCAGCGGCCTATCTCCGCAACCTGCTGAAGGTCCAGCCCGCAGGTCCGTTCCGTCTCGCCGGCTATTCATTCGGTGGTGTGGTGGCCCACGAGATCGCCTGCCAGCTCATCGATCTAGGCCACGAGGTCGAGTTTCTCGGCATGTTCGACACCGACAATCCGACTGCGCCGATCCGCCACTACGGTCTATCGGAACGCCTCGGTGTTTTCTGGCGGAGAAACCGTGATGTCCCGTTTGGAGCGAGAGTGGGACGCGTCCGCGAGCGGATCTGTGAAGGCGTGCAAACGAACCGCCGGATCAAGGCGGAGCTGAAAGCGGCGAAAACCACCGGCCCGGCGGAGGCATACAGCGACATGCGCAGGATCCAGGTCCGCGAGGAAAACTGGCGCGCCATGCAGGCTTACAAACCGCGCCGTTTCGCGGGGCGGATCACCCTATTCAAGACCACCCACATCAGCGACAAATACGAGCGGCTGGAGGACTACGGCTGGAGCGCCGTGGCCGGGGCCGGCTTGGAAGTTGTTCCTGTCGGAGGCGAGCATCTCGCGCTTTTCGCCGCCGAAAACGTCGAGAACCTGGCAAAGATGCTATCCGGCGCGCTGCATTCGGCACGACCTTCGGACGATTGAACGCATGAGCGCAATCATGTCAGTTCCTCCCCATGAGCATCCGACGGACAAGACCAGCCGCGATCCATTGCACGTCCTGCTGGACGAGCGGGCGGCGGATCGCCCGAACGCGCTTTCCTATCGGTTTCTATCTGACGGTGAGCGGACCGGGGAGCTTCTCACCTATCAGGAACTCGCACGGTCCGCCCGCTCGCTGGCGGCCGGACTCGTCCGGCAGGGGGCGGCTGGCCAACCGGTTCTCCTCACCCTCCCGCCCGGCTGCGGATTCATCACCGGACTTTTCGCCTGCTGGTATGCCGGGGCCATCGCCGTCCCCTGCTATCCGCCGCGCGGGAGCCGCCACATTGTGCGGCTGAATGCCATCTTGCGGGACAGCGGCGCGAGGTTTGTCATCGCTCCTGAGGAACAGGCTGCCATCACGGGGTTGACGAAAATTTCCATCGGCGAGACCGCCCTCGACGAGGTTCCTCCGGGATCTAACAATGATCCATGCCTGATCCAATACACATCCGGCTCCACCGCAGCGCCGAAAGGTGTGATGATCAGCCACGCCAACCTGCGGGAGCATTTCAAGTCCCTGCAACCGTTCGGAGAGCTGGATCTGAAATCGGCGTTGAGCTGGCTGCCGCCCTATCACGACATGGGCTTGGTGTTGAAAATCCTCTACGCTTTCGAAGCAGGCATTCCGCTCACGTTTTTTTCCCCGGAACATTTCATCCAGCGCCCGGCCCGCTGGTTGCACGCCATCAGTCGTTATCGCGCGGAGCTGAGCGGGGCTCCGAATTTCGCTTTCGAGATGTGTCATCGGTCGGTCCGCGATGAGGATCTGACAGGCCTCGATCTGTCCTGCTGGAAGGCCGCGCCCTGCGGTGCGGAGCGGATCCGCCCGGAGACCTTGGAGCGGTTTGCAAAACGTTTCGCCCGCTATGGTTTCCGTGCAGAGGCCTTCCTGCCCGGCTACGGACTTGCGGAAACAACATTGATCGCCACCGCTTCGCCCGCCAATCTGGCACCGCGCTTTTCCCAACATCCAAAGGCGGGCAGGCTGGTTTCCTGCGGAGTGCCGCTGCCCGGCGTTGGCCTGCGCATCGTGGATCCGATAGACGGCCGCGTGTGTGGTGAGCGGGAAACGGGCGAGATCCGGATCAAGGGCCCTAACGTGGCGTCCGGTTATTGGAGGCGCCCGGAGGCGACGTTGGAAAATTTCGGCACGAATACTGATAGAGAGCTTCGCACGGGCGATCTCGGTTATCTTGAGGACGGCCATCTGTATGTTAGCGGGCGCATCAAGGATCTGATCATCATCGATGGCGTGAATCACGCGCCTGAAGACATCGAATCCGTGGTATATTCTAATCTCCCGGCTGTCACTGCGGCAGCGGCGTTTGCCACGGATGTCGCTGGCGGCGAAGCGGTGGTCATCTTGATCGAGGCTGCGGATCTTGCAGCGGATTTGCGCGGGTCCACCTGCGCTCGGATCCGGCTGGCCATCGCCGATGCAATGGAGCTGCCCGTCCACCGGGTGGCGCTCGTCCGCAGCGGCCTGATGCCTCGCACGACCAGCGGCAAGATCCGCCGGTCCGCCGCCAGGGAGGCGTTTGAAAGTGGAACGATGAGGTTCGTTTTTTCGGATCAGGAAACATCCGCCGGACAAGCGGATGGAGAGATGATTTCGCTGGTGCTGGAAACAGTCGCCAAAGTCACGGGACGGACGGGAGTCCGAGCGGAGGATGACTGCGTTGAATTCGGAATGAGCTCGATGGAAGTCACCCGGATGGCGGCGCAGATGGAAGCTCGTTCGCACGTTGCCATTTCCCTGGGTGAGCTCTTCGCCGCACGCTCGTTTCGTGAAATCGCGGAGGCACTGTGCCGTCGGGCTGTTGGAAAACCGGCGCTCGGTGAGATCACGCCAGGCTGCGGGCTCAATGCCAGCACCCTCACCCATTCGCAGGAACGCATGTGGTTCCTTCATCAGCTCGATCCGCAGAGCGCCGCCTATCATGTTTTCGGTGCTCTGGAAATGACGGGAGCACTCGATGCTACCGCGCTCAATCAGGCGATCGCTGCAGTCATCGGCCGCCACGACATTTTACGCAGCCGGCACGCGACGGAAAATGGACGACCACGCGTCACAATCAAGCCGGACGGGATTCCGCCTCTCGAAATCAGCACAGTCGATAGCGGGTGCGCGCTCGGAGAATTTCTATCATCATTTGCCCGCAAGCCTTTCAACCTTGCCAGCGACCCACCGATCCGTGTCACTCTGGCAGCGTGTGGCGGAAACCGGCATGTGCTCGCGGTCTGCGCCCATCACATTGTGGCGGACGGTTGGTCGCTGAGGATTCTCGCCAAGGAAATTTCCGCCTGCTATGACTCCGTCTGCGAAGGAAAACCTGCACCCGTTTTCCCCGAAAAGCCAAGCTATCTGGACTATGCCGCCTGTCACCGCCAGTGGGTGGACAGCGGCGCTGTGGACTCGCAGATCGACTGGTGGAAAAACAAACTCGCAGGTCACTCGGGCGTGCTCCAACTCGCAACGGATTTCCCCCGTCCTAACCGCCCGTCGGCAGACGGCGTCGCCATCGAGGTGACGCTGCCGCCCGAGCTCTGCATGCGCGTTTCCACATTGGCGAAGGCCCACCGCGGCACGCCATTCATGGTTCACCTAGCGGCTTTCCTATTGCTCCTGCGCAAGCACGGCGCGGGCGAGGATCCGGTGGTGGCCATTCCCATCGCCAACCGCAACCACGATGCGGCGGGAGATCTGATAGGGACTCTCGTCAATACCCTGCCGTTCAGGCTTACTCTCGATCCTGCGGAATCGTTCGCCATGCTGCTGGACCGGGTTCGCGAGGCGACCTTCGAAATGCAGGCCAATCAGGACGCGCCGTTCGAGCGGATCATCGACGCCGTGAAACCAGGCCGCTCGCGCGATCACGCGCCGCTTGCCCAGGTGATGTTCGACCATCAGGAACTCCCGATCACGGAGACGTGGTCCGGCGGGCTGAACTGCAAACCCCACATCGCCCACCGTGGTGCGGCGCAGTTCGACCTCAGTCTGTTGCTGACCGTGCTGCACGACCGCCAGCAGCTCACTATCGAGTATCGGACCGACCTGTTCCTGCGGGAAACCGCCTCGGCGCTGCTGGACCGCTATCTCACCACGCTCGAATCCGTGTGTGACCACGCCGGGCAGTTACTGAACGCGATCCATGGTCTGACATCTTCCGATATAGAACTGCTAGATAAAATCCCGCAAGGCCCCGACCGCCCGGATTTCCTCGAAAAAAACACCCCTGCGCTCATCTCCCGGCGAGTCGCACGCCATCCTCAGCGGATCGCTTTTGAAGCCGCTGGCGAACACCTTGACTACGGAACTCTCGACACGGAATCGAGCCATCTCGCCGCCAACCTGCGCGACCTCGGTGTGAAACCGGGTGACCGTGTGGCCGTGATGTTGGAGCGCGATCTGGCACTCCCCGTCTCACTTTTGGCGATTTGGAAAACCGGTGCCGCCTACGTGCCGCTGGATCAGACGAATCCATCCGAACGGCTCAAGCTCGTTCTGGAAGATCAGGCACCGCTCCACGTTCTGGTGTCCCCGTCGCTGGTGGACCGGGTGCCCGGAGAGATCCGGACCATCCTGTTGGAAAATGAGCTGATGGAAAATTCCTTCAGCCCGATCACGCACGAAGTTTCTTCCACTGATCCGGCCTACGTCATCTACACCTCCGGCTCGACCGGCAAGCCAAAAGGCGTGGTCATTTCGCACGGGGCTCTGGCGAATTTCCTGCTTTCGATGGCGGAAACTCCGGGATTCACCGAGGGCGACAAACTGCTCGCCATCACCACCATTTCCTTCGATATCTCAGCGCTGGAAATTTTCCTGCCACTCATTACCGGCGGTACCTGTGATCTTGTCAGCACGGAAATTGCCCGCGACGGCCGATTTTTATTAGAGAAACTGAAATCCTCGCGCGCCACCGTGATGCAGGCCACCCCGGCCACCTGGAGGCTGTTAATCGACGCTGGGTGGGAGGGTTCGCCCGATTTGAAAATCCTCTGCGGCGGCGAATCGCTCGATCTGCCGCTCGCCACCCAACTGGTGAAAATGGGCTGCCAACTCTGGAATCTCTACGGCCCCACGGAAACGACCGTCTGGTCGTCCCTCTGGCGCGTCCCCCGGAAACCCAAGTTCATCCGGATCGGCCGGCCGATCGCGAACACCGGCATTCACCTACTCTCGGCCGATGGCTCGCCCGCCGCACCGGGAGTGAGCGGGAGTTTGTGGATTTCCGGGGCCGGGCTGGCCGATGGATATTGGAAGCGCCCGGATCTCACGCAAATGAGCTTCGTTTCTTCACGCTATAACACCGGCGATCTCGCAAAATGGCAGGCGGACGGCACGCTGGAGTGCCTCGGGCGCTCGGATGGTCAGGTGAAAATCCGCGGTTTCCGGGTAGAGCTGGGGGAAATCGAAGCGGTTTTGGCAGTCCATCCGCAGGTTTCCCAGGCAAAAGTCGCATTCCGTGGTGCGGAAACGGGAGCGGGAAAACTGATCGCATGGGTGATCCCACATGAAGAGCACGCATTGAATTTGAACGGCTTGCGGGAGTTTCTCGCGAATCACCTACCGGCCTACATGCTGCCGGCCGACATTGGCGTGGTGGAGACATTTCCGCTCAATTCCAATGGCAAAGTCGATATCACCCGCCTCGCCAACCCGGAAAGCAAGCCACATTCGGAGCCCGCAAGCACTGCAACAGAGCGCCATCTCGCGGCAATTTGGTCGGACCTGCTTGATCGGACACTGGTGTACCGCGATGACGACTGGTTTCACAGCGGCGGTCATTCACTGCTGGCGCTGCGGCTGTTTTCAAGGATTTACAAGGAGTTCCACATCAGCCTGCCGCTTTCGGCGATTCTTGATCATCCGACGTTGCGCTCGCTGGCATCAATGATTGACGAAACTGAGCCACAGACCAGTGACGATGCATCATGACGCGGGGACAGGTCATCATCCATCCCGTTTTTCCCCACCGCATCTCTTCCGATTTCGCCGAAGCGTGTCTGACGGATAAGGAGAAATCTCGCGCCGCACGGTTTCATTTCCCGCAAGATGCCGTCCACTGGGCCGCCTGCCGGGCTGCGTTGCGTGGGATACTTGGTAGGGAAATCGCGCTGGCTCCGCGCGAAGTGCCGCTGGTTTTTTCGGAATTCGGGAAACCCCTGCTCGCGCCACCTTTTGATGGGCTGCATTTCAACCTCTCCCACTGCCCGGGCCTCGCCCTCGTCGCCCTCAGTCTTGACGGGCCGGTCGGCGTCGATTTGGAATCCCTCGGACGCGCTCCCGATCTTTTGGAATGCGAAACCACATTCTGCCACCCCGAGGAAATTCGCGCCCTGCCCGCCGGAAATGAGGGGAGGGCCGCCCAACTGCTGCGGATCTGGACCGCCAAAGAGGCAGTCCTGAAAGCTTTGGGGACCGGTCTCTCGCATCCGCCGGAAGAGGTCCGGATTTTTTGGGGCCCAACGGACGCCGCCGCAGAATCGGACCATGATCTTCCGGGGATCGAGAATCAGCTCATCCGGCGATTGGAGAATCCAGCTTTGGAAGGCTACTGCGCGGCGGTCTCGTCCCAGAAACTCGCAGATGGGATCCAAATTGTGATGAAAGCGCCATTATTGAACCTTTGAGCAGCAAAGAATTACAAAAAATAATTCGCAGTCGATTCGAGATTTGTGATCTAAGGAATAGGCCGAAAAGCACGGAGCTTTTGAATTTATCGCAAATCAACACCGCAAAACGTTCGTCCGAAAAAAAGATTCAAACCGGACAATCACGGGGACAGCCATTCGCTAATTAATTTTTTACAAGAAACCATGATTAGGACCCTTAATATTTTAAAGAATTGACAATTTGTATCAGTTGATGTTTTATCCGCGCGTCCCCATTTTATACCAGCCGTGAAACGACGTGATGTAGAGATCATTCAAAAAGACGGAAGGTTCCTCGTGATTCTAGCCCGAGAACCCCTCCCTCTTTCGCTAACCCAGATCGCCCGCGAGGGTGAATACCGGATGTCGAACCTTGCCGATCGCATTGGCGTATCCGAGCGCCATCTGCGGCGGGTCTTTGAGGAAGGTCTGGGCATCGGCCCTAAGGATTGGCTGCGCCAGGAACGGATGGTGGCCGCAAGGTCGCTGCTCCGCGAGGGCTCGCCGATCAAGGAAGTCGCCATCGACCTCGGCTTCACCACGGCAAAAATGTTTTCGCGCGATTTTCAAACCTTCCATGGGGTGAAACCCACCGATTTCCAGCGGAAGGAACACGCGTTCGTCACCAGCGCCGTCACCGCTTGATACACGACAACGCCTTGATCACCAACGAGCCTGCTGGTGACACGACCGGGCGCTTGGCCAGTTCATGTGCCGTTCTTTTGTCCCGATGACTGGCTCGATACACAGATCGTGAAACGCCAGGCGCGTGAGCCAACTGGCGATTTCCAGCTTGCCGCCGTTTTTGCCGGAAGAGCGGACGGCAGCCCCAATCATGTTCTAAGGGCGAGCGAAATAATAAATGTCTCATTTTGGTGAAATTTTGTAATTCCATGCGGGCTGAAATTCGGCGCGCGTAAGTTTAATTTGGCTCATTTCCTGGTCGCTTGCTTTCCTGCCCGTCGGATAGATTCCTTCGTCGAGTGCCGCCCGGATCTTCAACCCGCTTTTTGATTTCGTTTCCCCGATCAGGCTGACGATGATCTCACGGGTGGCCAAGGCGCGTCCGCGCCAAGTTCATGCTGATATGGTTGAACATGCGGTGTTCGATCTTGTTCCACTTGCTCGTTCCCGGCGGGTAGTGGCAAACCTCGATTTCAAGTCCGCTTTCCTCCGCGAAGCGCTGCAACGAAAGTTTCCAGAGGCGGACCCAGCTGCCGTTGCTGCCACCCCCATCCGCCGTGATCAGCAGCTTGTCCGCCTTCGGGTAGAGGGCGGATTGTGTGGACCACTTGTCTCCATCAATGCGCGAAACCCCGGTCTGCGCGTGGTCCGCACAGTCCTCTGTGCGGTCTTCTTTGCGGTGGCGCGTGCTCCCGAAGACCGCACTGGGGACTGTGCGGACTACTTGTCTCCATCAATGCGCGAAGCCCCGGTCTGCGCGATAGAGGTAGGAACGGGGCTTTCGCCCCGCTCCCCCCTCCGAACCGGACGTGCGGATCTCCCGCATCCGGCTCTCCAGTCAGTAGTTTACTCCGTTACGGAGGCTCGCGATTTCAGTTTCTCGGGCGTCTAGCAGGCAAA
>JBBRCO010000038.1:0-27543 GCA_038204755.1 Verrucomicrobiales bacterium
GCGGGTGCTGGAGAAATTTCTCCCGGATAGGTTCGGCACGTCCCCGGAGGCAGGCGACGAAGATATTCGTGTCGATGAAACGGGCCATTACGACTCGGCATCGAGGGGTTCCACGGCGGAGGGAAGGACACGCTCGGGAGCTCTAAAGGAAGGGTCGTCGATGGAACCGAAGGTGGCCATCCATTCGGCGGAGTAGGTTGCAGCGGGAATTTCACCCGCATCGGCGGCGAGGCGACGAAGCTGCTCGGCAGCCCAGTCCGGCAGGGGCTTGCGGTTGTGCGCGGCCAGGGCATCCAGCCGAAGCTTCAGGAGATCATCCAGATTCAAGACAAGAGTGCTCACGGGTTCCAAAGTAGTGGAATGATCCAGTATTCAAGGATCAAAGCCTCTCAGGCTTCAGGGAGGGGGGCGATCGGATTTCAGTTGCGAGAGCTGCCAGAAGGCGGAGTCAGGGCTGATGTCGGTGGGGGTGCCGGTGGGGGTGCCGGTGGGGGTGAGGCATTGGCGAAGCAGGTCGCTGCTGTCCTGTTCATCATAGATGACGAAATCCGCAGGCAGTCCGAGATCGTGACCGTGCAATTTCAAGGATGGTCGGGCAAACAAAATGGCGAGTTGATCAGCCTGATCGACGGCAAATTTGATGTCTTTCTCACCGGCGACAAGAATCTGCGTTATCAACAAAGGATCGAAACCCGGAGCATCGCGATCGTGGAGGTGCCATTCACCCGTCTGGACTCGCTCAATCCCTATCTGGAGGAAATCAGGGCCGCGATCCCCAGCGCGACCAACGGCTCTCCTTGGCATCCCGCTTTCGCCCCGCTTTGTCACGCGGCCTGCGGCAAAGGTGGAGCGCTCTCGCCGATAGTGCATGCGTTGTTGGTGGTCAGGAGTATCAGATTAAACATCGTGGGGGAATACCAGATGCTGGATTGGAACATTTCCCTCTAAATTTAGCCAGTGCCCCGGCGATAAGGCCGAGGAAGATCCAGGAAATGATGCCCATGATTTTTAGCAGGTAGGAGTTGGATTGATAAAAGGTAAAACGTGTTAGGATTATTCGATCAGCAATCCCGGAAAGGGGGAGCGTTAAACTTCAGTTCAGGCGCTTTTCTTTCCGCCGGAGATCAACGGATAGACGATGCCTGCGAGCGCGGCACCGGCGATGGGTGCGAGCCAGAACAGCCAGAGCTGGGAAATGTAGGCTCCGCCTGCAAACAGGGCGGAGGCGGTGCTGCGGGCGGGGTTAACCGAGAGATTGGTGACCGGGATGCCGATGAGATGGATCAGGGTGAGGCCGAGGCCGATGGCGATGGGGGCCATGCCCTTCGGAGCCCTTGAATCGGTCGAGCCGAGGATGATGAGCAGGAAGAAGAAGGTCAGTACAACTTCCGCGACGAGGCAGGATATCATGGAATATTTCCCGGGCGAGAGGTCGCCGAAGCCGTTCGAGGCGAAGCCGCCCGCTGCGGAAAAGCCGTCCTTGCCGCTGGCGATTAGGAAGAGAACCGCCGCTCCGGCAATGCCGCCGAGCACTTGGGCGATGATATAGGGGATGGCCTCCGATGCAGGATGGCGTCCGCCGACGACCAGGCCGACGGTGACCGCCGGGTTGAGATGGCAGCCGGAGATGTGGCCGATGGCGTAGGCCATGGTCATCACGGTGAGTCCGAAGGCAAGCGAGACGCCGACGAAGCCGATGCCGAGGTTGATCGGGGTGGGATCGGTGGTGAGAAACTTCGCGGCGAGGACCGCGCTGCCGCAGCCGCCGAAGACGAGCCAGAATGTTCCGAAGAATTCTGCGATTAGTTTGTTTTTCAGCGTCATGATGGGATGGTGTTTGGATAGGTTGTTTTTGTTAGCTGAGATGACGAATGAAGTTCCATACGTGCATATCGCGCTTCTATTAGTGGGAATTTTCCCGCGGCGCAAGTACGCTTCTTGATTTTTGACCGGTTGGTGGGTGGAAGGCCAGGCCGCCTTGCGGCTGCCCGTCAGGTGGATCGATTGCTAGCACAGTTGCGGCAAAAAGCAGTTTGCAAGCAGCAGGACAGATTGGGCAACCGGAGATTGCCACGCCATTCCAGAGACCAGAGGCAGCCGCCTGGCCGCTGGCAATGCACGACGCTTGCGCTTGCCAGACCGCGGCAATGAATCAGACTCCGCCTCGTGAAAGTCCTCATCACCGCCGGCCCCACCCGCGAGCCGATCGATCCCGTGCGTTTCCTGACGAACCGCTCGTCTGGAAAGATGGGCTACGCGCTGGCAGCAGCCTTTGCGCACGAGGGGCATTCGGTTTTCCTCGTCTCCGGCCCCACCCATCTGGACGTGCCGGATGGTGTGGATTTCGTCCCGGTGGAAACGGCTGCCGAGATGTACGACGTGGTTCAGCGCTACATCGGAAAAATGGACATCGCTGTGTTCGCCGCCGCCGTGGCCGACTACACGCCGGTCCGCGTGGAAAACCAGAAGATCAAAAAGGGCGGTGAAACGCTCACCCTCGAACTCGTCCGCACCGCCGATATCCTCGGCTCCGCTCGGGAAAAATTCGGCTTCACCGGCACCCTCGTTGGCTTCGCGGCGGAAACGGAAAACCTCGAAGCAAACGCCCGCGACAAACTTGCTAGAAAACACTGCGACCTCATCATCGCCAACGACGTCTCGAAACCCGGCATCGGCTTCGACTCCGATCACAACCAAGTCCTCCTCGTCTATCCGGAACACAGCGGGCCGCTCCCGCCCGCCTCCAAGCACGATCTTTCCCACCAACTCGTCAACGCCATTGTCGCTTTGAAGAAGTTGATGGTTGAGAGTTGATGGCTGATAGCGAAGACAAGAACTTCATTTCCCGCTCCCCTCGCCACTTCTTCCTCTTTCCATCAACAATCAATCATCTACTATCAACTTCTTCCCATGACCGACCTAGAACTCGCCACCAGCGCCGCTCTCGCAGCGGGCAAACTCCTCCGCGCCAACTTCGGCTCCGACGCCGTCGTCGATGAAGCCACCCATCACGATATCAAGCTCGCGCTCGACAAGGAATCCCAGGACCTCATCACCGGCATCTTGCTAGGCGCGCGCCTCGGCGATGCGCTCTACGGTGAGGAAGGCATCGCCGGAAACCAGGAATCCGACCGCCAGTGGATCGTCGATCCCATCGACGGCACGGTGAATTTCTTTTACGGCATCCCTCATTTCTGCGTCTCCATCGCCCTCCGCGTGGCCGGTGAAATCGTCGTCGGCGTGATCCACGATCCGATGGTCGGAGAAACCTGGACCGTAGAAAAAGGCGGACCCGCCATGCTCGACGGCAAGCCCATCAGCACCAGCAAGCGCTCCAACTTCGCCGAGTCCATCCTCTTCGTCGGCTGCGGCAAAGACGAAGCAGCCCTGCAAACCGGCATCGAGCGCTTCAAGCGCGCCTCTATCAAGGCCCGCAAGATGCGCATGATGGGTTCCGCCGCGCTCGGCATGGCCTACATCGCCAGCGGCCGCCTCGACGGCTACATCGAGAGCCGTATTTCCCTGTGGGACATCGCCGCAGGACAGCTTCTGGTAGAAACAGCCGGCGGAAAAGTCGAACTCACCGTCGTGCCCGGTTATGACGACGCCTATTCCATCGTCGCCAGCAACGGCGTTATCCCGATTGAGGAAATTCTTTAAAAAGGTGATAGTGGATGGATGATAGTTGATGGAAAGAGGAGAAGCCCTCGCCACCAGTCTCTTCCTCTTCACGATCAACCATCAACTCCCAACCATCCACCACCCCATGACCGGCATTGGCTACGACGTCCATCAGTTCGCGGAAAACCGCCCGCTTGTCCTTGGCGGCGTGACCATTCCCCATACCCACGGCCTCGCCGGGCACTCCGATGCGGACGTGCTCTGCCACGCCATCGCGGATGCCGTGCTCGGCGCGATGGGCCAGCCGGACATCGGTTATTTTTTCCCCCCGGGCGATCCCGCGTGCAAGGACATCTGCTCTCTCAGAATTCTCGAAAAATGCCGCGATCTGGCAGCAGAAGCCGGACTGGAGATCATCAATGTGGATTCCACCCTCATCGCCGAGGCACCGAAAGTCCTGCCCCACCGCGATGCCATGCGAAAGAATATTGGAGAAGCGTTAGGCATCCCGCCCGAGCGGGTCGGCATCAAGGCCACGACTAATGAGACCATGGGCTTCATCGGCCGCAAGGAAGGCATCGCCGCGCTGGCGGTGGCGCAGGTGGAGTCGTCCTGAAAAGTGGTATGCACAATCTTCTGTGCGGTTTTTTTGCTTCGTAAAGACCGCACAGAGGACTGTGCGGACCACTTCTGAAATCACACGGCCGCCGCGCCAAGCACTTCACGGACGCGGCCGGCGATGACTTCGGCCAGGTTGACCTCACCTTCCTCGCGGAGGAAGTCGCAGTAGTTTGAGGCGACGGCTTCGAGGTCATCGGCGTATTCGGGGCCGAGGGCTTCGTAGCCGGCGAGGGACTTTTCGAAATGGCGGCGGGCCCACGAGCGGTCGCCGGTGTTGAGCAGGGCGAGGGCGAGGTTGTTATGGGATTGGGCGGTATCGGCGTGATTTTCACCGAGGAGGTTACGCCGGGTTTCGAGGGCGATCATGTGCATTTCCCGGGCTTGCTCGTAGAAACCGGCGGCCTGATAGAGCGCGCCGAGGTTGCTGGAGACGGTGGCGGTCTGCTCGTGGTCCTGGCCGAGCTGGGAATGGAGGATTTCCAAGGCGCGGAGGAAACTGGATTCTGCGGTGTCGAGGTCGCCGGCGGCTTTGGCGATGAAGCCGAGGTTGTTCGCCATGGCGGCGATGTCGAGGAGCAGTGGCGGCTCGTGGCGCTCGAAGTATTCCATGGCGACCTTCCAGTTGTTCACGGCGTGCTCCTCGCGGCCGAGGCCGTCGTAGGCAGCGCCGAGGCCGGCATGGAGGCGGCCGATTTGATCGAAGCGGTCCGGGCGTTCCTGGAGTTGGTCGAGCGCTTGGCGGTAGTCGTCACGGGCAAGTTCGAAGTTGCCAACCTCGCGGTGGATATCGGCGCGGATTTCAAGGGCGGAGGCGAAGGCGTCGATGCTATCGAGATTGGTTCCGAGCGTTTGTTGGGATTTTTCGACGGCGGCGCTGGAGGCATGAAGTGCCTCGTGGAGGTTGCCTGCGGCGCGCAGGGATTCGACGCGGTCTTGAAGAATGCCAATGAGGGTAGCGGTCGGGGAGTCCATGAATTTGTGGGATTGGGCCTATTATCGGCGATTTCAGTCGCCTGACGAGCTGAAATCTCTGTCAGGGGAAACTCTTTCAATTAATTCACTGCGGGAAGCGGGTAATGTGCCAAGTGCGTCACGCAGCGAGATCGAAGCGTCGCCGTGAATCTGTGAAACACCGAGAAGCCGGGCAAGTTCCGATTCAAAATGCCCCATTGCCCGGAGGGTGGCGGGTGCGGCTTCGATGTGGTCGAGGGCGCGCTGGAGGAGATCGTGCAATTCGGGATCGGGATGCTCCGGTTCCACGGCCATTTCCAGAAGCTGGCAGCAATAGGCGGCGAGCAGGGTGGAGGTGTAGCTGCGGCGCAGGCCTTCCCGCCAATGGCTGATGCTGACCTCGCGGAGGGAATGGAGATCGCCGCGGCGGGCTTGGGCGACGGAGATTTCGCCGCCGAAAAAGAGGTCGAGCTTGCCGGCGAAGATGCTTTTCGGGCGGCGGGCGCCTTTCGCGACGGTTTTGACGAGGCCGTGACTTTCGGTAAACCAATGGACGATGAGACTGGTATCCGTCAGGCGGGTGAGGCGGATGACGATTGCCTTGGTGGACTGCACGGGGCGAGAATCGGTTTTTTTCGAAATTTTCGCGATAAAAATCCGAGGGGTAACCCGCTTGGCCGTTGGATTTACGGGCTTTTCGGGGGATGAGTGCCGAAAAGGTACATTGACCAAACCAAATTTTGACCATGAAGTTAGGAGCTGTCCATTTCAGTCGGCATTTTTTTTGAGAATCATCCGAACAAATAACATGTGGCGCATCGTCGAGTCCAACTCGGGGGTGAACTACTGCCTTGAACGATTGGCATTGTGCAAATCCTATCGTGTCGCGGAAGTGTGCAATGAACTTGGCTGTTGCCAGAGGTATTTCCACACGATGTTTGTCCGGGACGTCGGCCTACGACCGAAGCAGTGGATGATGATGGAGCGGATGGTGGTGGCGCGGCGCAAGCTGGAGGGTGGCAAATCTCCTGAAGAGGTGGCGAATGACCTTGGATTCCTATCGATCCAGACTTTCCGCAGACAGTTTTACCGTTTTTACCAAATGCTTCCGGAGCATTTCGTCAAGAACCGCAAGGTCTTCGATCCCGCCAAAATGAAAGCATCGAAGTTTAAAAAGAGCTGACGCGGCCCCGCCCGGCAAGACGCGGGGCGGAAATGCGGCTGATGTGAGTTATTTTCTCGGGATGGTGAGAGCCTGTCCGGGGTGGATCAGAGTGCCGGAAATGCCGTTCGCGCTTTTCAATGCGGAAACCGAGCAACCGTTGCGGCTGGCAATGGCGGAGAGTGAATCGCCGGATTTGACGACGTAGCGGGTCGATTTCGGCTTTGCTTTGACGGTTATCTTGGGATTGGTTTTTGCCTTGACGACCTCAGGCTCCGATTTGGTCTTCTTTTTGACGGTTTCCGCCGGCTCGGCTTTCGACTTCGTTTTGCTGGCGACGGAATCGCGCTCGGACTTGTTGAGCGGGCGGGTTTTCACGACCACGGCATCAGATGGTTTTCTTGAGGTGGAAGTGGTTTTCGTCTCCGCGATGGTCGGCTTCGGCGAGGAGGTGGCCAGTGGCACCGAGTTGAGCGGAGGCTGCTCGTTCTGGGCGATTTCCGGCAGGTCGTCCGACTTGGTGATGCGTGGCGAGGAACCGCCCGGTTTACGCCATTGTGATGGATTGTCCGCCCATTCCTCGCGGTAGCGGCCTTGGTTGTCGAAGGGGCCGATGCCGGCTTGTTGGGAGCCGCCGGAGGTGTTTCCGCCGCCGTTGCCACAACTGGCGAGGAGGAATGGGAGCGCGCAGGAGGCGGAAATCCAAAGGAACACTTTCATGTGGCAGATGATGATGCATCGCCCGGTTTTGGCAAAACATTGTTAATCGCTCCGAATGTTTTTTTCGCCTCACGGGGGCAAATCCTTGTAACTTCAAACTTGCGCTGCCTCGTCGGGGGTGTCAGTCAATTCTGTGCAAGGTCGTGAGGGGCATTAGCTCAGTTGGTAGAGCGCTTCGTTCGCAATGAAGAGGTCAGGAGTTCGAATCTCCTATGCTCCACGGCTTGAGCGGGTGGCGCGCGTTGTGTGACCTGTTGTGTTGCCTCGTCCGATGGACCAAAGCGGGCGTCGGCTCGTTCGTTGCCTGCAAGTCGGAAAACACCCGGCCATCGCCGATGAAGTCATCGCTTGCGGAGGATTCGAACGAGTGGCATCGATAGCGGGTTACCGTTCGATCCTGCGGGGTCGAGTGGATTCCATTCCAATTCAATCCGCGCCCTTTGCATGAAAAAACGTCTCTCAGTTGTCTTCCATCCGATCGCCTGCCTCACCCTGGCCAGCCTGCTAACCGCCTGCGTCACAGCGCCGGGAAGCCGGGGGCCGGAAAACCACGCCTTCATCTCCTATCGGCCCGCTGCGGAAGATCGCCCGGGACTGCGGCTGGCGGTGAAGGACCTCATTGATATGAAGGGAGAGGTGACCTCGGCTGGCTCCGAATATCTGGCGAAAACCAATCCGCCGGCCAAACGCGACGCGGCATGCCTTGCCATCGCCCGCGAGAGAAATGTCTCCATTGTGGGAAAAACCAATCTCACCGAGTTCGCGATCACCGTTTCCGGCCGTAACAGCTACTTCGGAACGCCGGTGAACCTGCTGGACGGCAAACACAAATTCATCCCCGGCGGCTCCTCCAGCGGTTCCGCCGTGGCGGTCGCCAGCGGGCAGGCGGATGTGGCGTTAGGCACGGATACCGGCGGCTCGATCCGGGTGCCGGCCGCCTGCTGTGGGATTTACGGACTCAAGACGACATTTGGATTGGTATCGACGAAGGGCGTATTTCCCATTTCCGCCACACACCTCGATACGGTCGGCCCGATGGCGGCCGATCTGCCGCGTCTGGTCGAAGGGATGGATCTCTTGCAACGCGGTTTCAAGGGGCGCTACTCAGCGGCGGTTTCCGCAAATCCTTCTGCCGGGCAGATCCGCATCGGGCGGCTTTATATTCCCGGAACAAATCCGGCGATCGACAAGGCGATTGATGATCGGCTCAAGGCGGCGGGATACAAGGTTGTGACACTGGATGACGGTTTTGCCAAAAAGTGGGCGCAGGCGGATGCGGATGGCGAAACGATCGCCGCTGCGGACGCGTGGAAAAATGATCACCTATACACCGACAATCTGGAAATCGACAGCAACACCCGCGCCGTGCTCACCAAAGGCGCAATGGACCGCATCACCGGATACGATGCCGCGGTGAAACGCAAGGCCGCCTGGAAACGGGCGCTCGCACGGGTTTTCCAGCGGGTGGATTTCATCGCCACGCCTACGCTTCAGATCCTGCCACCGCGGCTGCCGTTCTGGCGCTCGACGTCGATCTTCGAGCTGATCGTCTTCAACGCGCAGAACACGGTGGCCATCAACTTTTCCGGAAATCCCGCGCTCGCCATGCCCATCGCGATGCCGGACAGCGAGATACCCACCAGTCTTCAGCTTATCGGGCCTCCGCTCAGCGAGGCGGAACTTTTAAACGCGTGCCGCCTGCTTCAAATCAAACCCTGATCGGATAGAGCGGCCTTTTTCCCACAAATCCATCAGATCATGTTAGCTTCATTCACCTTCCGTTCCCTGGCGGCCGCTTCGCTGTTATTTCTCGGCAGCGCGGCCGGCCAGGCGCAAACCCTTGCCGAACACGTCGCAAAGGGCGACGCCGCGGACAAGTCCTTCAATCCGGCGCTAGCCCTCAAAAGCTATCTTGTTGCGGAAAAACTCGATCCCGATAGCGTCGGGCTTTTGCTCAGCATCGCCCGCCAATACCGCCACCTGATGTGTGACGTCGCCAATGTGGGCGACAAGCTGAAATATGGTAATATTTCCCTGCTCTATGCGAACCGCGCGGCCAAACTCGCGCCTAACGATTCCGACGCCCAGCTCTCGCCCGCCATCACCTATGGCAAGATGCTTCGATACGAAGGCAAAGGCGATCAGGTGGCGGCCTCGCCTCTCATCAAGGCGGCGGCGGATCGCGCCATCAAACTGAATCCACGCAATGACACCGCCTGGCATGTGTTAGGCCGATGGCACCAGTCGCTGGCGAATATTTCGGGAGCGAGGCGATCAATCGGTGAAGTCTTGTATGGCAAGCTACCGGTCGGCACGAACGCGGAGGCGATCGCTTGTTTCACCAAGGCGATCTCACTGAACCCCGGGCGCCTCAGGCATTATATCGAACTGGGCAGAACCTACGCCCAGATGGAAAATAATACGGATGCCCGCAGATACCTCGTAAAGGGACTCAAGATGCCGAACAAGGAAAAGGATGATTACGAGCTGAAGGCACTCGGAAAGGAAGCTCTAGCGGGGCTGCCCTGAATCAGCCGGGTGGACGTGTATTCCATGCTCCCTGTTGATCCAGTTGCCACGTCGGCAGGTCGGCGAGTGAGCCGTCGATGAACGTGTGGTGCCAGAGCTGGGTGGCCACGACGGCCGCGAGGCCCATTTCCATGGACAGGCGCGGGATCGATCCGGCACGCATTTGTCTGTAAGCCTGGCGCCAGTGATTGACCGCCTCGATGTCGAAATAACCGGTCTTCCGCAGCGATTCCCCGCTCAGCAACTCACCGATGAACTTCGGGCCCGGATCGATGTGGAAGCTATCCAGCGGCGCGCGGAAAATCACTTTGCTGCGGCGGGCGATCTCTTTCGGCAACCAGCGCTCAGCTACTAACCGTAGCAGGTGCTTGTCGCGGAAACCTTTCAATTTCCAGCGCGGATGCAGCTTCGCGGTGAAATCGAAAACATCTTCATCGAGAAACGGATAGCGCGCCTCGACAGAAGAGTGCATCGCCACGCGGTCCCCCTTCGCCTGGAGCAAATGCCCGGCCAGCGTGACCCGCGCACCGACCCACAGGCTGCGGTTGAGCGGCGCCCAGTGTTTCGCACGTTCCAGATCGATCCCGAGACTTGCCCACGGGCGTGCCTGCTCGCGGACTTCAAGCATTTGACGAGAGTAGAGCCGGAGTTTTGAAAGCCCGAGCACGCCATAGGAATCGATCCACGCATTCGGCCCGCCGACGGAACGCTCGAGGTCCTCCCGATAGTCGCGCGAGTATTGAGGAACCTTGCTGAGCCGCAGGAAACCGCGGCGCGCCATGCTGCTGAGGGGAAAACCGGGGATGCTATCGAGCGCACCCATGATTTTCGCGACCTTATACCACGGATAGCCGGCCAACCACTCGTCCGCGCCTTCTCCGGTCAAGACGACCTTCTGGCCGTTCGCATGCACCCGCTTGGCCAACATCAGCAAGGCCGCGCACGATGTGTCGATGACCGGTGCCTCGGCCGCCTGGATGAGCTGCGGATACATTTCCAGTGCATCATCCGGGCGGAAATCCTGCACGATGGGCGGTTTCGTCCCGATGTGTTTCGCGGACTGGTTCGCCCCGCTGAGTTCGTCCAGCGCGGGATCGTCCACGCGGACGGTGTAGGTGTTGATCGCCGGGCCCTTGAGTTTGCAGGCCATCGCCACGATCATGCTGGAATCGAGCCCGCCTGATAGATAGGCGCCCACCGGGACATCCGCCCGCAGCCGCCGGTCCACCGCCTTGAGCAGAAGATCTTCGAGCTCGTCCGCGAGCTTGCGCGGGTCGCTTTCTGGAGTTTCGTCGCCTTGGTTAGGGAAATCCATCGTCCAGAAAGCCCGCTCGCTCACCACAGACTTCGCCTCGGTCGGGGAGACTTGCAAATAACGGCCCTGGGTGAGCAATTTCACACCTTCGAAACAGGTCGCCGGTCCGGGCATGGCGGCGAAGCTGAAGATCTGGTCGATTCCTAGCAGATCTGCCCTCGGCGTCACCATTCCGGAGGCGAGCAGACCTTTGATTTCCGAGGCGAACAGCAGCCAGTCACCCTGTCGCGTCCAGTAAAGCGGGCTGATCCCGAAGCGGTCGCGGCCGAGCGTCAGTTGATGGCGTTTCACATCATACAAGGCAATCGCGAACTGTCCGCGCAGTCGCTCGAACATTCCTTCCTGAAACTCCTCCCACAGGTGCGGAATGATTTCCGTATCGCAATGCGTGTGGAGGCGGTGCCCCCGCGCCGCGAGTTCCGCGCGCTTTTCCGGGTGATCGAACAACTCACCATTGAAAATCACCTGCACGCTGCCGTCCTCATTTGCCATCGGCTGCTGCCCATCGGCCAGCCCTACCACGCTCAGCCGCCGCGATGCCATTGACAGGCCCGGCACCCGTAGAAACCCCTCTTCATCCGGGCCGCGATGGATGAGGGCGCGTGACATGCGCTCCACCACTCCTTCGGGCACCGCACGCCTTCCGGCCAGATCCATCACGCCTGCTATTCCGCACATGGCCACCTGTACTAATTCAGACAATGGCTTTGGCAAACGCTATCTCGATTTATTCAGCGGGCTACCCGTTGTGGAAATTCGAAGGATTCCTCCCGTGCGGGCAGACTCAGCAAATCATCTCCTCCTCTGGAATACTTGGCAGGTAGCGGACTAAAGAGACCCCGGCGTTTCCGAAAATGTTTTTGACTTCACCACTTACAGCACCGAAAACTTCGAAAACGGCGGAGTTGCCCAATTATCTTTCCCCAGACAGACGGCTGACGATGCAAACCAGTATCTATCAGCCGGGACCCTCCGCCGCGCCATCCACCTGAATCCGTCCATCGCTCATGTCCCGCATCCCGTCCCCGACTCCCCCGCCCTCAGTCTCCTCAGATGTACAACAGCGAGAAAACGGCAGGATGGACATCGCCATCATCGGGATCGGTTGCCGCTTTCCTGGTGGAGTCAATGATGCCGAATCGTTCTGGAAACTACTCGCTGCCGGACGCGACGCCGTGTCTGAAGTCCCTGCCGACCGCTGGAACGTCGAGCGCTTCTACGATGCAGAGCCCGGCCTGGCAGGCAAATCGATCGCCAAACGCGGTGGGTTCCTCGATCAGATCGACCAGTTCGACCCGCAGTTTTTCGGGATTTCCCCGCGTGAGGCTCCGTATATCGATCCGCAGCAACGGCTTCTGTTGGAAACCGCGTGGGAGGCGATCGAGGACGCCGGACAGGTGCTGGACTTTGAAAAAGGCACGGACATCGGCGTGTTCATGGGGGTTTCCCATAACGACTATCAGAACATTCAGGGCGGCGGCACGGACCGCAAGGGCATCAGCGCCCATTCGCCGACGGGCAGCGCGCACAGCATCGCGGCCAACCGGATTTCCTACTGTTTCAACCTATCAGGTCCGAGCCTGGCGATGGACACCGCGTGTTCTTCTGCCCTGACCGCCGTACATCTTGCATGCGAGTCCCTGCGTGCCGGACGTTGCAAAATGGCAATGGCAGGCGGCGTGACAGTGATCATCACCCCGGACGGCTTCATCGGCTTTTCCCAAGCGGGCATGCTCTCGCCGGACGGCAAGTGCAAGGCGTTCGCCGCAGAAGCTAACGGTTTTGTCCGTGGCGAAGGTGCTGGCATCGTGCTCTTGAAGCCACTTTCCCGAGCCATCGCGGACGGCGATCCGATCCAAGGCGTGATTCTCGGCTCGGCGTTGAACCAGGACGGCCACACAAACGGAATTTCCCTGCCAAGCACCGAGGCTCAGACGCAATTGGTCCTGGACGCCTGCGCCGATGCGGGCATCGCACCGGCGGATGTGGATTTCGTGGAAGCGCACGGCACCGGCACCGCAGTGGGTGATCCCATTGAGGCCATCGCCCTCGCGAATGCCCTCTGCGGTGAGCGCGAAACAGCGCTTCCGATCGGCTCGGTGAAAACCAACCTCGGTCACTTGGAAACCGCAGCCGGTGTGGTCGGCCTGATCAAAGGCCTGCTCGTCCTCAAGCGCGGCCAAATCCCACCGAGCCTGCATTTCGAAAACCCGAGCCCGCACATCGACATGCCGGGCTTGAAACTGCGCGTGCCCACGAAGCTGGAGAATTTTTCAGGATCCTCCGGCCGCCGCATCGCCGGGGTGAATTCATTCGGCTTCGGCGGCGCGAACGCGCACGTCATTCTAGCAGAGCCTCCAGTCGGAGCTGCCAAGGCCCGGGAAAATTTCCCGACGAACCGCTCGTGGCCGCTGGTGATTTCCGCCCGGTCCGAGGACGCGCTTAAAGCCAACGCCGCGCGCTTGGGCGATTGGATCGAGGCGCATGAGCTGGGAAATGGAACGTCTCCGGTTTTGCCGAAACTAACCTACACGCTCGGAGCGCGCCGCAACCATCACGCGCACCGGCTCACACTCGTCGCGAGTTCGGCCACCGGACTAACTGAAGAACTGCGCGGGTTCGCCGCCGGATCGACGGTGGGCAAGGGCCGCGCGTCGTTCACGCCGCGGCCGGAATTCGCGCCGCGCATCGGTTTTGTCATGAGCGGCCAAGGCCCGCAGTGGTGGGGCATGGGCCGCGAGCTGATGCGCAACGAGCCGGTTTTCCGCGAGGTGATGGAAGCCTGCGAAGCGGCCATGCGTCCTTACGCGAGCTCCTCTCTGCTAGAAGAACTCGCCCGCGACGAGGCGGATTCGAGAATGCAGCAAACCGAGATCGCCCAACCGGCGATTTTTGCGATGCAGCTCGGCTTGGTGGCACTTTGGAAATCGCTGGGCGTGGAGCCAGCCGCCGTCGCCGGCCACAGCGTCGGTGAAGTCGCGGCGGCCTGCGTCGCCGGAATCCTGACTTTGGAAGAGGCCGCGCGCGTGATCGTGCTGCGCGCCCGCTTCATGCACGAATGCGCCCGCGGCGAAGGGACGATGCTGGCCGTTGGCTTGTCAGAAAAAGAGGCGGAGGCATTGATCGCCCGCCACGACACCTCGGTGAGCATCGCCGCTTTCAACGGCCCGCACTCGTTGACTCTGGCCGGTGTGAAATCCTCGCTCGAAGCCATCCGCGCCGAGCTGGAGCCGCAGAATGTTTTCGCCCGCTTCGTGAAGGTTGACCATCCGTACCACCACGCGATGATGCAGCCGGCGGCGGACCGCCTGAACCAGGACCTATCGGATATTTCGCCGCAGGAGGAGACGCTGCCCTTCTTTAGCACTGTCACCGGCGGGCGCTGCTCTGGAAAAGACTGCGTCGCCGCGCATTGGGGCAGGGGAATCCGCCAGCCGGTCCAGTTCGTGAAAGCGGTGGATTCGCTCGCCGATTTCGGCGTCGATATCTGGTTGGAAATCAGTTCGCATCCGGCGCTTTCGATGTCGATTCAGGAATGCCTAACTGCTCGTGGCCTCAAGGCTCAGGTGACCGCCTCGACCCGCCGCGAGCGCGAGCACGAATCCTATCTGGAAGCCGTCTTGGAGCTGCACCGGGGTGGAGTGATTCTCGATTTTTCCGCAATGACCCCGTCGCGTGAGATCCTTTCACTGCCTGCCTATCCGTTTGACCGGGCCCGCTGGTGGCATGAGTGTGGCGAGCTGCGCGATGCCCGCCTCGCTCCGGGTGGAAAAGGTCTGCTAGACTCCCGCCAGCCGCGCGCCACGCCGACGTGGACGACGCGGCTCGATGGCAGGCACATGGCCTTCCTGAAGGATCACAAGGTGGACACCCACATCATTTTCCCGGCAGCAGGTTTTGTGGAAATGGCGCTGGAAGCCGGATTGCAGTTGTTCGAAGGACGGCCGTTCGCCGTTGAGGATTTTGAAATCCGCCGCCCGCTGATTCTGCCGGATCCTGCTTCCGCGATGATGATGGAGCTCACTTACGAGCCTGCCGAGCGGACATTCACGATCCAGAGCAAGTTCGACCAAGCCGCATCCTGGTCGGTTCACGTCGTCGGTTCGATGCGTTGCGAGCGCACGGAATCGACGTTTGGCAGTTCGCCGTTAGAACTGCCGGATGCTGACGTGGAATCGGAAGGCGTCGGCGCGTTTTACGGCCACATGAGCGACCTCGGACTTCGCTACGGCGAAGAGTTCAAGCCGATCCGCGAGCTGGCTGCCGGTTGTGGTAAATCGGCGGGCCGGGTTTCTCTATCAGAAGCGATCAAATCCCGCGCGGCGGAATACGCGCTGCACCCGGTTCTGTTGGATGGTGCGCTTCAGGTTTTCTCCGCCGGTGCCAGGACGGTCGAGGATCGCAAGGCCAGGATGAAACTCCCGGTGCGTTTTGCTAGAATTCTTTACCTCCGCAGTCCGGGAGCATCATCCCACGTCCGCGCCAGGGTGATGCATTTCAACGAGGAGCTGATCGAAGGCCGAATCGGTCTCTACGACGAAGCCGGTCACCCTTGTGTGCTGATAGATGGCTTCCGCGCCGTCAGCATGTCAGCCGTGCGCCGCGCCGGGGCTTCAGGCGGCAGCCGTGATTTGGTTTACCACGTCGATTGGGAGCGCACCGCGCCGACCGTTGCTCCATCGCCGCAGCAGTCGATTCCGTTGGCTCAGCTTCGGGACGTCGCCAGCAAGGCGCTCGACGAAGTCATCGCGCTACGCGGTCGCGCCGGGCTGGAATCCGTCATGGCCTCCGAAGATACCTTGGCCGCGGCACTCATCGCCAGCGGACTTCGGGAAATGGGCGTCAGCGGCGGGTTTTCCGCAGATTCGCTCGGCGTTGCCAAACCCATGCTAACTGTGTTTGGCCGTCTGATGGACAAGCTGGAAAAGCGTGGGCTGCTAACGGCGGTCAGTGACAAATACACCCCGACAGCAGATTTCGCCACCCTGGCGGAAGCGGCTCGGGAAAACCTGCGTGAATTCCTAACCGGACATCCCGGGCATTTACCGGAAGCGCTGCTCTGCGCCTCAAGTTGCGGGGACTTCGGCGCGATCATCCGTGGCGAAAAAGACGCCGTGCAAGTCCTCTTCGGCGGCAGCAACGCGGATCTGTTGGATCATTTCTATGGTGACGGACTTTTCTCCAGCCATTGGATGGCCAGCATCGGCTGCGCGGTGCAGGAAGCCGCGCACAACCTGCCCGAGGGCCGCGGACTGCGGATTCTCGAAGTGGGTGCCGGCACCGGCGGTCTGGCAGCGCAGGTCCTGCCGCTGCTGGATCGCGGCATCCACAGCTACACCTTTACCGACGTTTCCGCCGGATTCTTCTCCGCTGCAAGCCAAAAACTCGCAGCCTTTCCCGAAGTGGAATACAAGGTGCTCGACCTCGAAAAACCTTCAACCAATCAGGATTTCGAGCCCGGCAGTTATGATTTCATTGTCGCCACCAATGTCATTCACGCCGTGGCCGATGTCCGCGTGACGCTGGAAATGCTCCATGAACTATTGGCCCCAGGTGGCACTCTGATGTTCATGGACGTGGCCACGCCGCAACTTTGGACGGAGTCGGTTTTCGGACTCACGCAAGGATGGTGGCACCTAACCGACAGAGACCTGCGCCCGGATCAACCGCTGATGCAGCGCGAACAATGGGAATCCGCAATGAAACAGGCCGGCTTCGCCGAAACCCTCTCGATGCCCGGTCTCCAAGGACCCGAAGGCGAAGGGCAAGTCGGTCTTCTGGGTCGGAAAGCCGGCCAGGCCGTCGCCGAAACTCTAGCACCTGAACTGCCGGTCGAAGCATCATGGGTCATTTTCGCTGACAAAACCGGACTCGGAAATGAAATCGCCGCACAAGTCACCGCCGCAGGGTCGCGCTGCCGCATCGTCCGCAGGGGTGAAAAATTCGCCTCGATTGACAAGGACAACTTTACCATCCGCGATGACAAACCGGAAAATTGGAAACAACTCTTTGCCGCGCTCTTGAACGACACTCCGCCGGAACACTTTGTCTGGATGTGGACACTCGATGAAAAGACCGGCGATGCGTTGATGGGCATCGACTCCCTTTTGCATCTCACTCATGCGCTGGAAGAAACAATGGCTGTCGCTAAACTACGGATCGATCTCGTCACCCGAGGCGCACAACCGGCGGGCGTCGGAATGGGAGCCACCGCCGTCGCCCAAGCGCCTTCTATCGGGATTTTCCGCGTCATCCTCGGCGAGCACCCGAATTTCGCCTGCCGTGGCATCGATCTTCCTTCCGAGGCGTCTTCTAACGATCACAGGTTGCTGTGGAGCGAACTGCGCCATGTGGATAGCGAGCGCGAAGTCGCCCTGCGCGGCGAGGCCCGCTATGTGCAACGCATCACCCGCGGGTTTGAAAATCATGAACAACGCCTCGATTCCTCGGTGCCGCTGCGCCTTGAATCCCGCGAGCGTGGACTGCTGGACAGCCTGCGATTCACTCCGTTCGAGCTACCGGTGTGCGCTCCCGGCGAGGTCCTCATCCACGTGAAAGCCGCGGGCATGAACTTCCGCGACGTGCTCAAGGCACTCGCGCTTTACCCCGCCGAAACCGCCGACGCACGGGTCTTCGGCGACGAGGTGGCAGGCGATGTGATCGCAATCGGCCAAGGCGTGACCCATCTAGCTGTTGGAGGCAAGGTGTTCGGCCTTGCGGTCTTCGGTTTGGCAACCCACACGCTGGCCCGCGCCGCCGATGTTCGGAAAATGCCGGACAATCTTTCCTACGAGGAAGCCGCGACGCTGCCGGTCGTCTTCATGACGGCATGGTATGCGCTCAACAACGTCGCCCGGATGAAAGCCGGCGAGACCATTCTCGTTCACGCCGGAGCGGGTGGTGTCGGCATGGCGGCGATCCAAATCGCCCATCATCTCGGCGCCGGGGTCATCGCCTCCGCGGGTAGTCCGACCAAGCGCGCCTTGCTCAAAACGCTCGGCGTCAAGCACGTCATCGACTCGCGCCGCGGCGATTTCGCGGAGTCCGTCATGGAGCTCACTAACGGCCGCGGCGTGGACGTCGTCCTCAACGCGCTCGCCGCCGAAGCGATCCCGATGGGCCTCTCCTGCCTCGCAGAATCCGGACGTTTCCTCGAAATCGGAAAGCGCGACATTTACATGAACTCGCGCATCCCGCTATGGGGGCTGCGCCGGAATTCCTCGTTCCACGTCATCGCCATGGACGCGATCTTCGCAGGCGACGAAGATCAAACCCGCGAGCTGATGGCGGAAATCGCCGGGCTGGTAGAAAAAGGCGCGCTCACTCCGCTGCCGTTCCGTTCGTTCCCCGCAAGCCGGATCGACGCCGCCTTCCGGCTCATGGCCGGCGGCAAGCACACCGGCAAAGTGGTCGTCGGATTCGCCGAATCCTTCATGCTGCGCAAAGGCGAACCGCCGATGCCCGCTTTTTCTATCAAAACAGACGCTGCCTATCTGATCACCGGCGGTCTGGGCGGATTCGGCCGGGTGCTTGCTGAGTGGCTCGTCGGGTGCGGCGCACGCCACCTCGTCCTCAGCAGCCGCAGCGGCGCATCCACTCCGGAAGCCTTGGAGTTCGTGGAAAAACTCGAAGCCCGAGGTATCAAAATCACCGTCGCCAAGGCGGACATCGGCTCGCCGGACGATGTGAAACGCCTCGTTTCCGACATTCCCTCGCTCAAGGGCGTTTTCCACCTTGCAATGGTCATCGACGACGCGCCGCTCTCCGCCCTAACCCCCGAGCGGCTGCGCGTGGTGATGGCCCCGAAGGCATACGGTGCCGGGCTCCTGCACGATAATACAAAAGACCTGGACCTCGACTGCTTCGTAATGTTCTCATCCGTTTCGAGCATTTTCGGAAACCCGGCACAGGGCAACTACGCGGCGGCTAACGCCTTCCTCGATTCGCTCGCCCACCATCGCCGGGCGCTCGGGCTTCCCGCGCTGGCGATCAACTGGGGCGTGCTCGGTGGCGAAGGTTACGTTGCTAGAAACGAACGCGTCGCCGAGTTCCTCGCCCGCCAAGGCACCGGCGCCCTAACGCCATCCGAGGTCACCTCGCTGATGGAATCCTTCCTAACCGGCCACTCCACCCAGATGTCCGCGATCCGCGTGGACTGGGCGAAATGGCGGCAATCGTTCCGCGGCATGCAGGACAATCCGCTGGTCGAGCGCATTTTCGCCGCAGGCGTGGAAACGCAGGAAGCCGGCGGTGGCGGCAACGACTGGCGCGCCAAGATCCAAGCCGCATCGGCGGAAGATCGCAACGGCATCATCGGCGAGGCCGTGCGCGACGTCGTCGGCTCGGTGCTCCGGGTCAAGCCGGACAGCCTGCGCGAAGACCAACCTCTCACCGACCTCGGCCTCGATTCACTCATGGGCGTCGAAATCGAGACGATGTTGGAGAGCTCTATCGGAGTCGCCCTGCCACCGACCAGCCTGATGCGGGCCCGGACGATCGGCCAGATCGCCACGTTGATCGCCGAGCAAATGGGAACCGATGCCGATGGTCCCGCCAAACCTGTGGTCGCCGAAGCCGCTACGAGCAGCGAGGAAATCGACCTGGATTCGATTTCCGACGAGGATCTCGATCTTCTGCTAGGCGGCACATCGGAGTCCGATGAGGCGGCCGGCAAAAACCTCGTTCACTGATGTCGGACACCAAGGCACAATTCAAGCGCTGGCTGGAAAGCGGGGAAGCCCGCCTCCAGCCGGTCACCCTGCCACAACGGGAATTGTGGGAAAACTCACCCGTCCCTGTCGCCGATCCCGCGAACCACATTTGCGGCGTGATTGAAATCAAAGGGCCCATCACCCACGAACAATGCGAGGCTGCGCTCCAGCGCGTCATCGACCGCCACGAGGCGCTGCGGACCTCGTTTCTACCGGGAAAGGAAAGACCACTGCAGATGATCCGCATGACTGTCGCGGCAGTGTTAGCATATCGTGAACTGTCAGCGGGCGATGACCTCGAAGCGGTGATGCACGCGATCTACCAGCAACCATTCGATCTCTTTCAAGGACCGGTCCACCGCGTGGAAATGATCCGGCGCGGGGCGGGCGATCACATCCTGGCGTTTTCCTTCCACCACGCCATCGTCGATGGATGGTCGCTCGGCATCTTCGTGCGGGATCTCTGCACGGCCTATGTCATGGGTCTAACTGGCCTGCGCAAGACCGTTGCCGTCGGAATGATGGGATTGAAAAATTCGCTGCCGCCGGTAGCGCAGACTTACAGCGAATGGGCCGCTGCCGAACGGGCATTCTGGCAGCCTGCGGAAATTGAACGTCGCACGGCATTTTGGAAATCCCACCTTGAGGGATCCACCCGGATCCGGGACAAAGAAGAAAAGTCGGGTCCGTTGGAGCGCTGGGTTTCCGCGATTCCGGTGGGGTTGGCGCGGGGTGCGAAAACCTTGGCGGTGAGCCATGGCACCACGCTTTTCAGTACCTTGTTAGCAGTGTTTCAACTCACGATTTCAAAATCGATGGGGAAAAATGATATTCTCGTCGGCACGCCCGTCGCGAACCGCAATAAGGATTCCGTCCGTGAAACGATGGGCTACTTCGCCGGGGTCGTCCCCATTCGCGGACAGGTCGATCCGGCACGGAGTTTCTCCGAACACCTCCAGAAAGTTTCTGAAACGACCCTGGATTGCTTCGCCAACGCGATTCCCTTCGCCGAGCTGGCCGCTGCCATCGGCGGGGAGCGCGCCGCGGGCGAGCATTCGATTTTCGACGTACGCTTCGCCCTCCAGAACCATCCGGTGCCGGACGTCGTGCTGCCGCGGATATCCAGCAAGCTTAGGATGCGCTCCACCGGCACCGCCCGATTCGATCTCGGTTGCGAAATCACTGCGGATGGCGAAAGTCTTGAGATCGTCTGGCTGTTCCGCCGTAAACTTTTATCCCTTGCGGATGTGCGTGACCTCGACCACCTCTATCAGGCAACTCTCGCCGATGCCTGCCGCTCTCCCACAAGCTCCACCCTCATGAACGCCTCACGATGAAAACCCTGCCATTAGACGCTGGCGACGAGCCACATTGGGTGAGCCGCCAGGCATTCCAAATCGTGATCATCATGGCATTGTTCGCGGAGATCGCGATGTTTCTGATCTTGCGGAACGAACTTTCGCTGTGGTTTGCGGTGCCGGTAATGCTGGTGATCAGCCACCTCATGCACGGTGCGGCGGTCGGATTTCACGAAGCGTCCCACGGCCTGCTGCGGCGGAACCGGACCTTCAACGAGTTTGACGGCGTGCTGATCGGGCTGCTGAGTTTCATGAGCTTCAGCCTCTATCGGGCGTCGCACCAGTCGCACCACGCGCATTTCACCACGGAGAAGGATGAGGAACTATGGCCCTTCGTCTTCACGTCCTCACCGCGCTGGTTCCGGGTATTCATCGCCTTCGTGGAACTTACTTTGGGCCTGTTTTTCGTGCCCTTCCTCTTTCTGCGCACCTTCCTCCGCAAGGGCTCGCCGATCCGTAGTAAAAAAGTCCGCAAACGCATCTGGCAGGAACTCGCGCTGATGGGGGTGGTCTGGATCAGCATGATTTCCACGGTCTGGTATTTTGACATCTGGACATACTTCCTGTGGATGCTTTTTATCCCTTCCTTCGTCGCGGCGAACCTCCAAAGCTGGCGGAAATACATCGAGCACGTCGGCCTGACCGGCAGCACGGCCAACAGCGGCACCCGCAACATCGTCGCGGAAAACTGGACTGGAAAACTGGTGGCCTTCACCTTGTTGCACGAACCCTATCATGGCCTGCATCACCTCCACGTCGGCCTGCCGCATGCCGAGCTGCCGCGGCTGGCTCCAGAACTTGAGCCAAAGCATCCCGATGAGATCCGTCCTTTCCCCAGCTACCGCCATGCGCTGCTTCACTTGTTCCGCGCGCTGGCCGATCCTCGCGTGGGGGCCCAATGGACCCGTAAGTCCGATCCACAATCATGAGTTCCATCCATGCAAACGGTTCTTGCGTCTATGAGCTGATAGGGCTGGAAAAAGAATACGACGGCGGCAGCGTGCGGGCTCTCCGCGGCGTGGACCTGCGGATCTATCAGGGCGAGTTCGTTGCCATCACCGGTCCCAGCGGCTGCGGGAAATCCACACTGCTCCAGATGCTCGGTGCGCTCGACGAACCCACCAGCGGATCTATCAGCTATCGCGGCGGAACACTCCCCGGCCACGCGGAAGCGGCCACCTACCGGGCGCGGGAAATCGGCATCATCTTCCAGGCCTTCCATCTACTTCCGACATTCACCGCGCTGGAAAACGTGCAACTTCCGATGTTCGAGGCCGACCGTACGGCAGCGGGCCGAAAGAAGCGTGCGACGGAGCTGCTGGAGGCGGTCGGGCTGGAGAAACGCATCCACCATTTCCCCGCGAAACTCTCCGGCGGGGAACGCCAGCGCGTGGCCATCGCCCGCAGCCTCGGCAACAGTCCTTCCGTCCTGTTAGCGGACGAACCAACCGGGAACCTCGACAGCGAGAACGCCCACCTGATCCTCGATCTCATCGTCCGCCTGCATCAAAAGCACCGGATGACGATGGTCCTGATCACCCACGATCCATCCATCGCGGCCCGTGCTTCGCGCACCATCCAGATGATGGACGGCCGCGTCGTTTCTGATAGCAACCCGTCATCATGACGTTTTTCACCATCATCTTCCGCGGACTTCTCCGGCGCCCCGTCCGCACCGGGCTGACGCTCGTCGGCATTTCCATCGGCATCGCCGCGGTCGTTGCACTGGTGGGGATCTCGCGTGGCTTCGAACAGAGCTGGGCGAAGGGAATGCAGGCGCGCGGGACCGATATCGTCGTCAGCACCATGGGCAGCGGCCTCGCGCCGAAGCCTTTCGATGCCGCTGTCCGCGAACGCGTCGCCGCGATTCCCGGAGTGTCCGCCGTTTGTTCGATTTTTGTCGATCTCACCAGCATTGAGGCCTCGTCGATGATGATCGTTTCCTCCCGCGAGTGGGGTGGTTTCTCGTGGCGGAATCTCAAACTTCTATCCGGTCGGATGCCGGATGACGCGATGGAGCCCGCCGTGGTGCTCGGCCGGAATGCCGCAGAGGTGCTGGAGAAAAAAATCGGCGATCCCATCCAGATCGAGGCACGCGAGCTGACAGTCGTCGGCATTGTCGATGGCGGAGCACTGGTGGAGAACGGATCGGTGATCCTTTCCCTCCCGCTCTATCAGGAGATCTCCGGTAACCAGGACCAGATCAACGTCATTGACGTGCGTGCCACCCCGGACACCAACGAGGAAGGCATCAAAAAGCTTTGCGCGGAGATTAACAAGGAGGTCACGGAAGCGAAGGCGCTGCCCGCCGGAGACAACGTAGGTAACAGCCAGGCCTACAAATTCATCAGCGCGATGAGCTGGGGGACTTCACTGTTAGCGGTGATCGTGGGCGTTCTGGGAGTGATGAACACGATGCTGATGACCGTCTTCGAGCGGAAGCAGGAAATCTGCATCCTCCTCGCCATCGGTTGGAAACGGTCGCGCATCATCCGGATGGTGTTGTTGGAATCCGCGTTGCTCGGCTTTCTCGGTGGCATTGTGGGGGTGTTGCTCGGCTCGGTCGCAGTGAAGATTCTTGAAACCCTGCCCGCCATCCACGGCCTGTTGGAGCCGGACCTCAGCCCGCGCCTGATGGCAATTTCCGTGGCGATATCGGTGATCGTGGGCGTTATTAGCGGACTTTACCCTGCCTGGCGCAGTTCACGACTCAAGCCGAGTCTCGCGATGCAGGGCTGACCCGATGAAATCCATGAAAACCCTCTTTTTCCTTACGTCGCTGGCCGCCCTCGTTTCTCCCGCATCCGCTCAGGAAGCGGACGGAAAAACGCTGGCCGCCCAACTCGCCGGTCTCCAGCAGGACGGCTCGTCCTTCGCCCGCGCCAAGATGAGCGGAAAATCGGCCGATGGCGCGAAATTCACCCTCCAGCTCCAGATCAAGCAGCGCCGCACCGCGAACTCGACGGAGGTGATCTATCAAGTCCTCTGGCCGAAGGATCGCGCCGGCGAGGCGGTGCTCCTGAAACAAGCGGGCGGTGAAATGTCAGGTGCTGTTTTTACTCCACCTGACAAAGTCCGCACGCTCACGGCGGGGCAGATGAGGGAATCGTTGCTAGGGACCTCTTTGTCGTATGCGGATGTGCTGGAAAATTTCTTCTCCTGGAGCAGCCAGAAAATCGTCGGCACCGAGGTGATGGGCAAGGTGAGCTGCCAGGTGCTGGAATCGCGGTCCGGCTCCGCGACGGTCCGCAGTTGGATCGATATGAAGCGCGTGGTTCCAATGCGGATAGAGAAATATCTTCCGTCAGGAGCCGTCGTCCGCAGGATCGACACGAAGAACGTTACGAACGACGATACGAACCGCAACGTCCCGGCGGTTTTCACCATTCTGGAAATTGAAAAAGGCGCATCGACCGAAGTGGAAGGCTCCAAGCTCCGGCACGGCGTGACCTACGAAAACCGCGACTTTACCGCGGAAGGCTTGAAAAACATTAATCCGCCGGGTTGACCCGTCTTCGGAAATTCCGGCAGCTTGTCCGGACATGGTAGAATTGAATTGCGCGCACGGCCGGGGGAAGGAGGAATGGCGACCGATCCGATAGGGAAATCCGCAGCTCCCACATTTCCAATCCTCACCACGAATGCCATGAACAATTATCCCGCGCAGAATCATTCCGTCATAAAACCTCCCTCCCCGTGTGGTCGCTAACCGTCCGCAGCGGTTCGGCTTTTACCCGGGTTTTTCTGGCGGGTGCTTTGTTCCTTGCCATGTCGTTCGTGGTCCAGGCCGGCTGGTTTGACAAACCGAATGCCGATTTCACCAACTACGATGCCCCTCCGATCCTAACCTGCTCGAATGTGCGCTGGGTGGCGATCCGCTTCTTGCCGAGGGGACCAACCTGCATCCCGAGGCGAAACCCGGCGGTTTGAGCATCCGATTCGCTCGCGACAGTGCGATCACCGCTTTTACGCTTGATGTGGAAGCCTCCGGATCACTCGCTCCCGGCACATGGACGCCGATCTCCCGCTCGGTAAACGGCCAACCGTTTGTTTCCTTGGCGGCTGGCGTCGAGGCGACAGAGACCGGAACCGGTGCCGTCAAGGAAGTGACGGTTACAAGCCCCACTGCGGCAGGTGAGGAGACACGTTTTCTGAGATCGAAAGAGAAATGAGGCGGAGATGAACATTGATTTTAAGAAACTTCTGATGATTTCCTGCCGACGAAAAGCAGATAGCGCCAGACGAAACCGTAGGCGGTGCGCACCTTCTCGGTGCGGGGGGTGAAGCTGCCGTCTAGCAGCGGCTGCAACTGGGCGTTCATGCGGACGTGGTTCACTCCCATCCAGCGCTCGAAAATGGGGAAGCGTGTGTCATGGAAATCCACCACGGCGATGTGCCCGCCCACTGCCAGATCCCGGTGGGCGGTGGCGATGGCTTCCTCGAACCCGGGATTGAACATGGTGAGCGCGTAGGAAAACAGAATCAGATCGTAGGGCGCGCCACTCTCGAAGGCAGGGCCGTAGGCACCGTGGATCAGGCGCACGCGCGATCCGAATGAGCCGGTCTTGCGGCGTGATAGATCCAGCATCGTTTCTGAGAGATCCACCCCGGTGATTTCCGCCTGCGGGAAAACGCGGCAGAGATTGATGAGGTTTTTCCCGGTGCCGCAGCCGACTTCGAGAATGCGCTGTGGCGTGGCGATGGCGGCGACCTCGCGGAGGATCGCGGTGCGTCCGAACAGGAATGTCCAGCGCGTGGCATCGTAGATTTTCGAATGCAGCCGGTAGTAGCCCTCGATGGATGCCCGCTCGCGGTCGCCCGATTTTGATTCTGCCGTGGAGTTCATAGGACTTCGGCGAAAATCAAACTGCCATAGGTGCCCACACGATCCAAAACGTGCAATGGATCCGTCAGTTCCGGAAACAGGCGGAGCCGGGCGAGAATGTCGTCCGGGACGAAATCCACCTTGAGCGCGGCGGAGCGCATGAGGATGCGCGTGCCCGGGCGGCTGTTTGCGAGGATGAGTTCCCACTCTTCCCGCAGGGCCTTGGGATCGTGCCATGCGAGCCAGTCCTGGTGATCCAGCAGAACGAAGTGGGAGTAAGTGCCCGGATTTTTTTCGAGGAATCCGCTGACGCTGCATGTGTGCGTATGCACGCGGTTGGCGAGGCTGGCGAGAAGCGGCTGGTTTTCCTCGCGCAGATAGCTCGGGCAGCAGGACATGGTGTAGGAACCTGTCAGATAGACGCGCCAGAAGTAATTGTCTCTGGCAGTCAGCTCGCTCATCACATGGCGCAGCTTGTCCTTCACGTAGCTGCCGAGGCCGCCTGGATATTGCTCGTCGATTAGATTCACCTGCGGCCGCGGCACACCGAGCAGGGTCATGATCATGCGCTGGCGGACGAGCCAGTTGCTCAGATCCCCCCACAGCTTCGACTCGATGAGCGAATAGACCTGCCGCTGTTGGGCGATGGAGTCCGCGTCCAGCAGACACAGCGCGAAGTTCTTGGCATTTGGCTTGGACTTGAACAACGCCGCGCCCAGCAGCCAGGCAGCCGAGCCCGCAGTGCCGTGGTAGTAAAAGGAGCGCTTCATCGTTCCCGGATCGAAAAACGAGATCTTCTTGTCCCAGTATTTCCTCGCGAACTCCGGTAGCTTCTTTTTCACCGCGCGGTAAACGTCCTTGTAGGAGGTGTGCGAGCCGATCCCGAACATCTCGAAAAAATCCCCGAAGCTGCTGTGCTGGATCATCGCCAGCTTCAGCTCCAACAGCGCGTTCTGCCGGTAGTTCATGTCCACCGCATGGATCTCCGCCGGCGAGTCCAGCAGGTAATCCAGCACATTGCAGCCGGCGCTGGTGATCATCACGACGCTGCTGTTTTCATCCAGCTTCATCAGCTCGCGATCAATCCGCGGATCCTCCCACGAGGTGTTGTAAATGAGCGAACTGCCGTGGACGTGGTGGAACACGAGATCTTCCGTGGATTTGCGGAACCGGCTGGCCAGCTTCGCGACGTCTTTTTTCCTGTCAGTTTTTGATTGCATCGGATTGGTCCGGGAAATCCTCGTGGATTAAAATAATAATTGAAAGGCGTCAAACACGGCACGGTGAAATTTTTTTTGATCTGTCCCCGCGAAAGGGGAGCGCACGTTTGGAGAAAAGGAACCTTCCGCCCGCCGGGATCGCTCCGAATTCACCAGCTCCCCCTGCATTTCCTCCATCCACTGGTGAGGACCGGAATGCGGCGGCGGCTGGGTTCCTGATCGAAAGGCATTCGCTCGATTCCCGCGATCACTTATTTCTGCTTGTCCGGGAGTTATCTTGGCTATTCACCTTTTTATCGCCGCCTTGCCGGGGCTTTCCTGGCGGACGCGATCTCCACGATGAGCCGGTGGAGGATGAGGCGGTGGTCGAGGCCGGTGGTGACTAACGATTGGTCGGCTTTCAAGGTGGCTTCCATGACTTGTTGGAGGCCGGTGAGCTCGAAGTTCTTTGCGTTGTCGGCGGCGAGGAAGATGGGGAAGACGTTGACGCCGGAGCCGTCTTTTTTCTGC
>JBBRCO010000039.1:0-27257 GCA_038204755.1 Verrucomicrobiales bacterium
GCAATTGATCTACTTGGAGAATATAAAACCGAGCCGCTTCACGACACCGCACGCGTCATCAACCCCGCCTGGCGCGAGTTGGAACGCACCCGCAACGCCCTGGAAAACAAACTCCGCTATCGCCGCGCCCGTTTCGCCGAACACAGCCTCCACACCATCCCCGCAGACGATCCGAAAAAGCATGCCCGCCGGGAACGACAGCAGGCGGAATTGCTGGAAGAAATCCTCGCCCGCGAAGCCGAGCTAGCCGCCATCAAAGAGCGTAAAAAGCAAACATCCCATCACATCAACTGGGCGGACCTCCCCGAAGCAGAGCGATTCAACCAACCCATGTTAGGACGCAAACGGCTCATGGACGCCGTGCGCATGATCGCCTATCGGGCGGAAACCGCCCTCTGCGGCCTGTTGCGTTCAGCCGCCATCGACACCACCGCCGCCCGGCGGATATTGCAGGACCTCTTCATGACAGAGGCCGACATCCGCCCGGACGTTACTTCCGGGCAACTCCACATTGAAGTTCATCGAGGCTCACGCCCGGCAGTGGACCGCGCCTTGGAAAACCTGTTGAGTCAACTCAACGAAATGGAAATCGTCTTCCCCGGAACCGAACTCACCCTGCACTATGCTCTAACAACCAAACCAGCGCCCCTCGAACCCAAAGATGATGTCAATCCAATTTCACAGGAGTAAGGTGTTCTGCGCCTGCATTGACTGCAATCTCCACAAAGGACCGAATCTCACGGGCGTCGATCCCGACTGGCCATTTCAATCATGGATTTCCACCCCGATTTGAGCCGTCGGGTAATGCTTGCGCACTGCAAAACGAATCGGTTGCCAGCGCGGCCGATCTCGGTATGCTCCGCGCCCCGGCAAAAGACGCCGGTTTTTTCAAATGAACCATCCCCATGTAGCGATCGTAGGTGCGACGGGTGCCGTCGGTGTCGAAATGCTCCTTTGCCTTGAGCAGCGGAATTTTCCACTCAGCAAGCTGAAGCTTCTCGCTTCCGCACGGTCCGCCGGGAAAAAGATGACCTTCCGGGGCGAGGAAATCACCGTGGAGGAACTGACCCACGATTCGTTCGGCGATGTGGACATCGCCCTTTTCAGCGCAGGCGGCGGGATCTCCCTCGAATACGGCCCGTCCGCCGCGAAGGCGGGTGCGGTGGTGATCGATAATTCCTCCGCCTTCCGGATGGAAGCCGATGTGCCGCTCGTGGTGCCGGAAATCAACCCCGAAGCCGCCAAGAACCGTCCCCGTAACATCATCGCGAATCCGAACTGCACGACGATCATCTCGCTGATGGCACTCGCGCCGCTGCACCAGGCCTTCGGACTGCGCGCGATCATCGCCTCGACCTATCAGGCAGTATCCGGCTCCGGCGCGCAGGGCATCGTCGAACTGGAAGAACAAATGAAGGCAATCGCCAACGGCCTGCCAGTCACGCTCAAGGTCTATCCGCGCCAGATCGCCTTCAACGTCATCCCACAAGTCGATAGTTTCACGGAAAACGGCTACACCAAGGAAGAGCTCAAAATGCTCCACGAAGGCCGGAAAATCATGAATCTGCCAGACCTCCGCGTTTCCTGCACCTGCGTCCGGGTGCCGGTTTTCCGCTCGCACTCGGTTTCCATCACCGCGCATTTCGAGCGCCCGGTAGATGCCGATGCCGCGCGCGCTGCCTACGCGGGCAAAGCCGGCGTGCTGGTGGTGGACGACATCGCTAACAAGGTTTTCCCCGTGCCGCTCGATACCACCGGTAAGGACGACTGCCTCGTCGGCCGCATCCGCAAAAACCTCGTTTTAGACAACGCGCTCGATCTGTGGGTCGTCGGCGACCAAGTCCGCAAAGGAGCCGCACTGAATGCAGTGCAGATCGCGGAGATTCTTTGAAGTGAGATTGGGGATCGCAGATGGTGGATCGAGGATCTTCATCTGCTATCCACGATCTACGATCCACGATCATGAATCTCAAAACCTACCTCACCTCCCGTGCCGCGGAAGTGGACGCAGCGATGAACGCGTTCCTGCCAAAAGCCAACGAACGCCCGGCGACGATCCACACGGCGATGCGCTACAGCGTCTTCGCCGGAGGAAAGCGCCTGCGCCCGGTGCTCTGCCTAGCAGCGGCGGAAGCGTGCGGCGGTGAAATTTCCAACGCCCTCGCCCCAGCCTGCGCGGTGGAACTGATGCACACCTACTCCCTCGTCCACGACGATCTACCCGCCATGGACGACGACGATCTCCGCCGTGGCCGCCCCACTTGCCACAAGGTTTATGGCGAAGGAATGGCGATACTCTGTGGCGACGCATTGCTCACCGAATCATTCATTGTTCTAGCAAAAACCCCGGCCACCAAACGTTACGGCACCCGCGACTACATCGCCGAGCTCGCGGAAACCGGCGGCAGCCGCAAGCTCATCGGCGGCCAGGTGATGGACCTCGAAGGCGAAGGGAAAAAACTCACCAAACGCGATCTCCTTAGAATCCACCAGGCGAAAACCGCCGCGCTGCTCACCACCTCCCTGCGCCTCGGCGGCATGACCGCCAACGCCACTCCGGCCAAACTCACGGCGCTCACCACCTTCGGCTACAACCTCGGCCTCGCCTTCCAAGTCATCGACGACATCCTCGACGTCACCCAGAGCACCGAAGTGCTAGGTAAAACCGCTGGCAAAGATGAAGCCGTGGAAAAAGCCACCTACCCCTCCATCATCGGTCTAACCGCCTCCCGCAAGGAAGCCGCGAAACTCACGAAAGCCGCGCTGGACGCCCTCAAGCCCCTCGGGAAACCCGCCGCCCGGCTAGAGGAAATCGCCGCGCATTTGCTCAAGCGGGAGTATTGAGAACTCATAACAGTTTCCGGACATAAAGTAATCCGTAGTATCCGTAAAAAGCATGTTCACCGTCTGCGCAGATAGTCCTGCCGCAAGGTCGCCCGGAAATAGCCGGTGGCAGCAGTCCCGGAGACATCAAACGTGCCCGCCGTTTTGATCCACTGGGTTGGATTCACATTGGGCGTCCCATCATTGTCACCACCCTTCAAGACCCGGATTTCCCCCCGTGGTCGAACCCGCCGGGACTTGGGACGCCAACTGCGTGCCATTGACTGAAAGGCTGGAATAACTCCCCACCGGATCCGCAGCGGGCTTGATCTGGAAATCAATGAAGGCGGTCGTTTCAATGACGTCCCCGATCATAGAGCGGGTTATCTTGCTTCGCCCCGCCGGATTGACCGGCAATTGCAGCGCCTTCCCGCCATCTATCCCGCCATCTATCCCGGCACCATTTGCCGAAACAGCAGCATTTCCCGTGACAGGCTGCCAACCGGGCGTCGAGCCATGGCAGACGGGATTTATGACAATTCCGACATATTAGAGAAAGATTTTTCATCCGAGGATGGTGCCATCAGCAAATGCGGATCCGGATTCTTCCACCCATTTCATCTTCATTTTTGCGGATTCTTGCGCGTTTTTGCGGCTGGGAATCTTCCGATCATTTTGATGCGCCAGCCGCGCTCACTGACCGCAGCGCGGCTGGATTCTCCTGCTTTCCATGCCTAATCGGTGGGGATATCACATTTTTAGCCCGAAGAGACCGAAGTTTGATCGATTTCTGATCGAATTCCGGTCTCTTTTGATCCACAGCGGGTCTCCGCAGATGAAATTTCGATCTCGGGAGATGGGGAAAGACGACAGGAAGAACAGGCAGGAATGCCTGTGTCACGTCCGGGACTTTTCAGCCGGGGCCGTTGTAGGCGGTTTCAAGCGGGTTCCAGCGGAGGGCGCGGATTCTGGAATCCATCAGGAGGGCGCAGGTGAGGGCGATGGCGGCTTCGACGATGAGGAAGGTGTTGAAGTAACCAAAGGATTTCGCGACGGCGGCGGCACCACCGATGGCCATGGCGCTGAAGATGGCGACAACGCTGAGCAGGCCGCGGCCGGCGGCTTTGGCTTCCTCGCCGGGGAGGGAGAGCGGGAGCTGGTCGCTGCTGATGCCGGAGATGCGCGAGAAGATGGGCAAGGCGAGGATGCCGGGCAGGAGTTGAAAAAGGCTGGATAGCCCGCCGCCGATCCAGATGCAGGCGGCGGAGACCACTAACAATGATGGCAGCACGAGCAGGACTTCCACCGCCTTGCGGGCGCCGATCATGAGGCGGCCGGGGCCGGGGGTGGGAGTGACGAGAAACACATCGGCCGCCTGCCAGTGTTGGGAGAAGCGCAGGAGATTGAGGGCGACGAGGGGAACGAGCGGCAGATAGCAACCGGCGAGCACGAGCATGAAGCCGTCGGTGTCGCGGTGGCGCATGCCGGTGGCGAGCATGATGACGGGCATCATCATCATCGGCACGAGTCCCGGATAGAGGCGGAGTTTCACATCGCGGTCGCGGAACATGTAGCCGCCGACGAGCAGGAAACCGGCGCGTTCGACCGGGTGGCGGAGGATCCAACAGAGCGGCGGCAGTGCGACGAGGCGCTGGAGGAAGCGGGGGCGGCCGGTTTTTCCGGGGTTGCGGGATTTCGACTCGCCGAGGGTTTGCAGGCCGCTTTCGTAGCTGCCGGCGAGTTTACCAAAGGCGAGGGTGATAACGGCTGCGGTGGCGAAAACCCCGACTGCGGCGAGCGTCCACAGGGTGGGATTGCCACGACCTATCAGCGTTTCATCGAGCGCGGCGAACCAAGCGGGCGGGACCAGGGCGAGCCACCAGGTATTCGCGGTGAGGTGGATTTCTCCGGGTATCCACTCGATCATGCGCGGGGCGATCTGGCTGCCAAGGACGAGAACGAGGGTCATGAGCACCTGCATGAAGGGCATCAGTCCGTCGAGACGGTCGCGACCGAACCAGCGCAGGCAAAGTTGATAGACGAGGACCACGCCGCTGGTGCAGAAGAGGGCGGAGCAGATAGAGGAAACCGCGTGGGCCGGAGCGTAGAGCAGGCTGCCGTTTTTGGTGAAGGTCCCCACCAGCAGGCCGACGAAATTGAAGGCGAGAGTGAGCCAGAGCGACACTTCCAACAGGACGGAAATTTTCGCCCACAGCATGGCGCGCGGCGAGACGGGGCGGTGCAGCATGATTTCCGCCTCCTGCTCGTTGAACAGGACCTCGCCCGCTGACGTGGCCACGAACATGCCGACAAAAAACAACGAGGCACCGTGCAGATAGATGGAGAGGTTGAACACGGGCTGGATGAGGAACATGAGGGCCATCATTCCTATCAGGGCGTAGAACAGGAGCGTCATGACGAGGCGCCTGCCGATCGATTGTGAGACGCGCTTAAGGTTCAGCCCGCGCGAGCTGCGGCCGCGGAGGAAGAGGGTGAGATAGAGCCGGCGGAGGACCTTCGCCTGTGATGGGGCATCGGAAGAAGTGTCGCTCATGGGCGGAAGGTTTTTGCGAAGTCTTCGGCGCGCTGTTGGAGATCATCGCCGCCGGTGAGGTGGGTGAAGAGGCGCTCGAGGGAGGTGGCGTTGTATTCGCGGACGAGGGCATCGGGCTGGCCATCGACGAGGATTTTTCCCTTGTCGATGATGATGACGCGGTCGCAAACGCGCTCGACGACATCAAGGACGTGGGAGCTGTAAACGATGGCCTTGCCCTCGCGGGCGAGCGTCTGGATGAGGGCCTTGAAGCCGACGGCGGCGTTGGCGTCGAGTCCGTCTAGCGGTTCATCGAAAAACACGACCTGCGGGTTGTGCAGCAGCGCGGCGGTGATGACGACCTTGCGGCGCATGCCTTTGGAGTAGGCGCCGAGCAGTTTATCGGTGAGGACATCGAAGCCGAGATCGAAGAAGGCGAGGAACTGGCGGATGCGGTCGCGCGCGGCATCGGCCGGGATGCCGTAGAGGGCGGCGATCATTTCGAGGTATTCGAGGCCGGTGAGCGACTCGAACACTGCGCCGGAGTCGGGGACGAAACCGACGCGTTTTTTCACTTCGATGCTGTCCCGCAGGAGATCGTAGCCGCAGATGGTGGCGGTGCCGGAGCTGGGGGCGAGCATGCCGGTGAGCATTTTGAGCGTGGTCGATTTCCCCGCGCCGTTCGGTCCGAGCAGGCCGACGATCTGGCCGGCGGGGATTTCCAGCGACAGGCGGTCAACGGCGATTTGCTGGCCGAAGTTTTTCGTGAGCGAGTGGAGTGAAATCATCCGCACGAGATTTGAGGCATCGCGGCTGATGAGGCGATGTTAAATCATGCCGAGCGGCGGACTTCGTCGCGGTCGAGGTGGAGGAAGTGGCTCCAGCTTTCGTCAGCGAGGCCATTTTCGTGCATGCCGAAGAGCGGTCGCCAGCGTGGGGCGAAGGGCTTGATCTGCGGGTGCATGTTTGCCTCCTGCGGCATTTTGTTGGCCTTGCGGGTGTTACAGCGGAAACAGGAGGTGACGATGTTTTCCCAAGTGGTGCGGCCGCCCTTGTCGCGCTGGGTGACGTGATCGAGGTTAAGCTGGGTTTCCGGCAGGACTTTTTCGCAATACTGGCAGGTGAACTTGTCGCGCAGGAAGACGTTGCGGCGGGTGAATTTCACTTCGAGCCGCGGCAGGCGGTCGTAAACGGAGAGCACGACGATTTTCGGCACCCGGATGGCGATGCGCGCGCCGTGAATCATCTCGGCATCGGGCTGCACGGTGGCGCTTGAGTAGCCGATCCACGAGGAAAGATCATGGGTGGTGAGGCGCTCCTCACCCTCCACCTGGACGACATGGGCGTGACCGAGGCAAAGTAAATGGAGCGATCTGCGGACGGAGCAGGTATGGATCGGTTGCCAGAACCGATTCAATACGAGCACGGGATGTTCGAGGATGGCATTCATCACCTTTCTCAATCAATCGTGGTCACGCTAGCAAAGCCCGCCCGCACGGCAACCGAAAAAGCTTCGGAAAGTGAAACGGTTTTCCTCAGGTGATTCCGGGAAATGAAAATAAGGATGCCCTGAAATTACGGGCTTGCAAAGTTTTTAAAATTATGGTTTCTCGGGGCCCACCCCGATGAGAACCACCGCCAGCACCACTGTGTACCTTTTGTTCGGACTGCTTGGACCCTTGGTCGCGCAGAACTACGAAACCACCCTCGCTCTCGCCACAAACGGACAAGGGACCTCGCCGCCATCCCTGCCCAGCGCGGTCGTGGCGGGTAATCTACCGCCGGCGGGGAAAGTCCAGGGTGCGCCGGAAGAGGAGGCCGCGGAGTTTCCCGCGCAGGACACCGTGACGATGGAGCCGCGTTTGCCACGGAGCCGCAATGTGGATGCGGTGGTGGATCTCGGGGTTCTCCAGAAGCCATCGCCCTACCGCAACCTCAGCACGAGGTCGTTTGAAATCCCTGCGGACAGCGTGAAAAACGACCTGAATCACATTTCCGCCGCCTATCGTGAGTCCGGCAAAGCCGACGCGGACTGCCAAAGCCTCTCGCTTTCCGTGAAACAACGCATCCGGCTCGATGACTCGAAATTGCTCGAAATCGTCGAGACCGAGTTGAAAGCGAACCCGACCTGCGCCTGCGAGGTCGTCAAGCCGGCGATCCATACCAGCGACGCGGACACAACGCTGGTCCTTTCCATCGTAGAAACCTCGATCACCGCTGCTCCGGCGATGATGCGGATCATTTCCCAGTGCGCGATCGCTGCGGATCCCAACTCCCTCGCCGGAGTGCAGGCCATCCTTGCAAAATACGACATCAACAGCGGTGACGGCGGCAGCGCGAAGAGTGCGAAAGATTCGAAGGATGCAAAATCCCCCGGACCGCAGAACGATGTCGCGGCGATGCCGAATCCGCTGGATTTTCCGGGAAATGGCCCCGTCGGCCCGACACCTGGCGGCTCGGGAGGAAATCCGGTGGTTCCGAATTTTCCGCCGTTTAACATTTCCCCGCCAGTCGTGACTGACGTAGATCCCTGAGGCCTGCGGGATAGATTCGTGAGTGGAAATAGAATATGCTCCGATGACAGAGTGCGTGGAAAGGACTCCGCCCGCCATAGGAAAGACCTGCTTTGTGACGGAATTTTCACCAAAGCCTGTTTGTGCAACTCTGCTTTTGGCCGTAGTCACGGACTGTGCGTTGTATTGCATGCTGTTCCAATCCCGGCGGGTCGCCATTTGTGACGAATATGTCACAAATGGCACCTTGGGAATGCATGGATGAAGCCATATCAGCGTCCGTGTGGCGGGATTGTCACAATCCGCCCGCACCAGACATCATCAAGGCATGCACTCCATGGAACCCATAAAACGCGCCGTCCTCGCCATCAGCATGCTCGGCTGCATCACGGTTCTCGCCGGAAGTGAAACCAGCACCGCCCAAAGTGACGCCGCCGAATCCGCCGACGGCACCGCCACCGGCCTTCTTCCCGGAAAAGTCACCGCCGAGACCGCCATGGACAAGGCCTGGTCCGCCTTCCACTACATGCATCACCCGGATCCCGGCTATCAGGACAAGGAGCTTGATTTCAACTTCTACTCCAGCGCCTCATCGTCCTTCACCGCCACCATCGGCATCAGCCTGCCGAACCGCTGTGACAAGTGGGCCCCACCACCGATTCCAAGGGCATTACCTACCTCTCCGCCTACGCTGGATTCATCTACTGCATCTACTCCATCTACGGCCGCAAGCTCAAGCCCATGAACGGTCTCCGTTTCTCCTTCTAATCTTCCTGGAAAATCAAACCATTAAACAAAGAATCAAATGAAAGCCATTACCACACTCCTCGCCACCGCAGCCATGCTCACCATGGCCGGTGCGCAAACCCTCAGCATCAAGGGCTCTGACACTCTCGGTGCCAAGCTCGTCCCGCAGCTAGCGGAAGGCTTCAAGGCCGCCGGAAATAAGGGCGTGAAGTTTGAAATCGCTGCGGAAGGATCCACCACCGCCTTCCCCGCCCTCGCCAACGGCACCGCGCAGATCGGCATGTCCTCCCGCAAGGTGAAGGACGACGAGCGCACCTTCTGCCGCACCAAGGGCGTTTACCTCAAGGAGCATGAAGTGGGCCACGACATGATGGTGGTCATCGTCAACAAGAATTCCCCTCTCTCGAAGCTGACCAAGGATCAAGTCGCCAAGATCTTCACCGGTCAAATCAAGGATTGGTCGGAAATCGGCGGCGCTCCCGGCACGATCTCCATCTACACCCGTAACACCTCCTCCGGCACTTACAAGGACTGGCAAACGCTCGCCATGGGCGGCCGCGACTATCCGTCCAGCTCCCTGAAAATGGCGGGTAACGAGCAGATCGCCCAAGAAGTGGCGAAGAACAAAAATGGCATCGGCTACGTCGGACTCGCCTACGCCAAGGCATCCGGCACCAAGGCCATCGTCATCGACGGCGTCGAGCCGACCGCGAAAAACGCGAAGGCCTACGCCTATGCCCGCCTTTGCTACTTCTACGCTCCTGAAAAGCCGAGTGCCGAGGCTGATGCCTTCATGAAATACGTCGAATCCGATGCCGGCCAGGACATCGTCCGCAAGGTTGGTTTCATCCCTGTGAAAGATCTGTAACCGTCCAGATATTTTCAATTGCTTCTGAAATGAGCGTCGCGGCCTCGCTTGCGGCGCTCATTTCCTTGTCTCCCCCGCCCTTCCCACCTACCACGTCGTCCATCCCACATGCCGCCGGAAGAAAATTCAGCCAGTCTCACCCGCCATCGTTTCCAGAAGCGCGGGTTCTCCTACGAACGGGCGATCAAATATTTCTTCGCGTCGAACGCCGGACTGACCATCGTCATCCTGGCGCTCATCATCATTTTCCTACTCAAGGAAGGCCTCGGATTCTTCCCAGGCTACCAGCGCGAGCTTGAGGTCTATCGCATCGCCGGGCTCGAGTTCGTCGATATTTCACGAAAAAACCTCACCGCCCAGGAGCAGCTCACCAGCGTCCTGAACCGCGCCTACTACGCGGAAATCAACGGCCAGTGCGCCCGCCAGCTCCGCCGCTCGCTGGAGGCCAGCGCGCTCTTCAACGCCTATACCGACCAGACCGGAGCCACCCGCGATCTCGTCCTGAACAACTCCCAGGCTGCCAGCGATCCGAACTCGGAAATGCTCGCCACGCTCAAAGCGAATTTCGAAAAACAGAAAACCAAGGCGCTTTCAAAACTCCCGCCCACCCCGCATCTCACCGCCCAGGAGCGCCGCGACCTCATCGAATCCATCCGCACGCGCCCCATCGACTCCACCGACGATCCGGCGCTCGTCACCGCCCTAACCGGAGAATTCGCCGCTGCCCAACAGAAACACGCGGAGCCGCTGCAAGGCCTGCGCGGGACCATCGATTCCTTTTCCAGTGCCGGTTCGGATCTCAGCTTGCTCGTTTCAGACATGACGGAAACCGTCACCGCCACCAAGGAAAAGATCCAGGGCGCGGACATTCTCGAAAAAGGCCGCAAGACCCTATTAGGCGCAGCGGCCAATGCAAAAGATCCCGTCGAGCGCGAGAAACTCACCGCAGAAGCCCAGGCCTCCTTGGCGGAAAAACCGGACGTTGAAGGCCCGATCCAATCCCTGATGGAACGCCGCCCGGAATGCATCAGGCTTCACAACGCGCTCAAGGAATCCGCCGCCGGGATCTTTCCCAAACTCCCCGACCACCTCAGCCAACCGGAAGCTTCCCGCCTGCTCAAGGTGGCGCGTACCACCTGGCCCGTCTTCCTTGCCGATCTCGAAAAAACACCCGCCGCCATTAACAGTTGGAAACACGACACTCCCGTCCCGCTCAGCGCGGCCATCACCTCGTTCCTAACCGGAAAGAACTGGGTCACCGGTGGCGAATGGCAGGACTTCTACGGCATCCTCCCGCTGGCCGCCGGATCGCTGATGATCGCCATCGTCGCCCTCGTCATTGCCATCCCGGCCGGCATCGGCGCGGCGGTTTATGTAAACCAGTTCGCATCACCATGGGAACAAAACGTCGTCAAACCGGTCATCGAGTTCATTCAGGCGATACCATCCGTGGTGTTAGGTTTTATCGGCATTCTCGTCTTGGGCACGGTGTTGCGCGACATCTCATTGTGGGATTCGCTGCAATGGATTCCCGGTTTCCCGATCGACGAGCGGCTGAACATCTTCACCGCCGGCTGCCTGCTCGCGCTGATGAGCATTCCCACGATTTTTTCACTCGCCGAGGACGCCATCAACAACGTGCCCGGAGCCTATTCCGAAGCATCCGAAGCACTTGGCGCGTCGAAAATTCAGACCACCTTCCGCGTCGTTATTCCCGCCGCGTTTTCCGGCATCCTTGCCGCGGTCCTGCTGGGCCTCGGCCGGGTGATCGGTGAGACGATGGTCGTTTTGTTAGTCGCGGGCAACCGGATCAAGATCCCCGATTTCACCAGCGGCCTTGGCGCGTTTTTCCAACCGGCGCACACGCTCACCGGCATCATCGCCCAGGAGTTGGGGGAAGTCCCTCTCGGCAGTGTCCACTACCGCGCGCTGTTTGTCGTCGGCATCCTGTTGTTCGCCATAGTTCTCGGAATCAACGCGACGGCCCACCGTTTCGTTAGCAGGATGAAGCACTAACCTTTCCGACCCATGTTCGATCCCGAAAAACTGATCCGCAAAGGCCTTCCCAAAGGACACTTCCAGGATGTCGTCGTGCGCTCGCTGCTCGGCGGGCTCACCTATGGGGTCGTGATCATCGCCGCGCTGCTGTTTGGAAAAATCACCATTGATGGCGCGCCGGTCCTGTTCAAGGCGGAGGCCCCGTTCGTTGACTTCGAATTCCTCACCGCGAAAAACGAGACGCTGCATGTCTTCGATGATATGCGCGGCAACCGCCTCCAGCTTCCCGCCGCCGCCTATGCGGAATACCTCGCGAAAAACCAAGACAAGGAAATCTACAACGAGCAGACCTATTCCTACTCCGGCGGCGGCATCGCCGGGCCCATCGCCGGCACCGCGCTGCTGACTGTCGGCTCGATGATCATCGCGCTGTTCTTCGGCGTCTGCGCGGCGATTTATCTATCAGAATACGCGAAACAAAGCCCGTTCATCCACGCCGTCCGCCTCGCCATCCTCAACCTCGCGGGCATTCCTTCCATCGTCTTCGGATTATTCGGCTTCTCGGTCTTCGTGCTCGCCGTGCCGGTCATCACCTCGACTCCATCCGACCGCTCGCTGCTCACCATCCCGCTATATCTCAACGACTGGTTCGTGAGTTTCCAAGGCTGGAATTCCTCACTCATGGCCGGTTGCGCGACGCTGGCCTGCATGATCCTGCCCGTTATCATCACCGCTTCGGAAGAATCCCTGCGCGCCGTGCCGCAGGGCTTCCGCGATGCCTCGCTCGCCATGGGAGCCACCCGCTGGCAGACGATCCGCAAATGCGTGCTGCCGTTTTCCCTTCCCGGAATCCTAACATCCTCGCTGCTCGCCATCACCCGCGTGGCGGGGGAAACCGCACCCATCATGTTCACCGCCGCCGTTGCCGCGAAGGACGATCTGCCGTGGCAGGGCCTCAAGAGTCCGTTCGACATTCTTTCCTCCCAGGTCCAGGCGCTGCCCTATCACATCTACACCCTCGCCGCGCGCATCCCGAGCTCGGAATACACCCAGCGCGCGCAGTATGGCTCGGTGTTCGTTTTCCTCCTGCTCGTCGCACTTCTATCGATCGGCTCGATGGTCCTGCGCGCCAAACTCCGGGCGAAACTCAAATGGTAAGCATGAACACCGCCATCCAGATCCAGAACGTCTGCTTCGCCTATGGTGCGAAGCAGGTGCTCCACGACGTCAGCATGGACATCCCCGCCCGCCAGGTCACCGCATTCATCGGTCCTTCCGGCTGCGGGAAATCGACATTGCTGCGCTGCATGAACCGCATCAACGACCGGATCGCGGGCGCGAGGATCACCGCTGGCTCGATCAAGATCCACGACATCGACATCAACCGCCCTGACCTGGATCTTCAGGAACTCCGCCGCCAGATCGGCATGGTGTTCCAGAAATACAATCCGTTCGCGAAGTCGATTTACGAAAACGTCGCCTTCAGCCTCCGCGTCGCCGGTCAAACGAAGCACGCCGAGTTCGATGAAATTGTCGAAAACGCCCTGAAAAGCGCCGCACTTTGGGATGAGGTGAAGGATCGCCTGCACACCAGCGCCTTCGGTCTTTCCGGCGGCCAGCAGCAACGGCTCTGCATCGCCCGTGCCATTGCCAACAAGCCGGAAATCCTCCTGATGGACGAGCCCTGCGCCGCTCTCGATCCGCTGGCCACCCTCAAGATTGAGGAACTGCTTCATGAGCTGAAGAAAAAATTCACCATCGTCATCGTCACCCACAACATGGCGCAGGCCACCCGCTGCTCGGACAAGACGGCGTTCATGTACCTCGGCAATCTGGTAGAATACGGCGACACCATGCAGATTTTCGAAAAACCCCGCGAAAAGCAGACCGAGGCCTACGTCACCGGAACCTTCGGCTGAACCACCGAATCATGCACACCATCCTCAACCGCCCGGCCACCGAACCGCAGACAGGCTCCTCCATCACCGTGGTGGACCTCGATTTCTGTTACGGGCCGACGCGGGCATTGAAAGACCTCCAGTTGGAAATCCCTGCCAACGGCGTCACCGCGTTCATCGGGCCGTCCGGTTGTGGAAAATCCACGCTCCTGCGCTGCATCAACCGCATGAACGACGAAATCCCGGGTGCCGTAATCACGAAGGGGAAAATCGAGATCAGCGGTGTGAACATCTACGACCACTCGGTGGACGTCGTGAAACTCCGCCGCGACGTGGGCATGGTTTTCCAAAAATCCAATCCATTCCCACGCAGCATTTATGAAAACGTCGCTTACGGCCTGCGCCTCCGCGGTGAACGCAGCAAGGCGGTGCTCGATAAAGCGGTCGAGGAATCGCTACAGGCGGCCGCACTCTGGGACGAGGTGAAGGACCGCCTGCAGGAATCCGCGCTCGGGCTTTCCGGCGGACAACAGCAGCGGCTTTGCATCGCACGCACCATCGCCGTGAAGCCGCTGGTCGTGCTGATGGACGAGCCGTGCAGCGCGCTCGATCCCATCGCCACCGCCAAGGTCGAAGAGCTGATCTGGAAACTCAAGGAAGACTACACCTTCATCATCGTCACCCACAGCATGGCGCAGGCCTCGCGCGTTTCCGACATGACCGCCTTCTTCTACATGGGCGAGCTGGTCGAATCCGACACCACTTCGAAAATTTTCAGCAATCCCACCCATAAGAAAACAGAGGACTACATCAGCGGCCGTTTCGGTTGATTTATACACTGCGCATCCTATACTTCTTCATGAACAATCAGCACATTTTCCGCGAATTCGACAAAGCCATCGAAAGCCTGAAGGGCGAGGTTCTGTTGATGGCCAGCCTCGCCAGACAGAATCTGGAACGTGCGATGCAATCCCTGCTCGAACGCAACATCGACCTCGCCCGCACCGTCATCGCGGACGATTCGGACGTCGATGACCTCGAGCGCAAGATCGACCAGTCCGGCATGGAAATTCTCGTTAGATTCCATCCCGTTGCTTCGGACCTGCGCCTCATCATCACCTCGATGAAGATGGCGCACAACCTGGAGCGCATCTCCGACCACGCAGTCAGCATCGCCAAGCGCGCGAAGAAAATCTGCAAAAGCTCCCCGCTGGAGGAAGTGGGGCTTGCAGAACCGCTCTACTCCATGGCGGACAGCCTGTTCCGTGACGCCTTGATGGCCTATACCGACTCAAACGCCGCACTTGGTGAAGGACTGAAAGCGCGCGACAAGGAACTGGACCGGCTCCACAAACAAATGATCTCGTCGCTCAGCGGCCGCCTTGAGGACGCCAACGGCCGCACGGAAAACCTACTGCACCTCATCTTCGTCGCCCGCTCCATCGAACGCATCGGCGACCTCGCAGTGAACATAGGAGAGGACGCCGTTTTCCTCGGCGAGGCCCGCGACATCCGCCATGAATACCGTAAGCACGCGAACGCGGACGAGAATCCCGGTTCGTAAAAAGCAGTCCAGGACTTGAGTCCGTTTTCCCACCACCACCGCCTCCGGCTGCTTTTAAAACCGCATTGAACAGATAGCCGAAGAGCATAGTTCCAGCCGCCACCACGCCGAAGAACGTGGCGATGAGCCGCGGCTTGAGGACTTTCCGTAAATGATCACTTCCGGCAGCGAGAGGGCGATGTCCGACATCATGAAGGCCAGCACCGTGCCCAATGCCGCACCCTTGCCGAGCAGCGCCTGCACGATCGGGCTGATGCCGGCGGCGAGAGAAACCCTGCTACTCAGCCGGGGGAACCGCCTTGTCTGCCTCCCAATAAAGATGGGCCACATCCGATTCAAGAGCCGTTGCGATTCGCAGAAAAGTTTTGAGAGTTGGGCTGTGCGTCCCATTCTCGATGAATGTGATTGCTGATGGACTTATCCCGGACATCCAAGCGAGCTTGTTGACCGAAAGTCCTTTTTCAAGACGAATCTGGATCATTTTTGATACCATTTGTTGGGCGACAAGCTCAGGCCTGTTGGGAATCATTTCGGCAAAGTAAATTGACCCTTGCAGATGAATGGCTCACACTTTACTGTGGATCGCGTGACACGCTATTTGCCATCGCTATAGAAACGCGTGGGTCGGAGGGACCCCAAACTTTCCTTCCAAGGAAGCTCGACACCTAATCACCCATACAGAAACTGACCTCGTTTATGAAATCCCTGCCCATTACACTCGCGTTGCTAGGTGGCCTGCTGCCATTGCATGGCCAACAGGCAGTCACTCCTAAACTAGTAGCTGAAATCCCCGGCGCGCTCTCCGATGGGAAGGCGTCCCCTCCAATGCCTCCGCCAGTGTTGCCGGATTTCAAGGTGGAAAGCACGGTGGTGCGCGAGGTGGATGTCGTCGAGGCACCGCCAATGTCCGGATTGCCGCCGGTCACGGGCACCATCATTGAGACGGTGCATCTGGTGGAGGATCCGGAGCTGCCCGATCCGCCACCGCCGCCAGCGCCGCCGGTTGATTCCGGGGCGGCAGTGCCCTTGGAAGTTAGCCCCGAACACTCCCGGTGCCTTTTTCTCTCGGCTACCGTTTACGATCACTCGCGGACTCTGCTCCGTTGCTCTGCTAGCGGAAATCCACGGAAGGAAATCACGGTATGGTCTAATCTGGATTTCAACCTTTTCAGCGGATTTTCCACTTTTTCGGTGACGGGCAGTGGTGGCGAGGTCCGGGCATACGACATGATGGGGATGGGGATCGGCAACGAGGAAACAGAAACCACGCCGAAGTTCGTGGCAAAAAACGACTTGGAATACAGCGCGCCGGAAATCCCGTTTCTCTCCGACGGTGATCCGGCATACGTGATTGTGAGCGTGAACCCGGACAAGGAATCCGTGGAGATCATGGAGGATCTGCACCAGCTCTATCGAAACGAGGGGCCGCGCATGAGGGAAGCCTATCTGGCGCGGATCAAGGCGGAACAAGCTCAACGAGCTTACTTCATCGCCCACCCGCCGGTTCCCAAGGACAGGACGATCCATTTCTGGGAACGCGACCACCCCGTTGGAATGGCCGCAGATACCATCAAAAAGGAAGGAGGTAACTGATGAAACTGCTCTTTAAAACCGTCTTCACCTTGACACCCGTGGCTTTTCTAATGGGGTCGATTTCTGCCGATCCAGCTCCGCAACCGCCGGTGATCTTTACCCAAGGATTGCAGAGAACCTTTGCCGCCGACTGGCAGGGCGTTGAAGGTCGGATCTATTTCATGCAGTGGTCCACGGATCTCGTTGAATGGCAGTACACGCCGTTCCTAGACTTCGGAGACGGAATGCACAGTCGTGGGCTGGAAAGCTCAACCGCCAAATTCTTCGTGCGTCTGTTCACGGTGGATGAACCGGCGATCACCAATCTGGATGAAGCGATGAATGCGGACTTCGACGCTGATGGGCTGTCGAACATTTTCGAACTCACCTTCGGCTACGAGCCTTACAGCGCGGCATCGACAGCTGGCGGCAATGACAACGCGCTTGATCCCGATTGCGACGGTCTCACCAATGCCACCGAAAACACCAAGGCGCTCAATCCGATGTCCAAAGACAATCCGAAGCTCCTGCTACAGGTAACTGCCGAGTAAGTCTGCTGCTTTCAGCGAGCCAATTTTCCCGCATCCGCATGACTTGACATTATGATGATACATTCTCGAATCCTGCAATGCGCCCTGACATTACTAACATGGCTGTCCATCGGAGGAGTCTCGTCCGGGCAATCCCTTTCCGACGTGATTCTCTCGCTCTCCGACCGCCAGCGAGTGGTCAATCAGCAGAAACAGGTCATTATCTATCTAAATGACCAGAACAACGACCCTGAAGATATAAATGGGAATTTACCCGACAACTATCCCATCAACTGGTTGGGAGCCGGAATCAATCCCACCCAATTGGCTGTCGAGGGATTGGATATCGGCGGGAAAATCGCGATTCTCAATCAGGCTATTGGAGAATTCGAACGCCTGAAATTCAGCTTCCTGAACGCCAGTCCGGGTGAATTCGTTGAGCATGGGACTGTGGGCTCCCTCACACCCTACAAATCAGGGAATTTCGAGCCTTTGGCGAGGGCCACACCTGGGAATTACAACGAGCTTTTGCGGTTGCTGGCACAACGGGTGAGAGCGTTGCGTCTCATCCAGTGGCCCGCCAGCTTCCGCCAGAAATACATGCTTGACCAAACCAGTGTCCACGAAGTCGTAGTTTTCGATGATCCCACCGACGATGACGGAGACGGCGACCGCAAACCCCGCGTCGAAATTCATGATCATGATACGGTCGTTGAATCTGTGATATGGAAACCCACTTCCATCGGACCGGGAAACCGGGATATTTATAACATTGATTGTGGACCCACAGTCACGTCCTGTCTGGACTCGAATATCGAATTCTCTGGATACTATGGACTGTATGACTCCAGAACACCAGGAATCACAGCTTCCTTACGCACGCAGATCGTTAGACTTGTGGCCAATTATCCCGACGAAGCTCAGGTAAGCGCAACCGCTCCGGGCGGCGAAGGCACACAAATCAATGGGACTGTGTATATTCTTCATAGAAGCCGTTGGAATCAGATTGTCGTCAGTGGTGTTCCTTCAAAATACGAGAAGGACGAAGGTGGATATGTGGTCGATGGCTTTGGGAATTCGGGCAGCGTTCCTCTATTCGAAGCCCCTCCCACTGCGTCCATCAGTGGTTCCTGGGTTAAATCGTTAGAAAGCAATTTGGATATAGGTCAATCATTCGTGGCGGGCGGCTACCAGAATTTGGATGCATATACTCTTTCCGCCGATGATCCTGGGCATTCATTTGATTATCTCAAATCCTATGAACGGAACTGGGAGATCGGGTGCGCCTTTTACTCTGTGTTCAAGCCGACCTTCATCCGTGGCGTGGATGCCACAGACATGCGTTCAAAACTCGAACCGGCGGATGGCGTTTTGGCCCCCAATACCGCGGGCGGCGACCTGCTGCTCCATCCCCGTCCGAGCCTTTTGTTTGGCATTGATGTTGGACCGGGGCTGCATGGGGCGGGCAACGGTTATGTCTCCACAAGCCCTATGGAGTGCGCACCGGATGCCTGGTATGGCTATTATACCGCCTTGTGGGATAGCTTGAACCCGCTGATGCGGTTTGATTCCTCCTATTTGCTCCAGTTCGCCGGGAGTTGTTCCGACTACCATGTCGTCTATGAGAATGGCCGCTCAAGCAGAATGCAGAGCCTGCCCGGCGACAGCATGGGTTGGTACCACGGATCGCTACCCGCCCCCGAATTTGACATCTCCCGATACGACACCTTCTCATTGTACCGTGCATGGGACAGCCCGAGGCTCAAGCAGGTTGCGGGAAGGGATCTGGTCGCGGATATCACCTACAACGCCAATCATTACGGCGGCTATACGGTCAAAATCTATCGACGCCCGAGCGGTAGCGCCGCTCCGACTTCGGGACAGACCATGAGCCTTTCCGGCATGACCTTGATCCGCACTTGGACGTTTTCCCACGAGGGAGGCTCAACAGCCCATCCCACCGACGCCGAAAAATTGGAAGTGACCGGCAAATTAGAAGCGTCGGGCAGTGTAGATGAAAAATACGAAATTCAGGCCAACGATGTTCTACCCGACCAAGGACTCGGATGGAGGGCGTCCGATCTCTACAATTCTCATGATTGGTGGCGGTGGACGGAGGGAATGCATTCCTGGACTCTTAAGCTTTCCCAAGGCACCATTGAGAAGCTTAAAAAAGAAATCGCGATCACTACCACGACCAATGAAGACGCATCGACAGTGCACCACATCACCCTGCGCGAGTCTTTGGACGGGCAATTGGTTTCGTCCTTGTCGTCGATGTCCCTCAATCCCTTCAATGACACCTTTCCATCGGATTGGACTATCACATCAGCAGGTGAAACCATCACCGGGATGGCCACCCTGGGGAATGATCGAGCCACACGCTATGGTATTTTGCCCAGCTCCGTCTCTATCAACTATAGCGGCACCCAGCCGGATGCTTCTTGCACATGGGACGCCAATGGCCTTCTGACCTCCGAGACCCAAGCCCCATGGACCACCACCGGGAGCGCCACTGGAGATACCTATTCACTCACTCACAAACTCAATGGTACAGCCTATGCCACCACTTGGACCGAGTTCCTCGATGGCGGCACCAAGGTGAAAACCTACTCCGCGCCGGACGGCAGTGTTAGCAGCAAATCCCATGCATCCGTCTCATGGCGCGAGGTGGAATACGGCACCGCCACAATCGGACTACCCGGCTTGCCGTTGCTAGCAAAAAACTCCGATGGCACCGGGACCACCTATGATTGGAATACGAATGGCGATGGCTCTTACGTCCTCACCCTCGAAGAAGGTCAGATTTCCGGCACTTCGGTTAGCCGGGGTACTAAACTCGTCCAAAACGTCAACACCCGTGGATTCCCTACCAAAATCGAATCCTTTGTGATCAACGGTGGCACGGTGAAAACCCGTGGCACCAACTACGCCGACCCAACCGCATGGGGAATGCCCCGAAAAGCTTCCGATTCCAACACCAGCCTCGATTCCTCTTGGGCTTACGACGCAAACCTTTCGCGAATATCCACCCACTCCGGCTACCTGGGGATCGCATCGGAGTCGTCGGGATACGACGTGCTCGGGCGGCCCGGAACAGTCAGTAGCAACGGTATTAGTGCCGCAAACATCTACACCGCCTTCAGCACTTCCAGTTCGATCACTGGGGGCGCGACCGGTTCCATCACCGACTCCCGCGATGCTTTCGGCCGCCTTACTTCTTCCAATACGACCTGGAACGGCGTCACCGACAATCTCTCCATCAGCCACGGTGCCACCGCCATCGACATCAACCGCACAACCCTGCTAGGTAACTATCAATCTTCCGTCCGCAATAACGATGCCTCCCTCTTTACCGCCTCCGGCCCCACCCTGCCCTTCGGAGCAAACAACGGCACAAACCTGACCGTCGAAAACGGTCTCATCAAAACCGCCACCGCACTAACCGGCCAATCCGCCAGATTCCAGATTACTTGGACCGACTCCTGGGGACGCATCCACAAGACCGAAACCCCATCGGCTTCCGGTAGCGGGAGCGACGAAACCCAATTTCTCTACAGCGCAGCCGATTCCTCCTTGCAACGCATCCGCACCACCGATGCCGCAGGACGCAAAACCATCACCGAGTCCGATCCCTACAACTCCGCCGGAGCCATCATCCGCTCCGGCCTCGACGCAGACGGAAACGGAATCCTCGGCTCCGGCGACCGCTACATAGAGAGCAGCACCGCCGCATCTGGCAGCAGCCTCATCACCACACTGTCACTCACCGAAAATAGTGGCCTGCGCGAAATCCTCAAAACCATCTGGACGCCATCGGGAAACGTCACCGTCACCCGAATCAACGGCAACGAGGAAACCATCACCCGCACCCCAAGCTACACTGCCAAGACCGTCACCACCACCTCCACCAAGGGCTGGAGCAAAACCGAGGCTTTCAACAACCTCGGCCTCACCACCAACAGCAGCCTATCAGGTGCGGGCATTCCTAGCGCAGATCTCAACCCGACCTGGCGGGCCGATGGCTCGCTATCAGGAGTATCCCTGAGCATCGGCGGGGAAACCCACAGTGCCGCCTTCAAGAACGACGGCACCATCGATTCCCTCACCGGCCCCAACGGAAACATCCCCGTTGCCCACTCGATCAGCGACGGGCTGGAAACACTCACCGTCGATGGCACCACCACCACCCGCAAGCTTGATGGCACGCAAACCACCACCAGCGGCAGTGACAGCCCAGCCAAGACCGAAACGCTCGCCACGAGCGGCAGCGGCTTCACACAAACCATCACCCCCGCTATCGGTGCGGCCACCGAAACCGTCCTCAACGCCGCCGGTGCGCCCACTACCAAAAACTACGCCGCAGGCGCAGGGGAAAGCTATACCCACACCGCAGGCGGTCTTCTGGAATCCGTCTCCCTCGCACGCGGCGGGAGCCTTGCATTCGGCTATTCTAGCGACGGTGTGAAGGATCTAACCTCCGCCACCTGGCCCGCCGTAGCATCCGGGCCATTCACTATATCCTCCATCGTCCAAGGTTACGGCTACGACCGGGCAGGACGCATCAACGAAATCGGGGATTCCTCCGGCGTGAGAACGCTCGCCTATCAGAATGGCAGGCTGGCCTCCACCGCGTGGAACTCGGGAGCACTCGGTGGATACAGGATCGTGAGGAGTCTCGATACCATCGGGCGCGATACCGGCTTCACCCTCTATCGGGGAAATGCCGTCATCCACTCCGCGCAAAAAGCTCCCAACGGCGTATCCGGCGAGGTTTCCGCTATCAGTTCAGGCTCGCTCACCGCCACTTTCGGACGCGACGCCGCCCGCAACATCACCTCCATCACACGCGGTTCAGTTTCCCAAACTTGGACGCGCACCGCAGGGCGCATCACCGCCGCAGGCAGCAGCGTCACCGGTGCGCCCTCCTTTGCTTATGGTGAGTTCGATGCCAAAGGTCGCCGGAAAAAATGCACCACCACAGGAGCAGACTGGACTTACACCTACACCAACGGTCGGCTCACCAGCGCCACCCATTCCACGCTTGGCAGCTTCACCTACGCCTTCGACGGCATCGGGCGCCGCACGGAAAACAGCGCCAACTCCAGCGACCTCCTCAACCGCACCCTCGGCTGGACGAACAGCCAAAACAAAACCCTGAAGGTAGCAGCACATCCCGACGCCCGCGTCTGGGTCAATGGCACCGAAATCCCCAGCTTCACCGGAGCCTACAGTTACCCCATCACGCCTCCCGAAGCCTCTGGCGGCTGGGTGCCATGGAACACCCTCGCCGTCCTGGAAGGCGAAGGCGACCCCGGAGCCCACCCCGACGCCAAAGCCGAACAATCCGGAGCCGTCTGGGTGCCGCCTGTTAGCGAGAGTTTTACCTACGATGCCGCCGGAAACCGCGAGTCCAGCGCCCTCTGGGACTTTGGCTGGAACGCCAAAAACGAACTCGTCCGGGCCCGCACCAAAGACTGCAACAACCCCGCCACCCCCCAAGGCTACGACCTCACCAACGCCTTCGACGCCGAGGGCCGGAGATTTAGTAAGAAGGTCAACCGCTATCAGAATGGCGGCATCGTCGAGCAAAAGGTCATTACCTTCCTTCACGACGGCAACGACCTCATCTACGAACGCCACCAGCTCCCCAGCGGACTCACATTGCTCGAAAGAAAATACCTCTGGGGACCCGACATCAGTGGCACCCACGGCGGAGCCGGTGGCGCGGGCGGCTTGCTGCTCATCCGCGAGACAAAAGGCAACGTCACTATCGACCTCTATCCGCTTTATGATAGAACCGGCCACGTAGTCGCCCTAACCGATAATACCGGAACCCTCCAAGCTGAATACGCTTATGGTCCCTTCGGCGAACCCATCTATGCGAGAGGCCCCAAAGCCTCAAGTTGTCCCTTCCGCTACGCCACAAAATACTATGACGAAGAAACCGGCTTATATAACTTCGGCAGGCGTTTTCTCGATCCGATAACAGGCCAATGGCTATCCCGCGAACCGCTAGGGGAGAGTGAGTCGATTAACCTTTATTCGTACTGCGGCAACGACCCTGTGAATTATGTGGATGTGCTGGGGCTGGCGAAGATCGATCTCAAAGCCCCCGTGAAAATCATCCCGGTTCCGGGATTGGCGAATCGGTTTCAGGTTTGGTTTTCGGTGGTCGAAGGAAATAGCAGGGGAGAGTGGGAACAACTCGGTTACTACCCTCGTTCCTCGTTCATTGGAGAAACAAGCAAAGCCCTCCTCGAAACCGATCCGCAGTTCCGGCAGCAGCAGCAAATGCAAGCCATGCGGAGCTTGGTCGATCAAGAGCTTCTGGCAGGTGATCTTGAATTGCTCAAAATCAAGGAAGACACCGCCACCCTGTTGCCGGGAGGTCATGCAGCGGTCGCAATCTCCCGCGAAGAGTACGGCAAAGCGGCGGGATGGATCGTTGGCGAAGGAGTGGTTGCCACCGTCGGCGGCGAGCTTCTGGGACGCGGCCTTTCCTATGCTGGGAAAACCGGCTACCTGATGGCAAGCGGTTCGACCCTCGCGCAATCAAGGTTAATTCTCGGACTCAGCAAAGAACTCACGACAGGGGCTTTGACTTCGGGATCGTCGCTGGCCGCTACACCTCTCTACGCCACCGCACAAGGAGCCCTAGCCAGCACAACGGGTTCATTGGACAGTGGGGGAACTGCAACTCTGGCTGACTACGTGTTTCCGGCAGTAAAGGGGGAAACTTGGGGCTTGAACGCTTCAGCGTATGGGCGCGTAAAGTTGAGCAAGGGAACGCGAGCCGAAATTTGGGAGCGCTCTAAAGCTCATAACGGCAATGTTTACGATCCCTCTGGAGTCAAAATTAATCCCGGTGAGCCATGGCAAGCCGGACACGTGCCGGGACATAAGTTCACTGACGCCCAGCAACGTGCTGCCGCTGAAGGATGGGGGCAGGACATGTGGAAGGCATATCAACGCGATCCCGATATTTATCGTCCAGAACTGGGGCGAACGAATATGGGGCACATATTTGAGGACGGATGGTATGATCTTCCCTTCCCAGTTCGTTAAAAAAATCATGAGAGTTCAATACCCAACAAGAGAAGCTGTTTCGATTTGGATCGGGACATTCGTCGATGAAAATCAGATGGATCGTTGTACCGATGAAGAGATTGAACCCAGTCTCAAACTATCCGCCCCCTTAAGTTCTATTTGCGAAATTACATTCGAAGAAAAGCCAGTCCCTGTAAGGAAGCTTTTGGAGGGGTTTTCGGGCTGGGAGGGTTTTGTGAACGAGGCCTGTGAAGTTGCGGCTCTCAATGGAGTGGAAATTGCCAATGGTGCGCTTGTTTGCTATTATCTGCTATGCGAAGCACCTGCGAACCATTGGCCTGGAATTGTTTTTCTAGGTGCATTTCGTGGCCAGGATGTCTCCTCATGAACCCACGTTCCAACCAGTAGTGGTAGACAAGTGAACTGTACAAGCCAAACCAATTGCATGGCACGTACCATTCATTTGGAAATCGAAGCAGGAACGGCTTCTCGACGGTTGAACCCCCTTGGACTCGGAATAGCTCAAAACTCACCAGTCATGCCACGGGCACTTTCCTTCAATTCTGGATTGTTTGGCTCCACACTTCGTCATTTTGCGCGGGAAAAGTCCGCCTACATCACACTGAACACCCCAACGCCTTCATCCTTCGCCAAGGCTACGGATGACAAGTGCCCACCTCCGAGCGCTGTTCTGGTTAACCGAGGGAAATCCTCGTGCATGCCACGGCGGATTTCCGACAAGAATTCAGTAAGAAATGCGACACGCTCCTGCGATGTCGGAGTGAAATTGGGGGATATTCCGCTTTTTCTGCAAGCTCGCGTTTGAGACAATTTTCCCGCCTTGACCACTGCGCTTCCATTTTTGTTAACACTGGTGATTTTCCTCGGGGGAGTTGTTCTTTCCCGCGCCGATCAAACCGTCACCACCACCTCCACCAAGGGCTGGAGCAAAACCGAGACTTACAATAACCTCGGCCTCACCACCAACAGCACCCTGTCAGGCACCGGCGTCCCCGCCGCCGCCCTCAACCCCGCCTGGCGGGCCGACGGCTCGTTGGCAAGCGTTTCTCTCAGCATCGGCGGGGAAACCCACAGCGCCACCTTCAACCTCAACGGCACCCTTTCCGCCCTCAACGCCCCCGGCCGTGGCAACATCCTCGGAGGCCACACGATCAGCGGCGGACAAGAAACGCTAACAGTCGATGGCGTCACCACCACCCAGAAGCTCGATGGCACGCAAGTCGCCACCAGCGGTGCCGAAGTCATCGGAAGGACCGAAACCCTCGCCACCAGCGGCAGCGGCTTCAAACACACCACCGTCCCCGCCGTCGGCGCATCCACCGAGGTCGTCATCAACGCCGCCGGTGCCCCTACCGCCAAAAACTACGCCGCCGGAGCTGGCGAAGTGAGAGAGTTCCTCGCCGGTGGTCTGCTCAAGGAAATCACCCTCGCCCGCGGCGGGAAACTCGCGTTCGGTTACTCAAACGACGGTGCGAAGGACCTCACCTCCGCCACCTGGCCCATCGTGGCCTCGGGAGTCTTCACCGTTCCCGCCATCGGCCAAAGCTATGGCTACGACCGAGCCGGAAGGACCAAGCAAATCGGCGATTCCTCCGGTGCCCGCTCGCTGATCTATCAGAATGGAAGGTTGTTCGAAACCGCATGGAATTCCGGCCCGCTCGCTGGCTACAAGATCGTTAAAGGACTTGATGCCGTCGGCCGCGACACCGGCTTCACCCTCTATCGGGGAAATGCCGTCATCCATTCCGCAACAAAAGCTCCCAACGGCATCTCCGGCGAAGTTTCCGAACTCACCAGCGGAAATCTCAAAGTTGTCGTCGGCCGGAACGGTGCCCGTCAGATCACCGGCTTCCAATGGGGAAATGCCAGCGGCACCTTTGTCCCCGCCGTCACCCAGACATGGACGCGCGGCACCGCCGGGCGCATCCTGTCAGCCACCAGCAACGTCACCGGCGCACCCGCATTCGACTACAAGGGCGCCGCCAACGACGAAGCCACCGCCTTCGACGGCAAGGGCCGCCGTCTGAAAGTAAAAACCGCCGGGGCCGGCTGGACCTACGCCTACACCAGCGGCCAACTCACCAGCGCCAGCCATCCCACCCTCGGCAGCTTCAGCTATGCTTTCGACGGCATCGGCCGCCGCACCGAAAACAGCGCCAACACCAGCGACCTCCTCAACCGCACACTCGCCTGGACCAACACCCAAAACAAAACCCTCAAGGTCGCCGCCCATCCCGACGCCCGCGTCTGGGTCAATGGTACCGAAATCCCCAGCTTCACCGGAGCCTACAGTTACCCCATCACGCCTCCCGGTGCCTCCGGTGGCTGGGTTCCATGGACAACCTTGGCCGTCCTCCCCGGCGAAGGCGACCCCGGAGCCCACCCCGACGCCAAGGCCGAACAATACGGAGCCGTCTGGGTTCCTCCTGTAGCAGAGAGTTTCACCTACGATGCCGCCGGAAACCGCGAGTCCAGCGCCCTCTGGGACTTTGGCTGGAACGCAAAAAACGAACTCACACGCGCACGCACGAAAGGCCATAACTCACCCACCACCCCCCAAGGCTACGACCTCACCAACGCCTACGACGCCGAAGGCCGGAGATTCAGCAAGAAGGTCAACCGCTACCAGAACGGCGGCATCGTCGAGCAAAAGGTCATCACCTTCCTCCACCACGGCAACGACCTCATCTACGAGCGCCACCAGCTCCCCAGCGGCCTCACCACGTTAGAAAGAAAATACGTCTGGGGACCCGACATCAGCGGCACCCACGGCGGAGCCGGAGGCGCGGGCGGACTTTTGCTCATTCAGGAAACCAAGGGCAACACCACCACCGACCTCTATCCGCTGTATGACGGCGGCGGGAATGTCATCGCTCTAACCGATGCCACTGGCACCCTCCAAGCGGAATACGCCTACGGCCCATTTGGTGAATTCCTCTATGCAAGAGGCCCCAAAGCCTCAAGCTGCCCGTTCCGTTTCGCCACGAAATATTTGGATGAGGAAACGGGCCTCTACAACTTCGGCAGGCGTTTCCTTGATACGATAACAGGCCAATGGCTATCCCGGGACCCGCTGGGGGAGAGCGAGTCGATTAAACGCAATTAAGATTGCCACAACGAACCGATCAAAGAAAGGAAGA